>NZ_BAABBY010000043.1:0-667 GCF_039538295.1 Pedobacter jeongneungensis | reverse complement strand
TCTGTGGGAAGATCCAGGGGAACAACCCCCTTAAGATGGTTCTTCCAGTAATCCAGATGGATATCCATCTCAGGGCCTGAGAACTGACCACGCTGCCAAAGCGAATAATCAGCATACTGCATGGGAAGAACGGGCAGGACAGTTTCCTTGCCTGAAAGGTAACCCTGGTAAAGTGAAACAAATTCCCTAATCAAAACGTTCATTGACCAGCCGTCAGAGGCAATATGGTGCATCACAAATACAAGAACATAATCCTCAGGGCCAATCTCGAGAAGATCTACACGGAGCATGCTGTCACGGCTAAGGTCAAAAGGACGACCGATCAAAAGACCGATGTGTTCCTCCAGATAGGCTTTACCCGAAAACTCCGGAGAACTGGAGTAACCAAGCGACCACTTGCCCCCGGGAAGCACCTGCTGATAGCCAATGCCGTCATCTTCAAAAACAACAGTCCGGAGCACCTCATGCCGGTCAACTATATTGCCAAGGGAACGTTCCAAAAAAGAAATATCAAGCGGTCCCCGTAAGCTCAGAACCCCAGATATGTGGTAGTTCGTACTACCCTGGAGGCGGTCTATAAACCACAAACGCTCCTGGCTGAAGGAAAGGGGAACCTTGGCAGGACGCTCTTGAACAACAGGAATCGAAAGATGGGGAACCCGAGCGG
>NZ_BAABBY010000042.1:0-681 GCF_039538295.1 Pedobacter jeongneungensis | reverse complement strand
TCCAGTCGCTGTGGACAATTCCCCAAACCACATCTTCCTGTTCCCTTTCATCCTGTAAATCCAGGTACCGTATCTGGAAGCCAAGCTCTTCGGATGAAAGGACAACCTGGCGAACCTCTCCCGAATCGTCCTGCCTGAAAACAGTCCTCAGGATTTCGTGCCGGTCAAGCAATGACTTAAACGCATAATCAAGGGCGGAACGGTCAAAAGAACCTTCAAAAAAATATGCCCGAGGTATGTTATAAGCTATATTCCCTTCCTCAAACTGGCTCAGTATCCAAAGACGGCGTTGGGAGGATGATAAAGGATAACCGCTTTTATCATATTGAATATTTAAAATGTACTTTGGCACAACTACATCAGAAATACTATTTAGATAGTCGATTATTTGGTTCTTATTATCTTTTATTTCTTTAAAAAAAACAGCGGGAAGGCTTGCACCTTTAAATTTCACTTTCAAATCCCCATTGTTTACTGATAGATGAATATCATGTGCTTTAAGTCTGGATATTAGCTCTTTCATATAACTTAAATTATCGTTTCATTATTCATTTCACTATTTTGATTAAGCCAGATAATATTATCTATTTCGCTTGCAATTTGTTTAATATTCTGTGATTCGAATATGCTGTTTAGTTTAAAGTTAATGCCAAACTCCTTTTTAATTTGCTTTAACAGGAC
>NZ_BAABBY010000041.1:0-842 GCF_039538295.1 Pedobacter jeongneungensis | reverse complement strand
CAACAGCAACCAGGGGAATAGACTCGAAATCTCGGAGATTATAAATGTTGCTCCTCAAATATTCAATTATCCCTTCCTTATTCGCCTTTATTTCTGCCAGCAAAAGTGGTGAAAGATCTGAATTATTATATCTTAATTTCAGATCTCCATTATCAATTGATAGATGAATATTATTTGCATTAAGTCTTGATATTAACTCTTTCATATAACTTAAATTATCGTTTTATTATTCATTCCAATATTCCAGGCAAGTCAATTAACAATATTGATTGGCAGTTGATTAACTAGTTCCAATTAATAAATTTTATTTAAAATACTTTCATTTATTTCCAGGGGTATAAATGGTAATTTTATATCGATGTAATTAAAATGAATTCTGTGATTTAGGGAAAAAATTTAGTTATCCATGGTTATTAAGAAATGTATCTATTATTTTTTATTGTCATTATTTTGAGTTAATAAATTAATTGTCCCTTCCATAACATCTATTGAAGAACTAAGATAATCATCGGTTTTTCCTTGTTGGCCTTCATCGTTAAAATAAACATATTTCGAGAATGAGCTAATTGTCGGATACTTATAAACCATTAAAGTTGAAATGTTTCTAGAAAACTCTTTATTAATTAATCCAATCATTCGTATAATCTTAATTGAATCTCCGCCCAAATCAAAAAAATTGTCGTTAATACCAATTTGCGCTATATCTATGTCCAACATCTCCTTCCAAATTTCAACAAGTTTCTCTTCAACCTCGTTTTCCGGAGCTACATATTCTGTACCGATGGACAGGCCCAGACCCTCGGGGTCGGGCAGTCGGCCTCTGTCAACCTTGCCGCCAGGGT
>NZ_BAABBY010000040.1:0-877 GCF_039538295.1 Pedobacter jeongneungensis | reverse complement strand
TCCAGTCGCTGTGGACAATTCCCCAAACCACATCTTCCTGTTCCCTTTCATCCTGTAAATCCAGGTACCGTATCTGGAAGCCAAGCTCTTCGGATGAAAGGACAACCTGGCGAACCTCTCCCGAATCATCCTGCCTGAAAACAGTCCTCAGGATTTCGTGCCGGTCAAGCAATGACTTAAACGCATAATCAAGGGCGGAACGGTCAAAAGAACCTTCAAAAAGATATATCCCGGGCATATTGTAGGCTATATTCCCTTCTTCAAACTGGCTCAGTATCCAAAGACGGCGTTGGGAGGATGATAAAGGATAACCTGTAGCAGCAGCAGCCAGGGGAATAGACTCGAAATCTCGGAGATTATAAATGTTGCTCCTCAAATATTCAATTATCCCTTCCTTATTCGCCTTTATTTCTGCCAGCAAAAGTGGTGAAAGATCTGAATTATTGCCATTTAATTGAAGATTATCACCGTTGACTGAAATATCAATATTACTTTTTCTTATTTTTTTCAGAATGTCTTCTATTTTCATCTAGTGATTCTTATTAAGTGCTTTATGCTGCGAAAAAACAATTATATGATTGCCTCTCTTTATAATTTTCAAGTGCTTCTTAGATTTTTAAAAATTCGTGTATTTAATTTTTATCTTAATCTACGAATTTTGGCTTCAGGTGCTCATAATTTATGTTTATGCAGTTTACTCATGCTAGTTCTGCCCGAATTATAATTAAATTATTGAGATAATTGGCTTACCACTATTTTGATTAAGCCAGATAATATTATCTATTTCGCTTGCAATTTGTTTAATATTCTGTGATTCGAATATGCTGTTTAGTTTAAAGTTAATGCCAAACTCCTTTTTAATTTGCTTTAACAGGAC
>NZ_BAABBY010000039.1:0-903 GCF_039538295.1 Pedobacter jeongneungensis | reverse complement strand
CAGAATCGTGGAAAAGATCTAAAAGGGTGGAACCCGAAACATCATCAGAAACCGGGGGATTGAAAGAAAAAAGCTCCGAAACCTCAGGGCCAGGCAGAATATTCAAGGTATCGATACCGGAACCAGGGTCCAGAAGAATGGACCGGAGAAGTTCTTCATAATGGATAGCCATGCGCTCAATACGCGAACGCGAATAAAAATCACTGTTGTAATTAACGCTCAGGTGAATCCCGGACGCACGTTCGATAACGGTAAAGCCGATCTCAAACCGGGAGGTAGTATGGGTAACATCAAGTGGGCTTACCACAACATTGTCAATGCGGAGCCTCTGCTCCTGTGATAAATCCTGGAGCGTAAAAAAAACCTGGAACAGTGGGCTTCGCCCGGAATCCCGATCGGTAACAACAGCATCTACCACCTGCTCAAAAGGTGTGGACTGGTGTGAATAACCCTCCAGAGTGGTATCTTTAACTTGTGCAAGAACCGAAAGATAGGAAGGATTACCCTTCAAATCGATCCGAAGAGCTACCGTATTTACAAAAAAACCTATCAAAGGTTCCAAAGCCTGGTCTGTCCGGCCCAAAACAGGACTGCCCACACAGATATCGGACTGACCGCTATAACGATACATAAGAATATCAAATGCAGAAAGCAAGGTCATGAAAAGGGTGGCTCCCTGTTCCCGTCCCAAAGCCTGAAAACCATCCGAAACGCTCGCATCCAAACAATAATCCACGACTCCCCCAATGTTACTTTGAACTGAAGGACGTAAATAATCTGTGGGAAGATCCAGGGGAACAACCCCCTTAAGATGGTTCTTCCAGTAATCCAGATGGATATCCATCTCAGGGCCTGAGAACTGACCACGCTGCCAAAGCGAATAATCAGCATACTGCATGGGAA
>NZ_BAABBY010000038.1:0-940 GCF_039538295.1 Pedobacter jeongneungensis | reverse complement strand
GACCTGGCAGGTGTAATGCTGGACAGGTCACACTGGATGGTAATTGCTATTCTGGGTATATTAAAATCCGGGGCAGCCTATGTACCCATAGACCCTGAATACCCGCAGGACCGCAAAGAGTATATAATGAATGATACAGCAATGAAAGTATTGCTGACACAGGCTGATTATCTGTTTGATCTCGATTTTTATCAAGGGACTGTATTTTCTATAGACATTCAATTGAATGCCATAGATTCCCCTGTTGGAAATCCTTTATCAGTTAATGGTCCTGATGATCTGGCCTATGTGATCTATACATCGGGTTCTACGGGCAAACCTAAGGGTGTACTGGTGGAACATCATAGCCTGGTTAATTTATGTTTTTGGCATCAATCTGAATTTTCATTATCGCAGGAAGACCGTACCAGTATATATGCTGGTATTTCATTCGATGCTTCGGTGTGGGAACTTTTTCCTTATATAATTACAGGTGTATGTCTGTATATCGTGCCTGCAGAAATGCGCTTAAATATTAATGCACTCACAGCTTACTATGATGAAAATAAGGTGACCATTAGTTTTCTGCCTACCTCAATCGCAGAGCAATTTTTGGAAGTTGAAAACCAATCTTTACGTTGCCTGCTAACGGGAGGCGGGAAGTTAAATTCTTTTGTAAAGAAAAACTATGAGATTATAAATAATTACGGTCCTACAGAAAACACTGTTGTTGCAACGAGTTATAGGATAAATAATAATTGCTCAAACATCCCCATCGGCAAACCGATTTCCAACACGCGTATTTATATAAGGGACGGGGGTGGCGGATTATGCCCTGTAGGGGTTGCCGGGGAGATTTGCCTGGGTGGTTCGGGTCTGGCCCGTGGTTACCTGAACCAGCCTGAGCTGAGCCTGGAGAAGTTTGTTCCCAACCCGTTTGAGGCTGGTGAGCGGATGTACC
>NZ_BAABBY010000037.1:0-1074 GCF_039538295.1 Pedobacter jeongneungensis | reverse complement strand
ATTGTAAAGGTTTAGTAATTCGGTAACAGAATTAGCTTTGTAAATAGCTAATTATAATTTATGCGAATAAACACTAACGACCTTACCTTAAAGCGGAATTATTTAAGTAAATACCGTTTTCTAATCAAAGAATATGAACAGATAAAAGATGGGAAACACCCTAAGTTCAAGCTTGTAAAAGATTTTTACTCTGCCCATGATACTGATGCAAGGAGTTTTCTTAAATATTACAACAGGTTCAAACAGTCCGGTAGTGAACTGGACCTTCTTCCGGCAAAACGTGGCCCGAGGTATCGTACCAGGCGGCCAGATCTCCAGGATGAACAAAAGGTATTGGATCTTCGCAAACTTGGCAACAGTAAATTTGAAATAGCCAGCCAGCTTAAACAAAAATCGGATAAATTTACACCATCGGCATCCGGGGTGTACAATATCCTCAGACGTTATGGACAGAACCGCTTGGAGAGTGCCGAAAAGGAAGTTAAACGAAAAATTATCAAGGAGCGTATGGGCCAGTTAGGACATATTGATTGTCACCATCTAAGTAAAAGTGTAATCAGGGGAGAGAACAGAAAGCTTTATCTGATCTGTGTCCTTGATGATTATTCCCGTCTTGCATGGGCAGAGGTAATGGAGGATATTACCGCACTTACCACCATGTTTGCTGCCATGCGCTGCATGCAGATGCTAAAACAGGAATTTGGGATATTGTTTGAGGAGATGATTGCCGATAACGGTCCTGAATTCGGACCGTCCATCAGCAGGAACAAGCAGAACCACCCATTTGAAAGAATGTTGATGGAAACCGGTATTAAAAGGCGATATACACAAGCATACCGCCCACAGACAAATGGAAAAGTAGAGCGTTTCTGGAGAACGCTAAAAGAGGACCTGATTGAGGATACAGACTTTGATAGTCTGGAAGAGTTACAAGATGAACTTTTAAAGTATATTGTTTATTATAACTGGGAAAGACCACACCAGGGAATTAATGGTAAAAAACCGGCGGAAATGGCAAATATAAATAACAAAAAATAACTCTAGTTCATTACCGAATTACTAAACCTTTACAGC
>NZ_BAABBY010000036.1:0-1088 GCF_039538295.1 Pedobacter jeongneungensis | reverse complement strand
ACCCTGGCGGCAAGGTTGACAGAGGCCGACTGCCCGACCCCGAGGGTCTGGGCCTGTCCATCGGTACAGAATATGTAGCTCCGGAAAACGAGGTTGAAGAGAAACTTGTTGAAATTTGGAAGGAGATCCTTGGAAAGGATCGGATCGGTATTAAAGATAATTTCTTTGATCTTGGGGGAGATTCAATAAAAATTATAAGGCTATCCAAATTAATTAGTGATTTTTTGGGTAAAGAAATAAGTGTCACTGTTTTGTTTCAATATTTTAATATTCAGGGTTTTGTGGGTTTTATCAGCCAGAAAACTATTGAACAAGAAGAAGATTTTGATAGAAATGGAATCATTGAAGACTTAAATAAAATAAATTTTTGACAGTATGAATAGAGCTTACAATGAATTGGAAATTGCGATAATTGGTATGTCCTGTCAATTTACAGGTAGTGGTAATTATTTGGATTATTGGCGAAATATTGAGACTGAAAAGCATCTGATCAGAGCCTTTACGGATGAAGATTTATTAAAAAGAGGAGTATCAGCAGATCTTTTGAAGAATAAACTATATGTTAAATCTGAAGGAGTTTTGGATGATAAAGATTTATTTGACTCTTCGTTTTTTGGATATACGCCTGATGAGGCAGCGGCTATGGATCCTCAGATAAGAATTTTTCATAAGCAGTGTTGGGCAGCATTAGAGGATGCCGGTTATTCTCCATTAATTGGAAAACAAAAAATAGGCCTCTTTGCCGGAGCATCTAAAAATTACAACTGGAAGATTTACACAATGGCAAGTAATCAGGTATCTAAAATTGATCCATTTTACCTGGATATAATTTCAAGCCCAAATTTCATAAGTTCATTAATTTCTTATAAATTAAATTTACAGGGAGCTGCCTTCTTCATTGATACAGCTTGCTCAACTTCTTTAGCTGCTGTACATTCTGCCTGTAGAAATTTGTTAACAAGAGAATGTACGATTGCTTTGGCAGGGGGAGTTAGCATCCATACCCAAAAGCAGAAGGGTTATTTATATCAGGATGGTATGATTGCTTCTTCCGACGGTCACTGTCGTGCTTTTGATAAAAATGCGAG
>NZ_BAABBY010000035.1:0-1303 GCF_039538295.1 Pedobacter jeongneungensis | reverse complement strand
CGTCCTTTAGATTTGTTTTGATATTTAATTTTAGGATAACAAATATCTAATTTGCTTAATTATTAATCAGATTACCTAAAGCGGTAGCGGCACATTAAAAAGTCGTCAAGGTTTTTATGCCTAAGAAATGATGCAATCCGCTACCGTTTTTTCCCTTAGTGACCAGATAACAATTAGGGCAATACCCATTATTAAGGACTAGGATCGATGGGGTAAAAATTAGGTAAGCATTACAAAGGTAAAAAAATAATATAATGACTGTTACTGCAAAATTTTTTATCGGGATCGATGTTTCCAAACCCCACTTCGATGTCGCATTGATGGCGGTTGTAAACCATGTAAAACAGGAAATAAAAACCGCACGGTTTGACAACACAGCTCCGGGGATAAAGCTGTTTGATAAATGGTTAAAGTCTCACAGGGTTATATTCAGTGATGAATCTTTGGTTTTGATGGAAAATACCGGGATCTATCACCGTCTGCTATGGGCTTTCTGCAGCAAAAGGAATCTGCCCATCCACATTGGCAATGCTGCCCATATCAAATGGAGTTTTGGGATAGCCAGAGGCAAAAACGATAAGATAGACAGTATCCGTTTATGCAATTATGCATTCAAGGAAGCAGATGAGCTAAGGGCTACAGCTGCCCTGGATCCTGAGCTGATGCTGTTGAAAGATCTCGTATCAGCGAGGACAAAACTGCTCAAACAAAAGTCTGGCATTAGCGTCCCGGTAAAAGAGCTGGGCAATGTTAATGGGAAAGAACATCAGAAACTAATTGAAAAAGCACTTAAAAATGCAATTGATGGTATAGCAAAGTCCATCAAAAACCTCGAAGATCAGATCAAAAAAATTATTAACGGAAATCATGATTTCAAGCGGAATTATAAACTATTAATCAGTATTCCCGGTATAGGACATGTTACGGCGGTGTATTTGATTGGTTGCACGGGGAATTTTGCTGGGCAGCCTAGTGGAAAGGAACTGGCCTGTTATGCAGGGGTTGCTCCATTTGAACAGACCAGCGGTATAAGTATCAAAGGTAAACCCAGGGTACACCGGATGGCCAATAAAGAACTCAAAAGACTGCTCCATATGTGTGCATTATCTTTAATACAGCACAATCAGGAATTCAAAACATATTATAATAGAAAAAAGGATGAAGGGAAGCATAGCATGAGCGTAATTAATGCCGTTAGAAACAAAATAGCGCTAAGAATTGCTGCTGTTATTAAAAACCAGGAGAGCTATAAAAATAACTTTAATATTGCCGCTTAAAATTTGTTTTTATCATAACAATCATT
>NZ_BAABBY010000034.1:0-1311 GCF_039538295.1 Pedobacter jeongneungensis | reverse complement strand
TAGACTGAACCCAAAAAGTTGGACAAAGTTAAAAAATTAATTAGACTGATGAGCTCGATATTTTATCGGGCTCATCCCGTTTAAATTGAGTCTGATTCTGTCGTTATTATAATAGTGAATATATTCTTTTATATCTTTTTTAAGCTCATTGATAGTTGAGTATTTCTTAAGATAAAACAACTCCGATTTTAAGGTGCCAAAGAAATTTTCAATTATAGCATTATCATAACAGTTTCCCCTTCTAGACATGCTTTGGGTTATTCCCTTTGTCCTCAACATAATTTTATATTTATCCATTCTATATTGCCACCCTTGATCAGAATGTAAAATTAGCTTAGAATTTCCGTCAAACTTCTTAAATGCTTTCGTTAGCATAGTGGATATCTGTTTGAAGTTAGGTGATTCAGATAAGTTATAGCTAATAATCTCACCGTTAAACAACTCTATAACGGGAGATAAATAAAGCTTTTTGTCGTTAACTTTAAATTCTGTAACGTCTGTCGCCCACTTTAAACATGGCTGATCGGCTCTAAAGTTTTGCATGAATAAGTTTGGTGCTGCTGCATTCAGTTCACCTTTATAGGATACATATTTCTTCCCTCTAATCAACGACTTCAGGCCTATAGAGCCCATCAGCTTTGAAACAGTTTTATGATTGATATGCCGCCCGTTATTCTTCATTTCAATGGTAATCCTTCGGTAGCCATACCTTCCTTTATGATGATGATAAATTTTTGATATTTCTTCAACTGCCTCAGAATGCTTACTGGGATGTAACTTTGTTTTGAAGTGGTAATAATAAGTACTCCTGGCAATTCCTGATATTTTCAATAAAATAGCCAATGGATGTTGTTGCCTTAACTCACAAACAACTAGCGCTTTTTCCTTTGCGGTGTTTGTTTCGCTTGAGTCAAGGCATCGAGCTTTTTTAGATAGTCATTTTCGGCCTTCAGATATAAGATCTCTTTTTCAAGCTCTTCTAACCTCGTAATGGGAGCATCTTTTTTAGTGGCCGGTTTATCTTTTTTCATAACACAGGGTCTTCCGTGCTGTTCTTTTAAACCTTCCATGCCAAACTTCTCATATCTCTTAAGCCAGGAGATAATGGTGCTTTGGGTAGGAATATTGAAAGCCAAGCAGCAATCCCGTAAAGATAATCCTTTATTATGATAAGACTCAATTACACTTCTCTTGAATTCAATAGTATAATAATGATAGCTTTTGCGTAATAAACCTAATGCACCCGAAGACTGATGATGGTCAACCCATTTCCTGATGATAGAAGTGGAAAGTTTCCACTTTGTTGATAGC
>NZ_BAABBY010000033.1:0-1319 GCF_039538295.1 Pedobacter jeongneungensis | reverse complement strand
GCAAGCCGGTTTGAATGTTCGTTCAGTTCCCCGTAGGTCAGCTCGGTTTCACCGAAAACCAGCGCAACCCGGTCTGCACTCTTTGAAACCTGCTCTTCAAACAACCCAACTATCGTCATACCTTTATCGTAATCCCGAAAAGTGTCGTTAAAGCCAACGAGCAGCTGGTGCTTCTCCCTTTCACTGAGGTAATCCAGCTGGCTGACAGAAAGGGAAGGATCCGCTGTAATAGCCCCAAGCAACTGCTCCAGGTGGGCCGATAGCTGTGCAGCCGTCCCGTTGTTATATATATCACTGTTATAAGTGAGCGTCAGATGCAGGCTTTCCCCCACTTCCGCAAAACTGAACACCATATCGAAGATGCTGGTCTGTTTCTCTCCTCCCCCATAACCGCTAACCTCAAGCCCGCCAAGGTTCTGCCCTCCGCCCATCCCGATGTCCTGAAGCAGTACCTGTACATCAAACAAAGGGTTCCTGCTCATGTCACGCTGAAGGTCCAGTGAATCAACCAGCTCATCAAAAGGATAGGACTGGTGCTCATAAGCACCCAGGGTAACCTGCTTAACCTGATCAAGAAGGTCAAGGTAGCTATCCCCACCAGTGAAGCGCATCCGCAAAGCAAGTGTATTCACATAAAAACCTATCTGGTCCTCCAGGTCAACATGCTCACGCCCGGCTATAGGGCTCCCGATGATGATATCCTCCTGCTGGGTATAACGGTAGAGCAAAGTAGTAACAGCGGCAAGCAGGCCCATAAAAAGGGTACCACCCTGCTGGTGGACAAGGGACTTTATACCCTTACTTATATCAGCGTTAAACGATCGGCTCACAGAACTGCCATTGTAGGTTTTTATTGAAGGACGCAGCCTATCGTAAGGCAAATCCAGCACGGGAAGGTCTCCAGCAAACTGGTCCAGCCAATACGCCCGGTGCACATCCTGCTGCCCCACCCTCAGCTGATCCTGCTGCCAGGATGCATAATCCTTATATTGTATCCGTAAGGGGGCTAAGGAAACTGGAACACCTGCTGTACGAGACCCGTAATACATCAGCAGCTCACGGATCAGGATATCCATCGACCAGCCATCACTTATAATGTGGTGCATCGTATAGGTAAACACCCACTTCCCGGTAGAAATCTGATATAAACAGGCTCGCAATAATGGGCCACGGGAAAGATCAAAAGCACTCATCCAGTCGCTGTGGACAATTCCCCAAACCACATCTTCCTGTTCCCTTTCATCCTGTAAATCCAGGTACCGTATCTGGAAGCCAAGCTCTTCGGATGAAAGGACAACCTGGCGAACCTCTCCCGAATC
>NZ_BAABBY010000032.1:0-1476 GCF_039538295.1 Pedobacter jeongneungensis | reverse complement strand
AAAATAAACCTCCTATGAATAAAACTCTTTTTCAAGTGGCTTTGGAATCTTTTTCTTTTTTTATGGGCAAAAGAGGTTCCCTGTCCTGAGAATTTGCGGTTTTTGTTTAGTTAAATTAACGCCTCTCAGAAGCTTTTTTTATAAAGGTATAAAACTTAGCTATATCCTCCTATTAGCGGTCTTAAATTTGCCGCAAGTATTTATTAATAATTCAGTTAAAAGATAGCCGCACACTGATTAAAGCAGGTTTACCCCCTGCAAGGTTTAGAAAGCAGTCTATCATATCTTTACAGCTAGTTTTTGTTTTTTTTATTTCACAAGCCCGGTCACATATGGTGCCCGGTCATTCCAGACATGCCTTACCCTGGAAAGCAGTTTTCTCGCTATCTTGATTATGGCCCGTCTGGAACCAACCCTTGCTGTCCATCTGCTATAGCATATTGTAAGGGCCGGATCTGTTCTTACCGCTACCCAGGCAGCCTCGACAAGCATATACCTCAGGCGGCGGTGCTGTCTTGTGGTTATGCTTCCCTTTCTGTCGTTCTCGCCTGTGGAATGCTGCATTGGGCATAACCCTACAAATGAATTGAGCCTGTCGAATTTTTCAAAACGGGAGATATCACCGATTTCAACAATCAGCACAGCTGCTGTTACGGGGCCTATCCCCGGAATAGAGCAGAGTAGCCTTGAGATAGTATGGTAGCGTGCTTTACCCATTAGCTTCCGCATCTCTCTTAGTGTATCCAGTTTTTGGGTCCTGATGGCTTCCATTATAGAAAGCTGCCTGTCCAGCACGATGCGGATGCTCGGCTCTCCACAGCTGGCCTCTTTTAGCCATGCCACAAATGCCCTACTCCAATTGGCCTTTGCGAATCTCTGCGGTATCTCAATCCCCATCAAACGAAGAAGGCCCTTTATCCTGTTTTTTGACCTGGTAAGGTCATTACTATATCGCTCGTTGAGCCGCACCAGCTGCCTGTCGGCTTCAAGTTCGGGGTCAGGAATATAAACCCCTTCCAATTGCCCGGCCTGAAGTGCTTCGGCTATCCGCCTGGAATCATTCCTGTCATTTTTGTTCTTGGTGCCCTTATCCGTCCGGGGAACATCTGCAGCATTCACCGCAATACAGTTTACAGACCGGGCAGCAAAAGCACGCTGTATCCAGAATCCACAGAAACCGCTTTCGTAAGCGCATTCATAGTGCGCTTGTGGATAATTAGTTGAAAGAAAATTCCACAGCCCTTCAACAGATGGAGGTGACTGGACGAAGCTTTTCAGGTACTGTTTCCCTAAATAGAGTGAAACAGTCCAGCTTTTCAGGTGCACATCGATGCCACAGCTTATCGTATGACCGCTAAAATCTAATTTTTCTGCTAAATTTGTCATGATCTTAGTTCTCTTGTTTGTTTAAATTTAACAATTGTGGCTGCTAAAGACCACTTGAACTAAGATCACTTTTATTACATAGATACTGAT
>NZ_BAABBY010000031.1:0-1748 GCF_039538295.1 Pedobacter jeongneungensis | reverse complement strand
TCATTCCCGACCGACAGCTCCAAACCGTCGGGCTCAGGTAACCTTGTCCGGTCTATCTTACCATTGGAATTCAAAGGCAGCTCGTCAATGGCAACATAATGAGAAGGCAGCATGTAATCAGGCAGTATGGTTTTCAGATAATCAATTAAATGGTTTACTGAAAAATCCTCCTTAACCCTTAACTGTTCATTCTCAAATAATTTCTGATAAAATGGGGTTGCACAATATTTTTCCTCATGGTTAGAAGATTGGAAACTGAATTCCAATGGATCATGTTTTTTCCTGAATAGCTGCCCCGAGATGATAAAATCAGGATTTAAGTCATTATCAGATAATTTCCTTTTAATATTAGCCTCAATATAATCCCCTGCTTCAACTTCCGTATCATCATAAAAAACTGGCATATAAACAGGAAGCCAGACATATTGCCCGCTTAAAGTGTCTATAACTTCATGTTCATCTATGTAAAGTGTCAGCCATACAATAAAACCGTTGACTATAGAACCTTTGGTAAACTCGAACCTTACCAGATGATTATCCTCCAGGTTTATATCACCTGTAAAATCCAGGTCCTCAAAAGGCTGGTGATTAGTGATCACATTTTCCATGGGAAGCCCATCGATACACAGCCGCAGGTCGAACTTATGGCCTATCTGTCCGAATACCTCCTGTAAATAATGTTCACTTATTTCGTCAAAAACGTACTGATGAAGTTTATCTGGAAGATAAACGGCCGCAATCTTTGTTAAACTTCTTTTTGGAATCATGTTTGCAGGATTTTTCAGCAGCCTCCGTGTGGAGTTAATTAACTTTGCGGCGCCTTCTGATCCTCCAATGGAACCAACTATTTCTGATACGCAATAATCTACTTTTTCAGGCAACTCGATTTCAGTGATGTCACCATGGATCAGCGTAATCCTATTTTCAAGGCCCAGTTCTTTTATTTTCTTTTTGGCCTTCTCATACGCCTCTTCAAAAATTTCAACGGAATATACCTTTTTCGCTCCTGCAGCAACACAAAACTGGGATAGGATAGCATCCGAACCCGTTCCAAGATCCAATACTGTTTTATCGTTCAGGAGCTTATTGAATACCTGTTTATAATGATTGTTCCTTTTCTCATCAGTTGTCAATGCATTATAGAGTAATGCATCATATACAAAATATTCAGACAAAGAAGGTGTGAGCTTAACATATTTCCTTTTTTCAAGGTAGGCTACAAGATAATCGTTACCATAAATATCTTTTTTAGAAACAACAACTGATCTATTTACATCACTGTGTCCCTGCAGGGCACTTTCTATCTCGCCCAGCTCTATCCGGTATCCCCGTATCTTGACCTGGTCATCGTTCCTGCCCAGAAACTCGATGTTGCCATCAGGAAGCCACCTGCCAAGGTCCCCGGTCAGGTACATCCGCTCACCAGCCTCAAACGGGTTGGGAACAAACTTCTCCAGGCTCAGCTCAGGCTGGTTCAGGTAACCACGGGCCAGACCCGAACCACCCAGGCAAATCTCCCCGGCAACCCCTACAGGACATAATCCGCCACCCCCGTCCCTTATATAAATACGCGTGTTGGAAATCGGTTTGCCGATGGGGATGTTACGAAAATCAGTTCCCTGGGAATCTTTAAACTGGAAAACCGATGCACATATACTACCCTCGGTTGGACCATATGCATTATAATATCTGCCATAACGCGAAAACAAAATGGCATCTGCCGCAACAGCGGCCTCCCCAGCAGTAAC
>NZ_BAABBY010000030.1:0-1785 GCF_039538295.1 Pedobacter jeongneungensis | reverse complement strand
CCTGGTTCCGGTATCGATACCTTGAATATTCTGCCTGGCCCTGAGGTTTCGGAGCTTTTTTCTTTCAATCCCCCGGTTTCTGATGATGTTTCGGGTTCCACCCTTTTAGATCTTTTCCACGATTCTGTTGTCCGTGGTGGTTCCTCTGTTGCGCTTGTTTATGGAGGTGTCGAGATGAGTTATCAGGAGCTGGACTTGCGGAGTAACCGTGTTGCACGCCATCTCCAGGGCCTTGGTGTTCTTCCGGGCATGCTGGTCCCAATTTGTGTTGAGCGTTCTTTCGAGATGGTTGTGGGCATCCTTGGTATATTGAAATCAGGGGGGGCTTATGTTCCCATAGATCCTTCCTATCCTGTGGACCGTATTTCCTATATGCTGGATGATGTTTCTCCTTCTGTTATAGTCAGTATGTCGGGCTGCCTGGATTCCTTTGCCGGCCTCTGTTTCGACGGCAGGCTGTTGCTGAACCTTGATGAATCAGAAGGACTGATCTCCTTAGATGAGGGGCAACCTTTGGGTTTTGGCCCTGATCCGTTCGACCTGGCTTATGTTATCTATACATCGGGGTCCACTGGCCGCCCTAAAGGTGTCATGGTGGAGCACTTGAGCATACTAAACCGTCTTTCCTGGTCGCGTGAGCACTATGGTATCGGTGCAGAAGATGTTTTTGTCCAGAAGACCAATTTTTGTTTTGATGTTTCAGTGTGGGAGATCCTGATTCCCCTGATTTCAGGGGGGCGGCTGGTTATTCTGGAACCTGGGGGGCATAAGGACAATGGTTACATCAGGGAAATAATCAGGGGTTGGGGTGTTAATAACATCCACTTTGTACCCTCTGCCTTTGAAACTTTTCTGGATGGTCTTGGCGCAGGTGACTGCCCGGGTTTGAAGCGTGTTTTCTGCAGTGGGGAAGAACTAAAGCGGTCACAGGTTGCATTTTTCGGGGAAAAGCTTCCCTTTGCGGAACTGCATAACCTTTATGGCCCGACCGAGGCTGCCGTTGATGTGACCTACTGGAGCTGGGACGGGCAGCCTGTGAACAGCTCTGTTCCCATTGGAAGCCCCATCCCCAATACATTGATCTATATCGTTGATTCCTGCATGCGGCTGGTACCGGTAGGTGTTCCCGGGGAGATCTGCATAGGTGGTGTTCAGGTTGCCCGGGGCTACCTGAACCTTGATGAGCTTAGCTCTGAGCGTTTTATCCCGGATCCTTTTTCCGGTACCGGCCGTTTGTACCTTACAGGCGATCTTGGCCGCTGGCTACCGGATGGGAACATTGACTTTCTTGGCCGCCTGGACAACCAGGTGAAAGTTCGTGGTTACCGTATAGAGCTGGGCGAGATCGAAAGCGTGCTGGGTGAAAGTAGTTTTGTAAGCCAGTCCGTTGTAGTTTCACGCACCTGGGGAGATGGCCCCCCACAACTGATCGGTTATATAGTTCCTTCCGGTGCGTATGATGTTGATGGCATTCGTGCTTTTCTGTTGAACGTTTTGCCTGATTATATGGTCCCTTCCTTCTTTGTTGAGCTTGCTGAACTTCCGTTGACGGCCAGTGGTAAGGTTGATAGGGGATTGCTTCCGGAGCCTGACCTAAGCCTTCTCCGTTCCCTAGAGTATGTCGGGCCTGATGGTGAGGTGGAAGAACGCCTTTGCCTGATCTGGTCTTCCCTGCTGAATATTGAAAAGATCGGGACCGGGGATAACTTTTTTGACCTTGGCGGCAACTCTCTTCTGGCCATCCGCCTGGTATCTGCGATCCGAAAGGAATATAAAATAGAACTT
>NZ_BAABBY010000029.1:0-2704 GCF_039538295.1 Pedobacter jeongneungensis | reverse complement strand
ATAAAGGTATGACGATAGTTGGGTTGTTTGAAGAGCAGGTTTCAAAGAGTGCAGACCGGGTTGCGCTGGTTTTCGGTGAAACCGAGCTGACCTACGGGGAACTGAACGAACATTCAAACCGGCTTGCTCACTATCTGCGGGAAAATTGTGGCCTCAGGCCGGATGACCTGGCAGGTGTAATGCTGGACAGGTCACACTGGATGATAATTGCTATTCTGGGTATATTAAAATCCGGGGCAGCCTATGTACCCATAGATCCGCAGTATCCAAAATCGAGAATTGAGTATCTTATCAAAGACTCAAACATCAATTTAATAATTACAGATTCAAATAATACAGAAATTTGCGACGAATTACAATGGGAAATAGACACCTTTAAATCATATATTTCAGTTGACGGGAAATATGATAAAAACTATTTAGTTTCAGAAGCAGAATCTAAAACGCTATGGGATTTTATAGCAAAAGACTCTACTGATTCGATTTCAGCGTCTGGGTGGAAAAGTAATTTTACTGGCGAACCATTCTCTAAGCTCGAAATGAAAGAATTTGTAACGAATGTTTTAGAAAAAATAAAACCGCACCTGAGTTCATCTAATACCGTTTTAGAAGTTGGTTGTGGTTCTGGATTAATTATGTTTGAACTAGCTCCTTTAGTTAGTTCGTATGTAGGAACAGATATTTCTAACGAAGTCTTAAAAATCTGTAAACATGATATTGAAGCAGGAAAATTTAAAAATATTGAGCTTAAAGAATTAAATGCCCAAGAGATAGATCAGTTTGGTGAGGCCACATTTGACGTAATTATTGCGAACAGTGTCATACAATACTTCCCTTCTCTTGATTATTTGAGACGATTTTTGTTAAAATGTGTTAATCTTCTTTCTGAAAACGGTGTTTTGTTTTTAGGAGACATAATGGATAAGTCTTTGCAAAAAGAATATTATCAAGCACTGTTACATAGCTCAGCTCATTTGAAGATAAAAGAGCTCGATGGAGAAATATTAAAGAAAGATTTGTTCTTAAACAAACATTTTTTATATGATTTCTTTAATTTAATCCAATATGAAAATGAAGTTGCAATTTGTAAAAAAAATGGATGTATTATAAATGAGCTAACCTTGTTTCGTTATGATACCATAATCAAAATAAATAAAGCCAAAGCCAAAACATTAAAAATTGATAAATTAAATAAAAGGCAGGTTTTCGGTTTTCCCGACTCTAGCAAAATTAATAACCTGACACCTATAAATAACCCCAATAATCTTGCATATGTGATGTATACATCAGGGTCTACGGGACAACCTAAAGGAGTAATGATTGAACATAGAAGTGTTGTTGCTCTATTTGAAAATTTTCACGAATCCTTTTTTTTAGGTTCGGCTAGCAGAATGGCAGCAATTACAAATTATACCTTTGATATATCCGTTCTTGAACTTTTAGGCACTTTGGTTAATGGACTAACGGTTTTTGTAATTGCAAGTAAAGATCCTTTAGATATTTTAAGATATTTAATTAAAAATAATATTGATGCACTACAAATAACCCCTTCCCACTTAAACCAGCTGTTAGAAGCAAATGAATTTGATACTTCCGGTCTGGAAGGGCTTAAAGTCTTAATAATTGGCGGTGAATCTTTAAATCCAAATACTTTCAAACTTTTAAAAAGTCTGAAAAAAACGAAAATACTAAATGTTTATGGACCAACAGAAACAACAATCTGGAGTAGTTCTTTAAATATAGAAATAGATTCCGCCCTTTCTATAGGTAGTCCCTTATTAAATGAGAGTATATTTGTTCTTGATCCTAGTTTTGCTTTATGTCCTATTGGAGTTATTGGGGAAATCTGCATAGGTGGTGCTGGTTTGGCAAGGGGTTATTTAAATCAGCCCATTCTTACATCTGAAAAATTTATAACCAATTTTTATAATCAGCATGTACGTACTTACCGGACAGGGGATATCGCCAGATGGCTACCCGATGGAAACTTAGAGTTTTTAGGAAGAAACGATGACCAAGTTAAGATCAGGGGACATCGAATTGAACTAGGGGAAATAGAACATGCTTTGGAACAATATCCGACTATTTTCTCGTCAGTGGTGGTTGCAAAGGAGAATAAATATTTAGAAAATGAATTAATAGCATATGTAGTAGGTAATGCATTAAAAATCAATGAAATAAAAATGTATATCAGTAGGGTACTGCCTGATTACATGCTGCCTTCTCATTATGTTGCCATTGACGAGCTGCCTTTGAATTCCAATGGTAAGATAGACCGGACAAGGTTACCTGAGCCCGACGGTTTGGAGCTGTCGGTCGGGAATGAATATTTGGCCCCTCAAAATGAGATAGAGGAAAAGCTTGCAGCGATCTGGAAATTTGTATTGGACAAAGATAGGATTGGAACAGGTGATGATTTCTTTGATCTGGGAGGCCACAGCCTTAAGGTAATCCGCTTGGCAAGTCAGATCCACAAGAGTTTTGATGTAAATGTAGAACTAAACGAGCTTTTCACCTGTTCCGTTTTCGCTGAACAGGCCGAATTAATTTCTCAGGCACAGAAGAGCCTTTATTCGGCTATTCCCCTGGCTGCTGCTGCTACAGGTTATCCTTTATCATCCTCCCAACGCCGTCTTTGGATACTGAGCCAGTTTGAAGAAGGGAACATAGCCTACAATATGCCCGGGATATATCTTTTTGAAGG
>NZ_BAABBY010000028.1:0-2733 GCF_039538295.1 Pedobacter jeongneungensis | reverse complement strand
TTCGTTTACAGGGGTTTGTAATTGACTTCTCACCATTAAAGAGTTGAGAGAAGTTAAGCCCACCAGGGCCGATGGTACTGTCCCGGAACTCCGGGATGGGAGCCCCCGGTCGGTGCCAAATCTTAAAGAAACCCTTTAACAGAAACGTTAAAGGGTTTTCTTCGTTTACAGGGGTTTGTAATTGACTTCTCACCATTAAGGAGTTAAGATAAGTTAAGTGTTGTTCCTGCAGATCATGCTGATCGCCGCCGAAGCCGTTCCATCATCCATTTTGCATCTTCCAATTGTAGCGTTGAGATAAATTAAGCTCCTTGCTTAATGGCCTTAACTCTTGATGATAAAGGGAACCTAAAGCATTTCTCACCATTAAGGAGTTAAGATAAGTTAAGGGTTGTTCCCGCAGATAGCGTTGATTTCTGTAGAGGCAATTTTCCATCATCCATTTTACATCTTCCAATTAAAGAATTAAGATAAGTTAAGCTCCTTTTTTCTTAATGGCCTTAACTTCTTAATGATAAAAAGAACCTAAAGTATTTCTCACCATTAAGGAGTTAAGAGAAGTTAAGGCTGTTCCTGCAGATAGCTCCGATTGCCGCAGAGGCCGTTCCATCATCCATTTTGCATCTTCCAATTAAAGAGTTGAAATAAGTTAAGCTCCTTTTTTCTTAATGGCCTTAACTTCTTAATGATAAAAGGAACCTAAAGTATTTCACACCATTAAGGAGTTAAGAGAAGTTAAGGGTTGTTCCCGCAGATAACGCTGATCGCCGCAAGGGCCCTTCCATCATCCATTTTACATCTTCCAATTAAATAATTAAGATAAGTTAAGCTCCCTTTTCTTAATGTCCTTAACTTCTTAATGATAAAAGGAACCTAAATTATTTCTCACCGTTAAGAAGTTAAGATAAGTTAAGGGTTGTTCTTGCAGATAGCGCTGATCGCCGCAGAGGCCGTTCCGTCATCCATCTTCCATTTTACATCTTCCATCATACCTCTATTCCTGGTTATATAGCCCTGATGGGAGCGGTATCGCTTTTGGGCAAAGATGATTGCTTATGTTAGAATGGTATCCCAAAAGGATTAAGCGTACAGCAGGACGGAACCCAACCCACACGCACAGAAACCTGCGCTCCAAAAAACATTTACTAGCTTAATTTAATGCAAATAGAACTCCCTGGTACTGATAGCCTCTTTCATTTTCAACTACAATAAAATTTATTTCTTTTTCGAACAGTTTTGGGTTATTACTGTTATCATTCGTGTTAATAAGTATGATTTGTTTTAAATAAACCTGGCTAGTATAGTTTCAATGTATGTGTGGGTTAAAAGATTTGGTATATGATCACCTAAATCTAAAAAGGATTTGATATTTTGCGACATTAATAAATTAGATATGGCTTCGGGTTTTTTTGCGATTTTAGATGATATAGGTGCCTTAATGGATGATGTTGCCGTTACGGCGAAGGTGGCTGCCAAGAAAACGGCTGGTATTTTAGGAGATGACCTGGCTGTAAATGCAGAAAAATCAACGGGTTTTATTTCTTCAAGGGAGTTGCCGGTACTATGGGCAATTACAAAGGGTTCTCTAATAAATAAACTTATTATTGTTCCAATCGCCTTACTTCTAAATGTTTTTTTTCCGGTAGCGATAAAAGTAATTTTGGTATTGGGTGGTTTGTATCTGGCCTATGAGGGAGTAGAAAAGGTTGTCGAATATTTTTTTCATCGTTCTAAATCCCCGCATGTAGAAGCTAAAGAAATTATCCAGGAAGGTGATGTAGCAGAAAAGGCAAAAATCAGGTCTGCCATTACAACCGATTTTATCCTCTCCATAGAAATTGTAATTATCGCGTTAGGAAGCGTTCTGGAAGAGAAGCTCGGTATTCAAATCATGACTGTTTCAGTTGTGGCATTATTAGCTACCATCGGCGTTTATGGCATCGTGGCCATTATTGTAAGAATGGATGATGCCGGATATCATTTAATGAAAACCTCTGGAGGAAAAGGTGTGATTTCTACTACCGGAAAACTTCTCGTTCAATCACTTCCCGTTATCATCAAAATTTTAAGCATTGTCGGAACCGTCGCACTGATATTGGTATCCGGAGGAATTTTCGCGCATAATATTGCCTTTTTGCATCATATTTTTCCCGCTCTGCCATCAATCTTGCGGGAATTCGCTTTTGGGTTATTGGCCGGCTTAGCTTTAGTGTTAATTATATTTTTAGGCAAAAAACTTATGGGCCTTATCAGAGCCTGATGTAAATTATTTTAGTACTGGTTATTATTTTTTCAGTAAAGCAGGTTTTGTGCTGCTATATAAGTTTGTTCCCGCTTTTCACTACAAGTCCTCTCCCGATTGAAAAAATCGGGATGTGGGCTTTCCGTTTCAATCGGGTTTAGTTGGGGCGGGCAGGGGTTAAATACGAAGTTTCCAAGGGCGTGTGCACCGGGCTAACTTCCGTAAGTCTTTAGCATAAACCCGCCAAAACACCCAATCCTTAAAAAAGTTTTGCTTTAGGCAAAACTTTTTATTGCTGTAAACCATATACTTACAATAAACCTTTCCGTATTCCACAAATATCCCTTGGAAGCAGCGATATTTTTCCTACTTTTGCATCCCGCTTCGGAGGAAGGGTTTTAGTTGAAAGGATGGCTTAGAGATACGGAAAGCGATATTTATTTTAAAATAAATGTTGCAGGAGAGAAAAAGATTGCTACCTTTGCAGCCCG
>NZ_BAABBY010000027.1:0-3081 GCF_039538295.1 Pedobacter jeongneungensis | reverse complement strand
GCCTGTCCATCGGTACAGAATATGTAGCTCCGGAAAACGAGGTTGAAGAGAAACTTGTTGAAATTTGGAAGGAGATCCTTGGAAAGGATCGGATCGGTATTAAAGATAATTTCTTTGATCTTGGGGGCCATAGCCTTAAGGCCATGCGTTTGTCAGGTCAGATACATCGAAGTTTTGAGGTCCACGTTGAACTGGGCAGGTTATTTGCCCACCCGGTTTTGGCCGAGCAGGCCAGATTAATCTCGGACGGGAAGAAAAGAGCATATATTGATATTGAAAAAGCAACATGCAGAGAATATTATGCATTATCTTCAGCACAGAAGAGGCTATATTTTCTCCATGAGTTTGCTCCGCAAAGCACAAGTTATAATATTCCCCTAACGCATTACTTTGGTGAAACGGCCGATTCAGAGAAAATAGCAGCGGCACTGAAGCAACTGATCAGCCGCCATGAAAGTCTTCGGACTTCGTTTGAAAAGATTAATGGTAGTCCCTGGCAAAAAATACATGCTGAACTTCCTTTTGAACTTGTGCAGCATGAATGTCCGCTAAAGGATTTAAAAAGTTACCTGGATTGCTTTATTCGTTCATTTGATTTGAGCAAGGCCCCTTTGATTCGTTCATCTCTTATACATATAGAAGAAATAGGTTACCTTCTGGCTATAGATGTGCATCACATTATTTCAGATGGCGTATCCCATCAGCTGTTGATATCCGATTTTATAAAGATTTACAATAATGAAGAACTTCCTGAGCTCCGCCTTCAATACAGAGATTTTTCAGAGTGGCAGAATAATAAGATAGCTGAGGGTGAATTTGATAACCAGAGGGAATATTGGTTATCGCAGTTTCCCGATGATATACCCAGGTTAAATTTTCCTGTAGATCATGCCCGCCCTTCTGCTTTTAGCTTCGAGGGAGCAAACCAGGAGTTTTTACTAGGCCCTGAATTAACTTCTAAACTAAAGGACTTGGGCAAGAAGTATAATGGCACTCTCCAGATGAGTTTATTGTCTGTTCTATATGTACTGTTTCATAAATATACAGGGCAGGAGGATTTAGTAATAGGTTGCGGTATTGCAGGGCGTCGACATCCTGATCTGGAACATATTGTAGGTATGTTCGTCAATGCCCTGCCTTTAAGGAATTCACCGGCAGGGTATAAGCATTTCGATGAGTTTTACAAAGAAGTTATATCGAACAGCATTACTGCTTATGATAATCAGGATATTCAGTTTGACGATTTAGTAGATATGTTAAATGTCGAGCGGGATTCTTCCAGGAATCCGGTTTTTGATGTCGTTCTTTCCGGGCTGAACTACCATCAGTCTAAACTGGATACTTCCTCCCTGGCCCCGGGCGCAGGTTTGGATGTCCTGCCTGATGTGAAATTTGCTTTAGCCAATAGCAAGGTGGACATGACATGGTATGTAAATGAACGGGACGAAGACATTTTGATCAATGTAGAATATTATTCAACTGTATATGATCATTCGACAATCTCCCGCCTTATTGCCCATTTCAAAAAAGTATTGTCCGTTATATTAGATGATCCCGGGGTTTTACTTTCCAGGATCAGCCTTTTAACCGCAGAAGAGGGTATTCACCTTATTGAAGAATATGTTGGTGGCAACAGTTTGGATTATACAAAAGCCACTTTACACGGGCTTTTTGAAAAGCAATGTTTGGTTAATCCTGATGCGATAGCGGTGCATGATCCCAAATGTTCCATGAGTTATGGTGAACTGGACAGATTGTCTACTCAACTGGCTCATTTTTTAACTGGTTTAAACCTGCAACGGGAAGATAGGGTAGGCGTTTTGCAACATAGGGGACATATGCTGATCCTTTCGATCCTGGGGATATTGAAGGCTGGGGGAGCATACGTTCCTTTAGAACCTGAATATCCTGAAGATCGATTGTCCTACATGGTCAGGGATGCCGGCATTGAAATTTTGCTTATGGAGGGAAGTCTGGTCGAGACTGCTAACCGTCTGCAATGGAAAGGCCGTGGAATTGAACATGTGGTCTGCATGGACAGTGAGGATATATATTCAGAGCGGGGCCTGCAAAGAAGTATGTTGATGCGGAAAGACCTTTGGGACCACATTGGAGAAATAGCAGTTGATACTATATCAGGTGGGGGATGGATAAGCAGTTATACCGGTGAGTACCTGAGTGAAACAGAGATGGATGAATATAGTGAAAATGCTTATTTAAAGTTAAAAGCATATTTACATCAGGACATGAAGGTGCTGGAGATTGGCTGCTCATCTGGGTTGACCATGTTTCACATAGCACCTTACGTAGGTAAATATGTTGGTACCGACCTTTCCTCCTCCATATTGTCAAATACTGGTAAGCAGGTCGAAGCACACGGTTATACCAATATTATATTGTCCTGTATGGCGGCCGATGAAATAGATCAGTTGGGTGAGGACGGCTTTGATCTGGTTATTATCAATAGTGTAATCCAATGTTTTGATGGTCATAACTATCTTCGTGACATCCTGATCAAGGCTATTTCAAAAATGAAGGATACCGGTATTGTTTTTCTGGGTGACCTGATGGATGAAGACAAAAGAGAATCCCTTATTGAGGACCTGACAGAATTCAAAAAGTCGAACGACTTAAAAGGCTACCGCGTAAAAACAGATATGTCGGCTGAATTATTTATATCACGGGATTATCTGAATGATTTGGTATCGGCGGATATAGGATTGGTAAGCGCGCAATATAGCAATAAGATTCATACAGTTTCAAATGAGTTGACACGGTATCGTTATGATGCTTTGCTCAAAGTTGATAAAAGTAAAAAGTTAGGCGGATCGAAAAAGAAAAAGCATCAATATGACCTTAGGCAGATCCATAAATATGGATATTTATCCCTCGGTCTGCCAATCGGAAGTCATGATCTGGCCTATGTGATCTATACATCGGGTTCTACGGGCAAACCTAAGGGTGTACTGGTGGAACATGGGGGCGTTGTGAATACCATACAGAGTCAGAAAGATATTTTTGAAGTGAATGAGAACGACCGGAACCTTCAATTTGCCTCTATATCCTTTGATGCCTCCGTTT
>NZ_BAABBY010000026.1:0-3867 GCF_039538295.1 Pedobacter jeongneungensis | reverse complement strand
CACTATTTTGATTAAGCCAGATAATATTATCTATTTCGCTTGCAATTTGTTTAATATTCTGTGATTCGAATATGCTGTTTAGTTTAAAGTTAATGCCAAACTCCTTTTTAATTTGCTTTAACAGGACCATTGCTTTCAAGGAATCCCCACCCAGTTCAAAAAAGTTATCCTGTATCCCTATATCCTTGATCCCAAAAAAATCCTCTATCATGACAATCAGTTTTTTCTCCGTTTCTGTATCTGCCCCGACATAGTCATTTTTTAATTCTGGCCTTTCTGATTTCCTTACCCTGTCACTACCGAACCCACTGTCTAAATATGTGTCTTTCCTGGTCCCGTAAACTTTATATAGTCTCAGGGACAAGTCCTCTATGGTTTCAAATAATACAGGATGGTCTTCCAAAGCGATACTCCACTCAAACAGTTCACTGATTTCCGTGGGAGTCAATGCCTTTTTGCTTGAGTGATCATCTTTTACCTCAGGCTCATCAAAAAGCATTTCAGATAAACCTACACATCTCCAATTTAGAAGCTCCTTAGACCGCGAAGAAATAAAGTGTTCCATAAACAAATTTGCAGAGGAATACGAACTAAAACTAAGACCCCCAAGTACAGAAGACAAACTTGATGTTATCCATACAAAATCAAGGGCCCGGTCTTTAAATATTGTATACAGATTCTCAACACCCTGGACCTTGGGTAAAAATATTGCAAAGGCCTTTTCATATGTAATATCTTCCACAAGCTCAAAATCTCCGGTATCTGTATTCCCGGCAGCATGAATTATGCCCGCTATAACCCCTACATTCTTTTCAATTTCGTTTATGATATTACCAAATGCTTCAAGGTCCGAAACATCCCCGCTGTAATAACTTACATCCTTACTTATAGCGCTCAGGTGGTCCAATCGGTCTGACCATAACCTGTTTTCTGGAAGCCCTAGTATTTTTCTGCCAAGCAGTACAACTTTTGCCCCGTGTTCTTTCAATAGATGTTTGGCCAAAACAAACCCCACATTTCCAAGGCCACCTGTGATTAAATAAGTCCCCCCCTTATTTATTATGCTTTTCCCCCTTTCAACCGGAACAGAACTTTGCTGATAATCCTTTACCCATCTCTGCCCGTAACGGATTGCAACAATATTTTCTTTACCAGGGCTGTTTTCTATTTCTGCAACCAGGACATCCAGGTCATCCCCGTTTTCTTTTATGTCCGTATCTATATTACAGCATGATACAGAATATTCCTGTGGAAGAACATTAATCAGCCCCAGTAACAAAGATTGTCTTATAGAAACTTCCTCATTGCCAATCACCTTATGCAGACAATCGGTCAAAACTATAATCCGCTTCTCTCCCAACATGCTGTTCCTTAGTAATTCCTGCACAATATGTACCACACAGAAATAAACCAGGTTAATCTCTTGATTATCCCGGTGTAATTCCAGTATTGAAGTTTCTGCCGTTGAGCCCCAACCATAAACAACATCGGTAAACCAGTACCCTGCCTCCTTAAGCTGACCGAAAAGTTCCTGGAAATCATTCCGGTTGCCAGGGTCAACAATATATTCAACATCACTCACTTTTTTGAAACCGTTCCCTATTAGCACCTCTACTAATCTGTTCCCCCCTTTCAAAAGCTTTGTTTTTAATGAATTGGTAAACTTACTACCCTGAGAAAAAAACAGATAAATGTGCTGGTCCGCCTTTAAACCTGAAGGCACCAGAACTGAACTCTTCCATACCGGATAATAAACCCAGTCTTTCGGTCCATGATCCAGAAGGTCTGCTGAGCCTAGAACAGAAAGCCCCCCTCCTTCAAACGGATCAACTTCTGTTGGATATTTTATAGGCTCAAATGAATAAGTAGGCAAAGAAACCCTTCTTCTTTTTTCTCTACTATAATAAGCTGTCCAATCAATGTTTATCCCATGTGACCACAAATCGCCTATCTTCTCTGTCAGGTATCTCAGGTCATTATCCGTTTCCTTAAAAGACCTAAGTAAATTAACCGCCACGGCTTCGCTCCGGTGTTGCTTTAATAAACCTGTTAGGGAATGCCCAGAACCAATTTCCACAAAAACCAAGTCCTGGTTCTGGAGCAGGAGAGTCTTCAACCCAGCAGAAAAATTTACCGTCTCCCGCATATGACGGACCCAGTAAGATGGTGAGGTAGCCTCTTC
Source organism: Pedobacter jeongneungensis (assembly GCF_039538295.1). Lineage (NCBI taxonomy): Bacteria > Pseudomonadati > Bacteroidota > Sphingobacteriia > Sphingobacteriales > Sphingobacteriaceae > Pedobacter > Pedobacter jeongneungensis. The sequence goes on along the minus strand of NZ_BAABBY010000026.1, from coordinate 1,685 downwards.
TTCGCTAATAAACCTACCCGTTAAATTTGAGACATAGGGAAGCCCCAGCTTATTAAACCTTACTTTTTCAAGTTCCTTTTTGAATTCATTTAAAACACCCTCAACCATACCTGAATGAAAAGCATGTGAAGTGCGGAGCCTTAAACAGGGAATGCCAGACTCCTCCAACCGCGCCTTCAATCTTTCTATTGCTGATCCCGGGCCTGAAAAAACAACCTGATCAGGACCATTTATTGCCGCAAGGCTAATCTCCGAATCCAGGTACAATCCGGCATTCGACTCCTTTATTGAAACACTCAACATAGCCCCTCCCGGCAAACGGCCAAGCAAATCCCCCCGTCTGACAACCAACTTCAATGCATCTTCGAAACTGAATACCCCGCTAATACATGCCGCCACAAACTCACCGACACTATGGCCTATCATATAACGGGGAACTATGCCCAGGGACATCATCAAACGTGATAGGGAATACTCCAGCAGAAAAATTAAAGGCTGTGTATAGCGCGTGTCATTTATTTTGGATGATAGTTCTTCAGCAAACATAACAGACCGGAAGCATTCGCCTGTAACTTCCTCAATAACAGAAAAACCCTTATCCATTTCTTCCCGGAAGAATGGCTCAAATTCATAAAGGTCCCTGCCCATGCCCCAGTACTGGGAACCCTGGCCGGGAAACATAAACACGACCAAATTGCCTTTATCCTCTCCCCTGGCTGACCGGGCTTCGAACTTTGCCTGCTCAAGTAAACCAACCAGTTCGTCTCTATTCTTATATACAAGTGATTTCCGGTATAAAAAGTCTTTTCTCCCGACATGAAGGGTATAGGACATATCGGACAGATTTAACGCTGGTTCCTTCAGCAAAAAGTCCCTTAGATCACCTAAATACCTAAACAGTGAACTTTCCGTTTTTGCTGAGACTGTCAACAGCTTATATAAGCGGCCAGCACTTTCTTCTTCCGCATCCGGTGCCTCCTCCAGAACAACATGAACATTGGTACCTCCAATGCCAAAAGAACTCACACCAGCCCGAAGGGGAAAACCATTTTGACGGGCCCAGGGAACAAGCTGCGTATTTACATAAAATGGACCACCCGCAAAATTAATCTCCGGGTTGGCCTCTTCATAATGAAGGCTTGCAGGTATCTTTTTGTACTTCAGGCTAAGGGATGCCTTAATCAAACCAGCTATCCCAGCCGCCACATCCAAATGCCCTATATTTGTCTTTACAGAACCTATCGCACATTTGTGCTCCCTATTGTTATTGAACGCAACGTTCAGCGCTTCAAGCTCTATGGGATCTCCAAGCCTGGTACCGGTACCATGTGTTTCGATATAACCTATGCTCTCAGGAGGAACCTTGGCAAATAAGTGGGCCAGACGGATACAGTCTGCCTGACCTTTGACACTGGGTGCTGTATATCCAACCTTCCTGTTACCATCATTATTAATAGCGCTACCCTTTATTATCGAATAAATATGGTCCCTGTCACGTATCGCCTCACTCAACCGCTTTAAAACAACAACACCCGCTCCCTCGCCACTCGTAGTCCCGCTCGCATTTTTATCAAAAGCACGACAGTGACCGTCGGAAGAAGCAATCATACCATCCTGATATAAATAACCCTTCTGCTTTTGGGTATGGATGCTAACTCCCCCTGCCAAAGCAATCGTACATTCTC
>NZ_BAABBY010000025.1:0-4083 GCF_039538295.1 Pedobacter jeongneungensis | reverse complement strand
TTCCCATGCAGTATGCTGATTATTCGCTTTGGCAGCGTGGTCAGTTCTCAGGCCCTGAGATGGATATCCATCTGGATTACTGGAAGAACCATCTTAAGGGGGTTGTTCCCCTGGATCTTCCCACAGACTACGTAAGAAAAAAAGCTTCAAGCAAGGGAAGAAGATTAACCAGGAAAATTGAAAAATCAGTAGTAGATGCTGTATTAAAATTATCTTCTGAACACAATGCAACGTGCAATATGATATATCTAACGGCCTTTAATGCGTTATTATGTAGATATACGGGCCAAAATGATATATGTATCGGGACCTCTGTGGCAAACCGGAATCATGTTGTTACTGAAACATTAATAGGATGCTTCACAAATTTGATAGCTTTAAGGAATACAGTAAGCTTTTCTTCAACATTTTCAGAAGTTATTTCAGGCGTAAAACAAAATTTATTAGAATCATTAATTCATCAGGATTGCCCTTTCGAAAAAGTGATTGAGAACATACACGTGGAAAGGAATCAAATTGAGCATCCACTATTTCAGATACTATTTGTCATGCAGGATGCTCCTGATTTAAATTTTAATTTAGAAGGGATCTCATTAAGTCAATTGGATATTGTGATTTCAAAATCACAATTTGATATCCTTTTTAACATCGTAGAAGATAATGGCAAACTTTTTTTGAACCTGGATTACAACAGCGAATTATATGAGGAAAAGAAAATGGAAAATATGCTTGCCCACTACCTCAAATTATTAAACTTAGCTGTGCATTTTCCTAATCAAATTATCAACAATTTAGATTTTTTGAGCCTCCAAGAAAAAGATGCAATTTTTTCTATCAATAATAATAAAACAGAATACCCAAGACATCAATCATTACATGATTTATTTAATGAACAAGTAGTGAAAAGTCCTGATAAGATTGCGGTCGTTTATGGAGAAAACTCTTTCTCCTATGGGAAGATACAAAAGCTTTCCTCAAGTCTGGGATTTCATTTATTGAAGACGCTTGATAATGAAAGAAAGCAGATAATAGGCATACTGTTAAATAGGTCGGAAAAACTGATTGTCAGCATGATGAGCGTTTTGAAAACAGGGAAAACTTATTTATTTATAAGTCCAGCTCATCCTGTAGAAATTTTAAAACATATCATAAAGGAATCGGATATAGAACTTATAATAACAGACTCTAAGAATGTAAATAAAATAATTAAGATTGTTAAAAATATAATCAATCTGGATGAAATTGATCTATCAGGAGAAAAAATACTTGATGGAAAACCAATTTCAAGTTCAAACGATGAAGCTTGTGTGATCTACACTTCCGGCACTACTGGTACCCCTAAAGGAGTAATTATATCTCATAAAAACATTATAAGTTTAGTGAGAGGAATCAACTTTGTAGATTTCAAAATTAATGATACAGTTTTGTCAACGGGAAGTCCATCCTTTGATGCCTCAACATTTGAATACTGGGGGATGTTATTAAATGGAGGAACGATGATAATTCCCAAGGAATCGGAATTATTGGATGCTAAGAGAATGCAACAACTAATAGAGAGACATGAAGTGAAACTGTTATGGTTGACAGCAGGTCTTTTCAATCAGTTTGTTGATGATGATATTTCACTATTCCGAAAACTCATTACTGTTATTGCTGGAGGCGAAAGGCTATCCGAAAAGCATGTATCACAACTAAAACGAGTTTTTCCAGATATTAGATTGTTAAATGGCTATGGACCAACCGAAAACACAACCTTTTCCTTAATATACCTTATTAGTGATTGTGGTACATCTAATATCCCAATTGGAAGGCCTTTAAACAATAGAATTGTCTATATATTAAACGCAGACTTGGGTTTAATGCCAGTAGGAGCTATTGGTGAGATTTTCGTTGGGGGCGATGGGATTTCTAAAGGATATTTGAATAATAGGGCTCTAACTGAGGAAAAGTTTTTGTTAAACCCTTTTTCGGATAAAAACGAGACATACATATATCGAACCGGGGATTATGGAAGGCTTTTAGAAACAGGAGAAATCCAATTTTTAGGGAGGAAAGACCAACAGATTAAAATTAGGGGATTTCGGGTAGAATTGGAGGCTATTGAATATGTTTTAGGAAAATATGATGCAATAGATAATGTTATTTTATCTACCAGAGACAACAGTGACGGTGATAAAGAGATTCTTGTTTATTTCGTTTCAGCAAAAAAAATTGAAATTTCTGTATTGAAAGCATTTTTAAATGCACAACTTCCAGAATATATGATTCCTAATTTTTTTGTACAGATTCCTACAATTCCATTAACCGATAATGGAAAAGTTAATAAAAAGCTTTTACCAGAGCCTATTGAAAAAATAGAGGTTTTAAAAGATGGCAAAATACAAAATGTTACTTCGCAAATACTTAAAGAAATTTGGCAGGATGTTCTTTCTGTCAAGCAAATCTCACTTACTGAAAGTTTTTTCTCCATAGGCGGGGATTCAATCAAAGCTATTCGTGTTGTAAGTAAAATAAATAAGGTATTTAACATTGAATTAGGTATTGCTGATTTCTTCGAGTTAGAGTCAATTGAAAATTTATCAGTTTTCGTTGATAAATTTATCACTAAAGATGAAAGCTATTCGATTAGAGGCTCAATTAATGATGAGCTTGATGTGGTCAAAAATAATTGGCTGCAGTCAGCAACTGATGTTACTAATGTAGAAGATATATTTCCTATGAGTGATATTCAAGCAGGAATGATATACGCTTCTTTATTTAGTAATGAAATTGTGATTTATAATGATCAGTTTGTTTATCAAATTCCGGAAATTCTGGATATTACTCTATTAAAAAAAGCTTTTTCGCATTTGGTTCTTAAGCACCCAATGTTAAGAACTGGGTTTTCTCAGGAAGGAGTTCAAATAGTTTATAGGAATATCGAATTTGAAATCCAAATTTTAGAAACCTCACTAAAGGGCGAAGCGAAAATTCAATTTATACGAAGTTATCTTGAAGAAGAACGCATAAATAAATTTGACGTTTTTTCCAACTCGTTGTGGAAAATATCGATAATACAATCCCAACTAGATAGTACCTTCGTTTTTCAGTTTCATCATGCTGTTTTGGATGGTTGGAGTCTAGCCTCCTTAAATTCAGAATTATTTGAAGTTTATCAAAAATTTTCGCTGAAAAAAAATCCAAAAAAAATAGATAAGTTAAAATGCAGCTACAGGGATTTTGTAATTGAACGTATTTTAGACAAGAAATTAAAATTGAATTTGGCATTTTGGAAAAATGAAATGACGGATTATATTAGAACCTCGTTATTCAACCTTGTTCAGTGTCGTGAGGAATTTAGTTACAATTATGATCATGATACTCTTCAAATACTCAGGTCTAAAACTGATAAATTCCAAATCTCAATAAAGGCACTTTTCTTAGGGGCGTTCTTATTCGCACTAAAAAAAATGACATTTGAAAACGAGCTGACGATTGGATTAGTCAGCCATAATCGACCGGCTATTGAAGATGGCGATAAGATATTAGGATGCTTTTTAAATACCGTTCCATTTAGATTTTGCGATTTTGACCAATTCGATACATTGATTAAGTATCTATCCTCTGTAGAAGATAAACTTAGAACACTCAGACTTGTCGATCGAACTACTTTAGTACAGATTAAAAACATGGTCAGTGAAAAATCTGAGAACACAAATCCTTTTTTTGATGTGATATTTAACTATGTCGATTTTCATATTTATAATGACATAGATAAATCTTTAACAGTTATAGCTCCGGATGAAAAAAGGTCAATTTTTTATGGATATACAAATACTTTTTTGGATTTAAATATTCATTTAACTGGCGATAAGCTATCTATTGCCTATTTTCAGACACGAAATTTGCTTTCAGGCAAAGATTTGAACTATATTCATCAATCTGTAAATGAAGTAGTAAAACTTTTTCTTCTGGATCCTGGTTCCGGTATCGATACCTTGAATATTCTGCCTGGCCCTGAGGTTTCGGAGCTTTTTTCTTTCAATCCCCCGGTTTCTGATGATGTTTCGGGTTCCACCCTTTTAGATCTTTTCCACGATTCTG
>NZ_BAABBY010000024.1:3448-5589 GCF_039538295.1 Pedobacter jeongneungensis | reverse complement strand
TCAAAGTACATGATTATTTTGCTTTATTTTAAAGGTGGTGTCTAACAGACAACATAAAAAAAAGAAGACTATTTTTAACAATAGTTAAAACTGGTCAGTATTGAACAAAACATTTTACAATGGAGAGTTTGATCCTGGCTCAGGATGAACGCTAGCGGCAGGCCTAATACATGCAAGTCGAACGATATTTTCCAGCTTGCTGGAAGAGAAAGTGGCGCACGGGTGCGTAACGCGTATGCAACCTACCTTTATCAGGGGGATAGCCCGGAGAAATCCGGATTAATACCGCATAATATCATTTTATAGCATTATAATATGATCAAACATTTATGGGATAAAGATGGGCATGCGTGTCATTAGCTAGTTGGCGGGGTAACGGCCCACCAAGGCGACGATGACTAGGGGATCTGAGAGGATGGCCCCCCACACTGGTACTGAGACACGGACCAGACTCCTACGGGAGGCAGCAGTAAGGAATATTGGTCAATGGAGGCAACTCTGAACCAGCCATGCCGCGTGCAGGAAGACTGCCCTATGGGTTGTAAACTGCTTTTATCCGGGAATAAACCTACTTACGTGTAAGTAGCTGAATGTACCGGAAGAATAAGGATCGGCTAACTCCGTGCCAGCAGCCGCGGTAATACGGAGGATCCAAGCGTTATCCGGATTTATTGGGTTTAAAGGGTGCGTAGGCGGCCTGTTAAGTCAGGGGTGAAAGACGGTAGCTCAACTATCGCAGTGCCCTTGATACTGATGGGCTTGAATGGACTAGAGGTAGGCGGAATGAGACAAGTAGCGGTGAAATGCATAGATATGTCTCAGAACACCGATTGCGAAGGCAGCTTACTATGGTCTTATTGACGCTGAGGCACGAAAGCGTGGGGATCAAACAGGATTAGATACCCTGGTAGTCCACGCCCTAAACGATGAACACTCGCTGTTGGCGATACACAGTCAGCGGCTAAGCGAAAGCGTTAAGTGTTCCACCTGGGGAGTACGCCCGCAAGGGTGAAACTCAAAGGAATTGACGGGGGCCCGCACAAGCGGAGGAGCATGTGGTTTAATTCGATGATACGCGAGGAACCTTACCCGGGCTTGAAAGTTAGTGAATGATTTAGAGATAGATCAGTCCGCAAGGACACGAAACTAGGTGCTGCATGGCTGTCGTCAGCTCGTGCCGTGAGGTGTTGGGTTAAGTCCCGCAACGAGCGCAACCCCTATGTTTAGTTGCCAGCATGTAATGATGGGGACTCTAAACAGACTGCCTGTGCAAACAGAGAGGAAGGAGGGGACGACGTCAAGTCATCATGGCCCTTACGTCCGGGGCTACACACGTGCTACAATGGATGGTACAGAGGGCAGCTAGCCGGCAACGGTATGCGAATCTCACAAAGCCATTCACAGTTCGGATTGGGGTCTGCAACTCGACCCCATGAAGTTGGATTCGCTAGTAATCGCGTATCAGCAATGACGCGGTGAATACGTTCCCGGGCCTTGTACACACCGCCCGTCAAGCCATGGAAGCTGGGGGTACCTAAAGTATGTAACCGCAAGGAGCGTCCTAGGGTAAAACCGGTAACTGGGGCTAAGTCGTAACAAGGTAGCCGTACCGGAAGGTGCGGCTGGAATACCTCCTTTCTGGAGTAGCACCGCCTACCCGCAACGCAACATGATATTTCTAAATAAGGTAGAAGTTTAAAGCATAAAGACTAAAGCTGTAAGGCATGTCTAGATACTTGATACTGAATACTTTAAAACACAAGAAAAAACAAGAAACACCCAGAAGAAAACGGTGGGCATACTAAAAAGGTATAGCGCAACGGACTAATGAAGGGGAAGCCAAAAAGGGGAGCAGTAGCGGTAAGATACTATATACTGCGACATAAAAGCTTACCCAATAATAAAGTCCCGTAGCTCAGCCTGGTTAGAGCACTACACTGATAATGTAGGGGTCTCCAGTTCAAATCTGGACGGGACTACCATTGAAAGTTTACAATTGGCGGTTAACGGTTAACAGTTATGATAACTGAAAACTAAGGACTGCAAACTGATAACTACACTCTGGGGGATTAGCTCAGCTGGCTAGAGCGCCTGCCTTGCACGCAGGAGGTCAACGGTTCGACTCCGTTATTCTCCACATT
>NZ_BAABBY010000024.1:0-3352 GCF_039538295.1 Pedobacter jeongneungensis | reverse complement strand
GAAGGTCAACGGTTCGACTCCGTTATTCTCCACATTTGAGCATAAAGCTTAAAGACCAAAGCAGGAAGCTTTTAAAAAACAAAAAGAAACAGTTACCAGGATAGGTAAACTACATTGACATAAAGATTAAGAAGAAAACGCCACGGGGCACATCTATGAATCTAAGTACTTAATACTATATACTAAGTACTGATTGAAAAGATGAAACGGTTCGAGACCGCAGTTTTTTACTAATAAGGCTGAAACGAGGCTTAGTTAGGGGACAATGAAACCCTCTAGCTTTATACCCTCCACCTTCAACCTTAATAAAGTTCTTTGACATATTGGAAGAAGTTAAAAAAGAAGAGCAAACAACAATAGGCGACTGTTGTGTTTGTGCTCTCCTAAGGATGTAGCAATACAAAATTAGGGATGAGACATCATAACAAGAGCAAAAAAAGCATACTGTACGGCGCAAAAGGCGTACAAGTAGAAGAAAGTAAAAAAGAGTACACGGGGGATGCCTTGGCTCTCAGAGGCGATGAAGGACGTGATAAGCTGCGATAAGCTTCGGGTATTTGCAAATAGGAATTGATCCGAAGATTTCCGAATGGGGCAACCCGGCATGTTGAAGACATGTCACATATAATGAGCAAACCTGCCGAACTGAAACATCTAAGTAAGCAGAGGAAGAGAAAATAATAATGATTTCCTGAGTAGTGGCGAGCGAAAGGGAAAGAGCCCAAACCTACCTTGTTACGGCAAAGTGGGGGTTGTAGGACTGCAACATGGCATTAGCAAACAGAAGTGGAACGGGATGGGAAGCCCGGCGATACAAGGTGATAGCCCTGTACACGTATAGAATGCTAGCTTAGCAGTATCCTGAGTACCGCGAGGTCGGAGACGCCTTGTGGGAATCTGCCGGCACCATCCGGTAAGGCTAAATACTCCTGAGAGACCGATAGTGAACCAGTACCGTGAGGGAAAGGTGAAAAGAACCCCGAACAGGGGAGTGAAATAGAACCTGAAACCGTGTACTTACAAGCGGTCGGAGCGTACAAGTTGCGTGACGGCGTGCCTTTTGCATAATGAGCCTACGAGTTACTCCTCTCTGGCAAGGTTAAGTGCTTCAGGCACGGATCCGAAGCGAAAGCGAGTCTGAATAGGGCGTATAGTCAGAGGGGGTAGACGCGAAACCTTGTGATCTACCCATGGACAGGTTGAAGGTGCGGTAACACGTACTGGAGGACCGAACCGATAAACGTTGAAAAGTTTCCGGATGATCTGTGGGTAGGGGTGAAAGGCTAATCAAACTGGGAAATAGCTCGTACTCCCCGAAATGTTTTTAGGAACAGCGTGGATATTAAGTTTCATAGAGGTAGAGCTACTGATTGGGTGCGGGGGAGTCAAATCCTACCAAATCCAGACAAACTCCGAATGCTATGAAATATGATCTGCAGTGAGGCGCGGGGTGCTAAGGTCACGCGCCGAGAGGGAAAGAACCCAGACCATCAGCTAAGGTCCCCAAGTTACAGTTAAGTTGAACTAACGAGGTCCGATTGCACAGACAGCTAGGATGTTGGCTTGGAAGCAGCCATTCATTTAAAGAGTGCGTAACAGCTCACTAGTCGAGCGATCGGGCATGGATAATAAACGGGCATTAAACTGTACACCGAAGCTATGGGATTGAAATATATCGGTAGGGGAGCATTCTAGCGGCAGCGAAGGTACCTGGTAATGGGTGCTGGAGCTTCTAGAAAAGCAAATGTAGGCATAAGTAACGATAAGGTGGGCGAGAAACCCACCCACCGAAAGGATAAGGTTTCCTGATCAACGCTAATCGGATCAGGGTTAGTCGGGACCTAAGGAGAACCCGAAGGGGAAATTCGATGGACAACTGGTTAATATTCCAGTACTTTTTATAACTGCGATGTGGGGACGGAGTAGTGACACTGCCGCGATCTGACGGAATAGATCGTTAAAGGCTGTAGGTATTAGAACGGTAGGCAAATCCGCCGATCTAGCTGAACGCTGATAGTACCGCGAGGCTTCGGCTGAGTGGATAGTGCAGGTAATCAGACTTCCAAGAAAAACCGCTAAGCTCCAGGTTATAAAAACCCGTACCGCAAACCGACACAGGTATCCGGGAAGAGGATTCTAAGGTGCTCGAGTGAATCATGGCTAAGGAACTCGGCAAAATGGCCCTGTAACTTCGGGAGAAGGGGCGCTAGCAGCAATGTTAGCCGCAGTGAAAAGGCCCAGGCGACTGTTTAACAAAAACACATGGCTTTGCAAAATCGAAAGATGAAGTATAAGGCCTGACACCTGCCCGGTGCTGGAAGGTTAAGAGGGGATGTCATCCGCAAGGAGAAGCATTGAATCGAAGCCCCAGTAAACGGCGGCCGTAACTATAACGGTCCTAAGGTAGCGAAATTCCTTGTCGGGTAAGTTCCGACCTGCACGAATGGTGTAACGATCTGGGCGCTGTCTCAGCCATGAGCTCGGTGAAATTGTGGTCCCGGTGAAGACGCCGGGTACCCGCAACGGGACGGAAAGACCCCATGCACCTTCACTACAATTTAACATTGACATTGGATACAGGATGTGTAGGATAGGTGGGAGGCTTTGAAGCGGCGTCGCTAGGCGTCGTGGAGCCAACGTTGAAATACCACCCTTTCTGTATTCGGTGTCTAATCCTGCCAAGCGGGAGACATTGTTTGATGGGTAGTTTGACTGGGGTGGTCGCCTCCAAAAAGGTAACGGAGGCTTTCAAAGGTAAGCTCAGTACGCTTGGTAACCGTACGCGGAGTGCAATAGCATAAGCTTGCTTGACTGTGAGACATACAGGTCGATCAGGGTCGAAAGACGGATATAGTGATCCGGTGGTTCTGCATGGAAGGGCCATCGCTCAAAGGATAAAAGGTACGCTGGGGATAACAGGCTGATCTCCCCCAAGAGCTCATATCGACGGGGAGGTTTGGCACCTCGATGTCGGCTCGTCACATCCTGGGGCTGGAGAAGGTCCCAAGGGTTCGGCTGTTCGCCGATTAAAGTGGCACGCGAGCTGGGTTCAGAACGTCGCGAGACAGTTCGGTCCCTATCTGTTGTGGGCGTAGGAATTTTGAGTGGGGCTGACCTTAGTACGAGAGGACCGGGTTGGACCAGCCTCTAGTGAATCTGTTGTTCCGCCAGGGGCATTGCAGAGTAGCTACGCTGGGAATAGATAAGCGCTGAAAGCATCTAAGTGCGAAACTAGCCACGAGATGAGAATTCCATATAGGACCGTAGCAGACTACTACGTTGATAGGCTACAGATGTAAAGCTGGTGACAGCACAGTCGAGTAGTACTAATCATCCGAAGCTTTCAAAGCAA
>NZ_BAABBY010000023.1:0-8554 GCF_039538295.1 Pedobacter jeongneungensis | reverse complement strand
GATATGTGGTAGTTCGTACTACCCTGGAGGCGGTCTATAAACCACAAACGCTCCTGGCTGAAGGAAAGGGGAACCTTGGCAGGACGCTCTTGAACAACAGGAATCGAAAGATGGGGAACCCGAGCGGTAACATAATTTTGCTCGTTAAAATTTTCAAGCAAAAGCGTAATGTGCTGCTTAGCTTCTTTTATTTCATGTAAAAAATTTTCAGGGATTCGAGCTTCTGAAATCAGTGTATATCTTAATACCCCATTATCCAAAAATAAATTAAGTCCAATTTTCCTTGCCTTGGAAATTAAATTATAAATGTATTCACTAGAAAAATTCATATTAAAATAGTTTACAGGTCATATACAATGGATTCTTGATCTAATTGATAGTTAATTGAGTCTATATACAAGGCTAAACGAAAAATTGTTGGAAAATTCAAAATAACATTTAGTGAAACGGCACATCCAAACCTTGTTTTTATTGCAGACAAAATCTGTATCGCTTTAATTGAGTTACCTCCTAATTCAAAAAAATCAGACTGAATACCAAATGTTTCACACCCCAATATATCACTCCATATATCAGCCAAAATAGCTTCAGTTGGTGTTGAAGGAGCAATCTCCTCTAGTTGAGGCAAACGTGTAGTAATGTCTGCTTTTGGAAGGGACAACCTATCTATTTTACCACTTTCCAATAATGGCATAGAATCTATTGCTATATAAATTGAGGGAATCATATAAAGAGGTAATTCATTTAGCAAAATCTGTCTTATGAAGTAACTATCAATATTATTTTTCTTTTCAAAAACGATATAGGCAACCAAAACAGCTGAACCGTTCACTGTTCGCACAGAAACAATATTTTGAGAAATTCCTTCGATTTTAGATATGGCGGCTTCAACTTCTTGCAGTTCAACTCTATTTCCATTAATCTTAACTTGGTTATCAGTCCTACCAACATATTCTAAATAACCATTATCAAGTTCACGAACCAAGTCCCCAGTTTTAAAGATTATTTGATTATTATCAGAATATGGATCGGCAATAAAAAAATCTTTAGTCATAGTTTTGTTATTCAAATAGCCATCGGAGACCATCACCCCTCCAATAAACAACTCTCCGACAACACCCGCCGGAAGTAATTGGTGGTTTGTTCCAAGAACATATCTGTAAGTATTTGTTAAAGGAATTCCAATCACACTCCTCGTTGAACTACTAAATGCCGAAGAATTATCGACTTCACAATTCATCAGAGAGGTATCCCAAAAGAGTGCATCAGCTGTAACTTCAGAACTTCCATATATATTAATTAAAATACTTTTTTGAAAAACTTTATAAAAATCAATAACGGTCTCATTTAATAACTTTTCACCACTACAAATCCAATATTTAAGATTAACTAGATTTTCAGTACCATTTTTAAGTTCTTTAAGAATATTTTTGAGTAATGTTGGCACGAGCACTAATCGACTTATTTTTTGGGATTGAACCTTAGAAAAGAAAATACTTAAATCCAAAATCTCAGGTTTGAGAAATAAAACAGAGGTTTCGCCAGAGAGCAAGGGACCGAAAAATTCCCATAAGTGATCAACAAAACCAACTGATGTCTTTAATGCTGTCCTTTCTCCAGATTTAAATGGATAATATTTTTGCATCCATAATACCCGATTGAGGACACTTGTCATTTTTATCTTAACACCTTTCGGGTTACCGGTTGAACCAGAAGTATATATTATGCAAAATAAATCTTGCCGTTCCTCTAAAGTCAAGTTTTCTGGCAAAGTTTTAAAATCTAACTTGGAAAGGTTTAAAATTTTTAAGGTTTTTTTTTGCAACGCTTTCGAGAAAGCCGTTGTATTATCTGCAATGATTAGTTTGGGATTTGTATCGTCAATTATGTATTGAACTTTTTTAACGGGTGTTTCATTGTCAATTGGCACATATATCCCTCCCATTTTTAAAACCCCCATAAGGGCAATAAAAAAATTAACTGAACGATCAAGGAAAATTGGTATGATCGAATCCTTTCCCACACCAGATTTAAGAATTTCTTGAGCAATTAAATTACTTCTAAGATCAATTTCTTTGAAAGTAATTAATTCACCGTCACAAATAAGTGCCAATTTACTTCCCAAATTTAGAACATTTGAATAAAATAAATCCAAAAGAGATAAGCGTTGATCCTTAACGAATTCAGATCCTTTTCGCTCTAATATGCCATTAGCAGATTTTGGACATAAAGTGTCAAAATCCTTTAATTTATGAGATGGTAAATTAATAACACTAGTCATCAAAAATTTAAGATCATCAATTAATCTGTCAATATGTTGGTCTTGAAATATTTCCGTAGCGTAGTTCAGATCAAAAACAATCGTTTCATTTGTTGAATATTCGCGAATTTTAATTGTAAGAGGAATATTATCCCGTCCATTAGGCAATGCGACAATAGAGGATTTATGCGAATCGAATCTGAGTCCATAATCGAAATTTTCATAAGAAAACAAGACATCTATAATACTTACATTTGCCTTATGCTGTTCGTTAAACTCTTTTTGAACCAAAGAAAAAGGATATTGAGAATGGCGATAAGATTCCCTAATTTCAGCATGTATTAACTTAAGTAATTCCAAAAACGAAATATCGTTAGAAAATGAATAGATATTGGCAAGAACATTCATGAATGAGCCAAGAGTTTTTTTAAAAGCTGCATTATTTCTGTTCAATACAGGCGTGCCAATGACAATGCTTTTTTTATTATATGTATTTGTGAAATACATATAGTAAAGTGCTATAAAGAATTCGAAAAGGCTACAATTGTAATTTCGTGAAAATGTTTGTAATGAGGAAAATTGCTTTCTCGACAATTCAAAAGACTTAGATTTTGTGCTAAAATCGTTAATATTAGATAATACGGTTCTGTCTACGATAAAATTATCAAACCCACCATCATTCCAAAGTTTACTTTTATCAGACCAGAATGACCGATCAGCTAAGAAAACATCACTATTCAGGTATTGGGTAGACATAAGAGTAAAGTCCTCCAGGCTATTGTATATCAATACGCTATTTTCAGGGATATTACTTTGGTTATAAAATTCAGAGGTCCTTTTAAACATCATCGCTAGAGACCAACCATCAATTATCAGATGGTGAATTTTAGCAAACCAAAGATATTGTGAACTGCTAATCTTAAAAAGTACAAATTTGAAAAGATTTTCACTTTCCAAGCTAAAAGGTATTTGCATATCTTTTCTCATCCATTCAATAGCTGCCTGAAAAGGGAAAAGTACCTTTTCAAAATCGAGTACCTCAAGGGGATAATATTGAAACTGGATTAAGGACTGTTTTACAGTAGAATTCGCTACCGAATACCTAAGTCTGAAATTTTCGGAACTACTGATGAGAAGGTTTATCGATTTTTCAAATTTTATCGTGTCAATACTACCCTTTATGTCCGCATATCCGCCTAAGTTATATTTTGAAGAACCTGGTTGAATTGAAGCATCCAACCAAATCGAATATTGCATCTCAGTCAAATTGTTAAATTGGGTCATAAGCTTAAGTTCAGTCTACTAATTAATATTTGTAATCAAATCAATCCATTTGGCAATTCAGTTTATCTCTGAAAGCCCTTATTTGAAACAGGAAATAAGCTCGTTTTACAAATCACTGCAAGACATACGATATGATCTTACAATAGGAAAAACCAGTATCACTTGTACATCTGCATTTTAAGGTATCATCACCGATTGTAAAATAGTTCCTTTTCCCCAAATAAGCGTTCCGAAGTAATTCCCCTTTTATTACATTCATCAACCAGCTTATTCGATTGAACTATTGGATTCGACTCGTCCGTGTACTTGATGCTACTTATGAACTCAAGCCAAGGTTCTTGGCCCATTGCATACACATATACCTCACTAGGATTGAATATATCTACCAAACTCATTCCTTTCTCAAAGTCCGACCCGGAAAGCCTCCTTGACTGATCCTTATCTCGAGCTAAATTTTCGGAAAGAAGCGGCCCATAAAGCCAAGAAAGGGGTGCACCATCGCATTCCATTCCCAAAAAAATCACGTCTATATCCCCGATTACAGAATGAATACGTTCGTATAACTTTGGCTCGACTACTCTAGAATCTGCAACGAAGAGAAAACTAAAATCATTTATAGCTATTTTAAAACAAGTTTTAGCCTTGACATTGAGGTCACTATGCTCGCCCGTAAAGGGTATTCCAGTTATCGAACAGTTTTCAAACTGCATTTTTTCCATCTCGTTAATTTCGAAAACATTATCGAATCCAATATTTTGAAATACTAACTTTAAATTGGGATCTTGCAACGCTCCAGAAGTAGTACTTGGAACAATGATATTCTTGGTTTTGTGACGTAAGGGAAGTAAAGTTTCAAACAAAACGTGATCTTGATGATTATGGGTGATAAGTATATAGTCTATCACATCTGGTATATCAATATCAGAAAAATGAACCACGTTAGATTCATAGCCATAATAACTTATCAAAGGATCTACAAGAATGCTTACATCCTTGGTTTCAATTAGAATACAGGCGTGTCCAAAATATCTCATTCTGACTTTTGAACCTTCGTATTTTTGATATTTTGGATGCTCGGATTGCGTAAAAAAAGACTCGAAAATTTCAATTTCATTCTCCTTGATTCCAAGCATATTTGCGATATCTCCAATTTCCCCACCTTCTCGCTTCATTCGGCTTATTGCATCAATTCCTGAATGGTCAAATGGAATATTAATCTGAAGGACATCTCGCTCGTCAAGTCTAGCTGTACTCAGACAAAACGGTCGCTCATCATTCTTAGTTAACCATAAGGCAATACTTTGTGATCCTTTTTTGTAAAAGTTGCTGCTGTACAACAATGATTCATAAAGCCTATAAGAAGCGTTATTATTAAGATCATAGCTTAACTCAACATAACCTTTAAGAAGGTTTGGAACTTTTTCATATAAACCTTCTAAAGAATAACCTTTTGCGTTATTCTTCAACATGTTGTCAAGTTCCAAAATTGCTTCTGAAAGTTGGATCAGATCAGATTGTCTTATCATAGTCTGATCCAGAAGATTTTTAACATCTGCAACTCTTGAATTTTTATAATCCATAAACGGGCCCCCTTTCATTTTAGGGTTTAAGACAGCCTGTTCGTGAATCTCAGAAGATTGTATATAGGATTTCATGATCTTGATATGCCTTCCAACCACATTCATAGCGGCTGTTGCTGGCGAAATAAGATGAGACCAGGCATACCAGCGTTCAATTAAAGGCTCGATAATTACGTTTGGTTTTAGAAACCATCTTGTTTTTTCCATAGTTTTTACTAAATCTTTTTCAAATAATTGATTATAAAAAATTTGACTCAATGCAGGTACAACTATTAGCAATATACTTAATTATGTTTCTTTTTCACACGTCAAAAAATATTAAGTAAATAAAATTATTTAATTGCATCTAGCTGTGCTAATAAAGTTTTTAAGGTATTTTCTATTTTATATTTAATGAGATAGGCCTTATTGAAATTGAAACGAATAGAAATTCGGCTAGGATTTATAGGGTCAACTATGATATGAATATTGAGCGCATGATGATACTGATCTAATAAAAAAACGTCGGTCAATCTTGGAAGTTTCTTTGAATCTACTACATTTTGACCTGACCAGTCTTTGATGTTATGAAAATTGGTGTAATTGAACGTAATCATATTAGGATCAAAACCGACTTTTTCCCTGATTTGTAAAATGGAAAATCTTGAAAATTCTTCATATTTGTTAAGTTTAAGTTGTATTTCAACATAATCTAATTCATCACTAGTTTGGACATTAAATGGAAGTATATTCCAAAATAAGCCAATTGTATTCAGAGGATCACTTAGTTCATTCGTTCGTCCATTAAATAAAACACCTAAAGGCAAATGGTCTAAATTCAATGCTTTTTTCATGGCTTGAATGCATTCTTTTAAGAAAATTGCGCGGAGCGAAACATTATTAATCGATGAAAAATCCTTCAGATTTTTTGCAGTATCTTCAGCCAGATCAAAAATCATTGAGTGATAAGCGGTCTTTACCTTTAAGTTTAACCGATTTATAAGTGGCACTTTTTTTAAATTAACAATCTCATTATCCCAAAATGCATTCGCTCTTTTTGATTCTGATATTTTTTTGCTTAAGAAAACATGTTCTTTGTAAGAGCTGGGTAAGTCAATCAGTTTAGGTTTATGATGTGTTCGAATATCTAAATAAGTTTCCATCAGCTCGTTTTGCAGCACCACATTGCTCCATCCGTCTATAATGGAGTGATGAGCAGAAATCATGAGTTCAAAGACATGTTTAGAAAGGACAAAAACTTTAAATCTTATTAGATTTTTTCCGCATCCTTTTCTAGTGAATTTATTACGAATATCTTCTGCTCTACTTTTTTTGATATACTCTGTCTGCTGAAGGTCGTCCAAATGGGTTATGTCATCTATTTTAATTATTGTGCTGGATTTCTTTTTAATATACTGATAAAAACCTCCATCATTTGACCTAAAAAAAACGGTACGCAAGACAGGATGTTTATCCACTACGAGAGTAATAGTTTTCTCTAATGCTTTTAAGTCAAATAGATCATCGTGGAATCTCATTGCCTCCACAAAATGATATATCCCATTATCTAATATATCGTTCTCATTCTCTTCAATCATCACCTTTTGGATTGGTGACAGAGGATAAATATCCTCAAAGTCTAAGTTTTCTTTAAGTTTTTTGACATTGATTAGATTTAGTTCTTCGAAATTTATTGTCTTAAGTTCGAAATAATTGTTTAACTTCTTATTATTTTCAGTTTTTAAAATTTGTTCAGCTTGGTTCTTCAGCGTAGGATTTAATAAGAAATTTTCAGCACTAATTGAATAGCCTTCCAATTTTAAAAGAGATATTATTTGAATTACCTTTATTGAATCCCCCCCCAATGCGAAAAAATCATCTTTTATCCCGATAGGATTGTTTTGTTTTCCTAAAACATTTCCCCAAATTTCCGCTAGTTTCTTTTCTATTTTACTCTTTGGCGCAACATAAATTGTACCTATATACCGGTTTTTTAAATCGAGTAATTTATTCCTATCTATTTTGCCGTTAGAGGTAGACGGAAGTTTTTCCAAACTGACATAATTAGATGGAATCATATATGCTGGCAATATTTTGCTAAGATGTTTCCTGATGCTATGTACGTCGAGATTTTTACCACTTGTATAAGCAACTAATTCTTTTTCTCCTAGATTATTTTGCTTAACCATTACCGCACAAGATAAAATATCGCTATGTCTTTGCAATGCACTTTCTATTTCGCCAAGTTCTATTCGGTATCCCCTTATTTTGACCTGGTCATCATTTCTTCCCAGAAACTCAATATTGCCATCAGGAAGCCATTTACCCAAATCCCCAGTCCTATACATTTTTTTTCCAAGATTAAACGGATTAGGTACAAACTTTCTTGAACTTAACTCTGGTTGATTTAAGTAACCACGGGCTAGACCAGTTCCTGCAATATAGATTTCTCCAGTAACGCCTAATGGACAAAGCTTGTTCTCGGTACTTAATATGTAAATTTGTGTATTTGAAATAGGTTTACCAATTGGGATTTTAGTATCGTTTTTTGACGTTTTATAGTAAGTAACGTCTATAGAGGCTTCAGTTGGGCCATATAGATTTTCAATTGGTATTTCCAGCTCATTATACCATTTAATAATAGTTTTTAAATGCAAAGCCTCACCACTGGTAAATATTTTGCTCAAACTGCTCAATTTCTTCTTAAAATCGGCTTGTTTAAAAAGATATATAATGAAGGCATCAAGCATACTTGGTACAAAGTGTAGACAGGTTACTTTTTGTTTTTCAATTAGAGATAATATACTTTCAGAGTCACTATTTTCCCACTTTTTACATACGACCATTTTAGCCCCAAAACATAATGGTAAAAACAATTCCCATACAGAGACATCAAATGTTATAGTCGTTTTTTGAAGGATAATATCATTTGTTTTGAAGTCATAGTGATTCCACATCCAGTCAATCCTATTTAATAAACCTTTATGCTCTATTAATACACCCTTAGGCTTGCCCGTAGAACCCGATGTATAGATCACATAGGCCAAATCATCAGGATCATTAACTGATAAAGGGTTGTTTGCGTTGTATTTACTTTTTTCCTTTGAAAAATGTTCTAGTTCTTTATCATCGAGGATCACTTTGCAGTTACTGTCTTCTTTTATATACTCTTTGCGGTCCTGCGGGTATTCAGGGTCTATGGGTACATAGGCTGCCCCGGATTTTAATATACCCAGAATAGCAATTACCATCCAGTGTGACCTGTCCAGCATTACACCTGCCAGGTCACCCGGCCTGAGGCCACAATTTTCCCGCAGATAGTGGGCAAGCCGGTTTGAATGTTCGTTCAGTTCCCCGTAGGTCAGCTCGGTTTCACCGAAAACCAGCGCAACCCGGTCTGCACTCTTTGAAACCTGCTCTTCAAACAACCCAACTATCGTCATACCTTTAT
>NZ_BAABBY010000022.1:0-14819 GCF_039538295.1 Pedobacter jeongneungensis | reverse complement strand
ATGCCGTTAGAAACAAAATAGCGCTAAGAATTGCTGCTGTTATTAAAAACCAGGAGAGCTATAAAAATAACTTTAATATTGCCGCTTAAAATTTGTTTTTATCATAACAATCATTTCGAGCGAAGTGCAACGCAGGCGAAAAATCTGTCTAGATCTCTCCATTTCGCTTCGCCCTTTTCTGGTCTTAGCATTTCGCTAAGACCTTTTTGCTGCAATTAATTTTTTGTCACGGATGCGTGGAGAACACCGAAATTTCCACTCAATCGTTATTTCTAGCGGAAAGATAAACCGCGGGCAATCTTAAAACGATCGCTACCGACGAGGAATAAATTGCTTGCCACAAAAATCGGGGCAACTTGTGTGTTAAATTGATGAAATTCAATTAGTTCATGATACTCATACATAAATCACATATTTTAATCATTTATTAAAAATATTGTAGGATATTTAATCATGAAAAAAGTTTTCCTAACCACCATCATTTTATTTTCCATTATTTTTCAAAAAGCCATGGAACAGAATAAAACCGAAAATGTACCTGCTGTTTTAAACCATATCGCTGTTTACGTTGCCGATTTAAACAAAGCCACAACCTTTTACGAAAGTGTTTTCAACCTTAAAATCATTCCTGAACCTTTTAAAGATAACCGCCATACCTGGTTTACTTTAGGCCCTGCCGGGCAGCTACACTTAATCCAGGGCGCAAAAGGCAACGAAATTTTTGATAAAAATGGTCATTTATGTTTCAGCGTGCAATCGGTTGATGAGTTTGTGAAAAAACTCAATGCAAAAAATATCAGCTTTGAAGACTGGGCCGGCAAGGAAAAAGGCGTTACCCTCCGTGTTGATGGCGTAAAGCAAATTTACTTTAAAGACCCCGACGGTCACTGGCTTGAAGTAAACGATGCGAAGTAAATTTTTTAGTACTTCTTAACTTTGTTTGTTTTCATCACTTATCTTTAGTGTTTTAGCCCTGTACACCTATGAAAATCTCTTGCTTTAAGCATTTTTTTACCCTTCTTTTAGTTATTGGATTAGCGCGGCAATCAAATGCCCAGAATGAAAAGGCTGAAGCAGATTTTAAAATCGTAATGGAAAAGTATAGTGCTGTTGGTGCCTCAGTGGCTGTAGTAAAACAGGGAAAGATTATTTATACCCATTCGTTTGGCTTAAAAGATCTTGAAAACAAAGAGCCTTTAAGCGATCGCGACATTTTCAGGATTGCCTCTATCTCGAAATCTTTTTCAGCTACATCCATCATGCAATTGGTAGAAGCGGGTAAAATTCATTTGGATGATGATTTCGGAGACCTGGTGGGTTTTAAAATCAGGAACCCCAAATTTCCAGATCAGAAAATCACCTTAAAAATGGCCTTGTCGCATACTTCCAGCTTAAACGATTCGCAGGGATATTTAAATCTGGATGTGATCAATCCGGATAAAAACCCAGATTGGGCCAAATGTTATAACGATTACTTACCAGGCAGTAAATTTGATTACTGTAACCTCAATTTTAACCTGATTGGTACCATCATAGAAAAAAAATCAGGTGAGCGTTTTGATAATTATGTAAAAAACCATGTAATTAAACCTTTAGGACTTTATGCGGGATATTGTGTGGATTCGCTGGATAGTACGCGTTTCGTAAATTTATACGAATATCATGCCGGCACGAAATCTTATACGCCTGCACCAATGGCTTACGCACCACGGCGCACAGAAATTGCAAACTACGTAATGGGTTACAGCACGCCAATTTTTTCACCAACAGGGGGAATGAAAATCTCTGCAACCGATCTTGCAAAATACATGATTATGCACATGAATTACGGCACTGCAAATGGCGTAAAAATTATAAGCAAAAAAAGCGCTAAGCAAATGCAAACCGCTTTAACTGATGATGAAGGTTATGGTTTCGCCATTAGAACGGCCGATAACTTTATTCCGGGTGTTAAGCTAAAGGGCCATACCGGTTCTGCTTATGGCTTATATAGCACCATGTTTTTTAATCCGAAAGAAAAATTGGGATTTGTGATCATTACCAACGGCATAAATGCTACTTATACTGATGGTTTTCCCGATTTTAGCCGGGCAGCAATCAACAGCTTATACCAGTCGTTTTTTAAATAATAATTACAGCAAATTTGCCAGGCCATTCTTATGGAAGAAGACAGTTAAGGTTTTAATACCTGCTTTTGGATGATTTACACTATTTCCCTTCACCTTTTGGTCAAAAACATTTTCAACCGGTAGTAAATCAATTAAATGTGTACAATCGGTAATGATCTCATTAACTGCTTCCGATTTTTCGTTTTTATTAATTTTGTAGTCCATATTTCTGATTATTGATTCACAAACCTTTGGTAGGTACTTCCGGATTTAATTTTTTCCATCATTAAATATTCTTTCAGGATGGAAAATTCCATACTTTGAATAGCTTTAACAACAGATTTCAGTTTTTCACCTGTAACACCCAATCGTGTGGCCCAATAATTACGGTCTTGTTCGTCTGCGATTTCGATAAATTCTTTCCTCGCATTCATCGAATTTAGTTGATATTCCATTTTTATGAATTTTTGGTTAGTAATATTGAAGAAACATCAGTAAATCAGATTTGGTTTTGCAGTTTTGTCAGTAAATTCTCAGATAATTGAACATGATTCTTAAATATTAAAAACCAAGTCGAAGAAGCAGGGCTGGTTTGCATTTAAATCTGTTAAAATCGTATTTTAGATTGTCTGTTTTCAACGGTTTGGTTAGCGTCAAAAAGAGTAACATTTCCTTTACAAAACATTTGCTTTTCTGGTGGAGTCTGTTTATTATTGTAATGTAATATAATTTTTACAATGCTAAATCATTCCCTAACCGGCGCTCCGAGTCTATCCCCGCGTCGAAAATTTTATCAGGATAATCGTTTTGTATTATCTATCTGGGTATTTATTACCCTGATTTTTGTAATCGACTCGTGGATAACGCATCGATATAATAATTACCTCATTTTTGAAAATACATTTAGAAACCTCCTTCACGAAAGATCATTATATGCCCATTACCCAAATTACCATGAAGATACCAATCATTACGGGCCGGTTTTTAGTGTGTTAATTGCTCCGTTTGCACTGTTTCACAATTGGGTAGGCCTGTTGTTATGGAATTTATTCAATTGTTTTTTACTCTTTAAAGCCATACAAACGCTGCCCTTAACTGAAGATAAAAAAGTGCTGATCGGGTATATTGCAATCCCCTGTTTAATAGAATCGATGCTTAACCAGCAATTTAATGCCGGCGCAGGTGCCTTAATCATATTAAGTTATACGCTTCTGCATAAAGATAAGGGCATATGGTCTGCGCTTTGCATTGTACTCGGCACATTTATCAAACTGTATGGTGTGGTTGGCCTGGTTTTTTTCTTTTTCGCAAAGAAAAAGCCTCAGTTTATATTATGGCTAATCATGTGGTCGCTAATCATATTCTTATTACCCATGTTATTTGCCTCACCCCATTTTGTGGCCCATTGTTATGTAGATTGGAAAAACTCGCTGGTTGGGAAAAATATGCTAAACGTTTTGGGCGGGGGAACCGATATTTCTATTATGGGCTTTTTCAGGCAGCTTTTAGATGAGCCCGCAATATCAAATTCTCTTTTTATTGCACTTGGCTCCCTGGTATTTATGCTGCCTTTTAAGCGCATTGCCAATTTTGAAAAACAAAAATTCCAGCTGATGATTTTATCTTCGGTATTATTGTTTCCGGTGTTGTTTAGCACAGGTGCTGAAGATTGTACTTTTATTATCTCAATTGTTGGAGTAGGCTTATGGTATGTAAAAGAAAGTAATAAAGCCATGAAAAAGGTGTTGTTGCCCGTTTTACTTTTCATCACCTGTAATTTTCCCTTATTGTTATTCCCGGCCTTTGCCAAATCGCATCCGCTGTCGCTTGCCATCATCAGTTTTCCTTATTTCCTGGTTTGGCTCAGGATTATTTATAATGCTACAAAAAGTAGGTTCGCCTACGCAGAAGAAACAGAGCCCGAAATGGTTACTGCGTTAATAGATTAAGTTTAAATTTTTATTTTTTTAAGGTTTTAATGTCCGCTTGTAAAATCGGATGTTAAAACCTTTTTTGTTATCAGGCTGTTTTATAGCAATCTAATCAAAAATAATTATGGATAATAAACAAAAAAACGGCAGTGCTGATCGCGGTAGGATCAACATTAACGAGGGTTATGAGCTTGATTATTGGTCTGACAAATTTAGTGTGAGTAAAGATAAATTAAAGGCAGCAGTGCAAACAGTTGGCACATCGGTCAACAAAGTAGAAGATTTTTTAAAAAAGTAAAATATCAATTATGAGTCTGGAAAAATACGTTGCCAAGCGCGACTTCTCAAAAACAGCAGAACCTAAATCAGGCAAAAGCAGCGATCGGAATAAGTTACACTTTGTGATCCAAAAACACGATGCGTCGCGTCTGCACTACGATTTCAGACTCGAAATGGAAGGTGTTTTGAAAAGCTGGGCTGTACCCAAAGGTCCTTCTACCGATCCGAAAACCAAGCGTTTGGCCATGATGGTTGAAGATCATCCTTATGATTACAAAGATTTTGAAGGGATTATCCCGAAAGGAGAATATGGCGGCGGAACTGTAATTGTATGGGATGAAGGTACTTATGAGCCGATTGAAACCATTAAGGGAAAAAAGGCACAGGAAAAACACCTGTTAAAGCAGCTAAAAGAAGGTTCTTTAAAAATTAAACTGAACGGGGAAAAACTTCATGGCGAATTTGCTTTGGTTAAAACTCATGGCATGGGCGAAAATGGCTGGTTGCTGATCAAACATAAAGATGATTACGCTTCAACCAAAGATATTACCAGGGAAGATAAATCGGTACTTTCTGGAAAAACCATCGAAAAGATGGAGAAAATACCCGACAAAGTCTGGAAAGAAGGAAAAGAGCAAAAAATAAAGCCCGAAAAAAAAAATCCTGAACCAAAAGTTAAAAAAGAAACAAAACCTGTAGGAGACGATAAAAAAATAGATGTTAAATCCATCTTAAAAAAAGCGCCAAAATCGGCCATTCCAAAAAACATCAAACCTATGCTGGCTACCCTGGTGGATGAGCCTTTTGATGATCCGGGCTGGCAATATGAAGTAAAATGGGACGGGTACCGTGCGCTGGCTTTTATCAATAAAGGAAAAGCAGAACTCTTTTCGAGGAACAATAAATCATTTAACGAAAAATTTTATCCCATTTACGACTTGCTTAACGAATGGAAAATTAATGCCGTTTTGGATGGAGAAATTTTAGTGTTGAATGATAAAGGGATTTCTAATTTTGGATCCTTACAAAACTGGAGAAGTGAGGCAGACGGGGAACTTGTTTTTTATGTATTCGATATCCTTTGGTATGAAGGTAAAAACCTGATGGAACTTCCCCTTGATGAACGCCAGGCCATTTTAAATGATGTGTTGCCTACTAACGATGATCGTGTGCGTTTAGGAAAAGTTTTCAAAGCCAGTGGTGTCGATTTTTTTGATGCAGCGCAGAGAATGGGTTTGGAAGGAATCATCGCCAAGAAAACCGATAGTACCTACGCTACCGACCGGAGATCTAAAGAGTGGTTAAAAATTAAAGTGCACAAACGTCAGGAGGTGGTAATTGCGGGTTTTACCAAAAATGAAGACACTTCAAAATCTTTTAGTTCGCTCTTGCTGGGTGTATATGAAAAAGGAAAACTGCAATATGTGGGTAAAGTTGGAACCGGTTTTTCTGATAAGCTTCAAAAAACAATGATGGAGCAGTTTAAGCCGATTATTGTTGATAAAAGCCCGTTCGAAAGCATTCCTGATGTCAATAAACCTTCGCGTTTCAGGCCAAATCCGCCAAAGGCAAAAGCCACCTGGTTAAAACCCGAGCTGGTATGCGAAGTAGCTTTTACCGAAGTTACTGAAGATGGTGTTTTTCGCCATCCATCTTTTCAGGGCATGCGGGAGGATAAAAAAGCCAAAGAAGTAGTCCGCGAAGAAGAAACCTCTACAGAAAAGATTATTGATGAGGTTAAAGAAAAAGAGGAGCATACCGATGCCATAAAACCACCAAAGGGAAAACAACCTAAAACTTTATTAAATCCAAAAGATGAAACGCAGGTAAGAAAAATAAAAGGCCACGAACTGAAATTTACCAACCTCAGTAAAGTGTACTGGCCCGAAGATAAGGTAACCAAAAGGGATATGTTTAATTATTATTACCAGGTTGCCGAATATATTTTGCCTTATCTTAAAGATCGGCCGCAATCGCTTAACCGGTTTCCGGGAGGTATCCACGGACCAAGTTTTTACCAGAAAGACGTAAAAGGAAAAGCACCGGACTGGGCTGAAACTTTCCCTTATGAAAACGGCGATGGAGAAAAAAAGGAATATTTGGTGGGTACTGATGAAGCTTCCTTATTGTGGATGGCCAGCCTGGGTTGTATCGAAATAAATCCCTGGTTTAGCCGTGTGCAACATCCTGACAATCCCGATTATTGCGTAATCGACCTTGATCCTGATAAACATTCTTTCGATCAGGTGGTTGAGGCCGCCCTTGAAACCAAAAAGGTGTTGGATGCCATTGATGTGCCCAGTTATTGTAAAACGTCGGGCTCAACGGGTATGCACATTTACATTCCCTTAAATGCCAAATACGATTACGATCAGAGCCAGATGTTTGCTAAAATAATTGTAAATCTGGTACATAAACAAATTCCTGATTACACTTCTTTAGAACGGATGATAGCCGCCAGAAAAGGAAAAATGTACCTCGATTTTTTACAGAACAGGCCCGGGGCAACCATCGCCGGACCTTACTCTTTGAGACCGAAACTAGGAGCTACTGTTTCCATGCCTTTGCATTGGGATGAAGTAAAACCAGGGTTAAAAATGAAAGACTTTAATATTTTTAATGCCATTGAACGCTTAAAAGTGGAAGGTGATTTATTTAAAGGCGTGCTGGGCAAAGGTATAGACTTAAAAAAAGCCATAAATAAAGCAAAAAGTGTTTTTGGATAAAGATGGATGATCTTTTCGCGCTTTCATTATATTTGACAAAAATTAAAAAATGATAGCACACCACGTTTTATTCTGGCTTAAAGCCGATACCACCGAAGAGCAAAAAGTTGCTTTTCGCAATAGCTTACAAACATTAGAAAACATTGAAGTTGTTAAAACTTTTCATATTGGCGTACCGGCACCAATTGAGCGTGCTGTGGTAGATACCACTTATACTTTTAGCCTGATTTTATTCTTTGAGGACCTGGCTGCACACGATGTTTACCAGGTTCATCCGTTGCATAAAGCATTTTTGGATGAATTCAGGGTTTATTTTGATAAAGTGGTGATTTACGACGCAGAATAATACCAATGCCTCCATTAAAACGGGGGCATTTTTTTTATGGGTTTATATAATTAATTTTATTATTTGGAATTATTCTAAATAATATGATATTTGCTAAAACTATCGTTGATTATAAATTCAGTCTCATGTGTAAAACAACAGTTCTTGCTCAAAATGCAAACATCACTATTGCTCAGTGCAATAATTGCAAAGTTTTAAATATTTGGCGTTCAGGCGTGCTAATGAACTTTTCTTTTGAGCAATTTGATGCTTTTTATGTGGCCACCAAAAAACTCGATTTTGACGATTATCTGGAAAACAGGCCAGATGGAAAGCAGGTGGTTATTTTATCTACACCCTTTCCTGATATCAGTTTGGTATTTACCAGAGAAGAATGGAACGAGTTTTTTGCAAAGATTGACGAAGCTTTATACATGAAACGTGTTTACGAATTGATGTATTGCTAATTAAAACTACAATTGTGTATCTTTGATACTTATTTATAAGTAATTTATGATACTACAAAACCAAAATGTTTCAGATTGCGTAAATCAGTTAAACCGCAATCTCATGGAAAAAAACGCTACAATCATTAAAAGGGCATCTATTAATGTGAATGTTTTAGATAGCATTAAAATCGGCGATTTATTGGCTGATGAATATGGTAAATCTGGTAAGGTTTGTGAAATTGAAAAAGTAAACCGTCACGGCGAATACCATTATTACTTTAAATTACTCAAATCGGGCACCATACTGATTATTCTTTAATTCTTTTCTGAGGTTAACAAATTGGCTATATTAGTGTGATGAGAAAATATCTTTTAACGCTTGGCTGTGCATTGTTAATTAATCAGATTGTTTTGGCTCAGGCCATAAAAGGAAATTACGCCATTAAAAATGTGCTTACAGGCATGTTGTTGCGGGTTAAAGATGCCAGTGGTAAAAATGGAACACCATTGGTAGCTTACAATCCGCAGAACTGGAAATGCATGACCTGGAATTTTATTGGTATTGAGGGAAACACCTATCAGTTAAAGAACCTCTTTACCGGGAAAACTTTTCAACCTAAACCTGCTGAGGGAGTTTTAGAAGAACAACCTTTAACCCTGGGCAGTGTCAACCAGCAATACGAATTTGAAACTGTTGGAAAAGACATTTACCTCATTAAACTTAAAGGAACCGATCTTTACATTACACCAGAAGATAAAAAAGGAACTACCAATTCTGCCATTATCCTGGCCAAAAAAACAAAAACCAGGGAGCAGCAATGGACGATATACGAACAGGCACCAACCATGTAGATAAAAACTCAGGATTACCGGTTTAACAATTTGAAATACAGTTTATCTTCGAATACGTATATTAGGATGTTTCATTCTCAATATCATTATGCCAGATAATAACGATCATTTCTATGCTAACCTGCCCGTAAATAAAATTCCTTTACATCAGTTATTGATTAAAAATCATTTATTTAAAGGAATACCTGCAGATTGGCATGTAATCATCACTGATATTAAAAGTTCTACAGCTGCCGTTAATGCTGGTTTGCATGAAAATGTAAATCTTATTGCAACCGGCAGTATTGTAGCCGTGCTTAATATCGCATTTAAGGCCAATATTACGGTGCCTTTTTTCTTTGGAGGAGACGGTGCAACCTTTATCATTCCTCCGGGTATTGTAGATGAGGTAATGAAATCCCTGTTAAAATACAAAGATAATGCCCTCGAAAATTTCAGTCTCGATTTGAGGGTAGGCATTGTACCGGTTGAGGAGATTTACGCCCGCAACCATAACCTGCAGATCAGCAGATTTAGCAGTTCTGAAACATTTTCAATCCCCATTATTTTAGGTGATGGCTTAGCTTATGCTGAGAAAATGATCAAAGGCGATGATTATCTGTTATCAGGTCATGATACCGCCAACGATGAAATAGATTTAAGTGGAATGCAATGCCGCTGGGATAAAATTGAGCCGCCAGAGAATAGTGAAGAAATTGTAACCCTGATTGTAATTGCCCGCGATTACAGGCAGCAGGCAGAGGTATTTAGTAAAGTGATCCGTCACCTCGATCAGATTTATGGCACACCCGAAAAGCGTCAGCCGATTTCGGTTTCTAAACTGATTTTCAGGACGAGTTTTAACAGCCTGGGCAAAGAAATGAAACACCGCTTAGGTAAAATTAAATTTATTGAACTCATTAAATCGTGGTTTATCAACATTTATGGATATATCTATTTCCGGACGGAGAGCGGAAAAAATTACCTTAAACAGCTCGTAGCCATGTCTGATACCCTGGTGATGGACGGCCGCATCAATACCGTAATTACCGGAACAGAAAAACAGCGTTTAACCTTGCAAAAAGCATTAAACGTACTGGAGGGCAAAGATGAAATTCTATATGCACTTTATGTAAGCGGCGAATCGATTATGTCTTGTTACGTAAGGGATTTGGATGACGATCATATTCATTTTGTTGATGGGGCAGAAGGAGGTTATACCCAGGCCGCCGGAATCCTGAAGCAAAAAATACGCGAAAAAATGAAAAATACTGATAACATTTAACCACCACCCAAACATTTAGGGCAGCCACTTGTATCTTATATACCTAAAATATTACAAAAGGTAAATCACGATAAGCATTTTAATCTTCAAATATCCATGGGCCGTCATTCTTCCAGAGCTTTAAGTAGCGATCAATTGTTAAATGTTCTTGCTTTATCAAAAGATGCAACAGCCATTTATACCTCTGAAGATATTGTAATTGAAATGGCCAACGACGCCATGATTGCCTTTTGGGGCAAAGACCGCTCTGTTATCGGAAAACCTTTGGAAGAAGCTGTGCCGGAACTAAAAGGACAGCCTTTTATCAATATGCTCAAAAACGTGCTGTTAACAGGAATCACCGATCAGGGAGATGCCATTGCGGCCGAAACCATGAAAGACGGTCAACTGCATACTGCTTATTATAGTTACGAATACAAGGCGATAAAAGACGAATCAGGTTTGCCATACTGCATTTTACATACTGCAAGCGATGTCAGCGATATGGTTCTCGCCCGAAAAATTATTAAAGAAAATGAGCTGCAGCGCGAAGCACTGGAAGAAGAGCAGTTAATGATCAGTATTAAAGAAGACCAGCAGAAACACGATTTTATCAGTATGGTGAGTCATGAGTTAAAAACACCACTCACTTCCATTAGCGCTTACGTTCAACTGATGCAGAATAAGCCGTTATCAGATGGCTTTTTAATCACTACGCTTGATAAGGTTCAAAAGCAGATCCGCAAGATGACCACCATGATTGGTTCGTTTTTGAACGTATCACGTCTTGAATCAGGAAAAATTCAACTCATTAAATCTGATTTTGACCTCGATAAACTCATTTGTGATGTTGTGGAAGACGCCCGTTTGATCGATTCTTCCTATGAGATCAATTTTATTGAAGGTGAGCCTAAAATGGTTCATGCGGATAAGGAAAAAATGAGTTCTGTTATTGCAAATCTAATCAGCAATGCAATGAAATACTCGGCGCAGGGCAGCACCATTCAGGTTGAATCAGAAGTTATAGAAAACCGTGTAAATGTACGTGTAACCGATAATGGGATTGGGATTCAGAAGCAGGATTTAGAAAGGCTTTTCGATCGTTTTTACCGGGTAGAAAATCAACAGACCAAAAGCATTTCAGGCTTTGGTATCGGTTTATACCTCAGCGCAGAAATTATTAACCGTCATAACGGCAAAATTTGGGTAGAAAGTGAGTACTCCAAAGGATCAACCTTCCATTTTGATATCCCCCTGACATCCCAGCCTGATTAATATTCAAATAATAAACACAATCTTAAATGCTCAATTGTTATTGATAAATGAGCATTTCATCTATAAACCCTGTAAACGGGGCAATCATAAAAAACTATCAGGAAGATTCGGAAGACCTGATCAATCAGAAAATTGATCTGGTACATCAGGCATGGTTAAATTACAAAGAGACGGATTTTGATAGCCGTGCCAGGCTGTTAACAGAAGTTTCGAAACTTTTAACCGAACGTAAAGATCAACTGGCTGAACTGATGGCTTTAGAAATGGGTAAACCCTTAAAAGCCGGAGTTGCCGAAGTTCTTAAATGCGCCTCAGTTTGCGAATATTATGCTAAAAACGGCGCAGAATTTTTAGCAGATCAAACCATAAAAACATGTGCGTCTAAGAGCTATGTGAGTTTTCAGCCAATCGGTGTAGTATTGGCTATCATGCCGTGGAATTTTCCTTTCTGGCAGGTATTCCGCTTTCTGGCTCCTGCATTAATGGCCGGTAATTGCGGCGTGTTAAAACATTCGTCGGGTGTTACAGGCTGCGCCATCGAAATCGAAAAAATAATTAAAGATGCGGGTTTCCCGGCCAATGTTTTTAAAACGCTGATCTGCAGTAGCAAGGCTATCCCTAAAGTAATCGAAAATCCTTACATCAAAGCCGTAACCCTCACCGGTAGTACTGAGGCAGGTAAAAAAGTAGCCGGACAGGCAGGTAAATTGATTAAGAAAACGGTTTTGGAACTTGGTGGAAGCGATCCTTATGTGGTTCTGGAAGATGCCGATTTAGAGAAAGCCGCAAAAATATGCGCTGAAGCCAGGTTAATCAATAACGGACAAAGTTGTATCGCTGCAAAACGTTTTATCGTGGTAAAATCGGTAGAAGAGCAGTTTACCCGACTTTTTAAAGCCGAAATGGAAAATAAAAAAACTGGCGATCCATTGCAGGATGATACAGACCTGGGCCCGATGGCCAGGGCAGAGCTTCGTGACGAATTGCATCAGCAGGTTTTGAAAAGTATCGAACAGGGAGCCAAATGTATTCTGGGTGGTGAAATTCCGGACATGGAAGGTGCACATGCCTATTATCAGCCCACTATACTAACTGATGTTAAAAAAGGCATACTGGCATACGATGAGGAAATATTCGGTCCCGTTGCTGCGATTATAACCGCAAAAGATACCGAAGATGCCATCCGCATGGCTAACAATACCAATTTTGGATTAGGTGCAGCCGTTTTTACCGAAAATGCAGTACTGGCAGAAGATATTGCCCGAAATAAACTCGCAGCAGGCTCTTGTTTTGTAAACGAGGGTGTTAAATCAGATCCCGCGTTGCCTTTTGGAGGTATCAATCAATCTGGCTATGGCCGCGAATTAGGCATGTTCGGTATCCACGAATTTGTGAATATTAAAACCGTGTACATCAAATAATAATATCCTATATGAAAGCAGTTAGAATCCATGAGTTTGGCGGACCGGAAGTTTTATCTATAGATGAAATTCCTGTACCTCAGCCAACACCCGATGAAGTATTAATTAAAGTGCATGCCACCAGCGTAAATCCGGTTGACTGGAAAATCAGAGAAGGACAAAGGAAAGAGAAATTCCCGGCAAAACTACCTTTAACCCTGGGGTGGGATGTTTCTGGTACAATTGAAGATTTAGGTGAAAAAGTAAGTGCCTTTAGGAAGGGAGATGAAGTGTATGGCAGGCCAGATCCGACAAAAAATGGCGCTTATGCCGAGTACATTGTGGTGAAAGCCAACATCATTAGTATTAAACCTGCCAGCATTGGGCATACTGAAGCAGCGGCCGTACCTTTGGCAGGTTTAACGGCCTGGCAAGGATTATTCGATCATGGTTTGTTAAAAGCCGGACAAAAGGTATTGATCCATGCGGCAGCAGGTGGGGTAGGAACCTATGCCGTACAATTTGCGAAATGGAAGGGCGCACATGTAATTGGTACCGCATCAAACGCCAATGCCGATTTTTTGAAACGCTTGGGCGCGGATGAAGTAATCGATTATAAAATGGAAGACTTTGAGAAAGTTTTAAGCGATATTGACCTGGTTTTAGATACGATAGGTGGAGAAACCCAGCTAAAATCACTAAATGTATTAAAGGCAGGAGGCAGGGTAATTACCACATTAATGCCTGAGTTTGTAACAGAAGCAAAAGCGAAAAAAGTTCATCTTATTGGTTTTACCGCTCAATCAATTCCAGGGCAATTGACTGAAATTGCTACGCTTATCGATTCGGGTAAGGTTAAACCTGTTATCGAAAAAGTTTTACCTTTTACCAGTGCAAAACAGGCTCAAACCGAAAGTGAGCAAGGGCACACAAGAGGGAAAATTGTATTGCAGGTAATTTAGAAGGTCAAGTCCTCCTGAATTTTCAGGAGGACAATAAAAGATATATTTATGCCTGAATCTTTGAAAGGTAAATTTGAACAAACTCTCTGCTCTTTGCGCCTATCTCTATGCTTAAAAACAAGTTTACTCCAGATAAATATCCCTGCTAAAATCGTTCTCCGCAACATCAGCTGATTGTGGCTGGATAATTACAAACTTAATTACATTATATTCTGATTTTATTTTATCCCTAAGCCTGTCAATGGCATTAGTTAAATCGGTGGTATTTAATTCTGCTTTAAATGTCAGGATCAGCACCAGCAACACTTCTTTTGGCGATTGATACTGAGATAAAATACTTGTTACCATAATCACATCAGGATCATTTTCTGCCAGTTCCTTAATTTTTTGCTGGGTTTCGGAAGTTAAACCTTCACCCATTAATAAACTACGACTTTCCCTCGCCAGTATAAAGGATACAAAAATTAACAGTGTACCTACTAAAACAGAAGCCAGTCCGTCTAAAAACGGCAGATTTAAGTTATGGCTCAGTACCATAAATATAAATACGATCAGCAATCCTAAAACAGCTGCTCCATCCTCAAAAAGCACTAAAAAGCCTGATGGATCTTTACTTTTAATAATCGCTTTCCACCAGGGCAAACCTTTGCGTGTTTTATTAAACTCTTTCATCGCGATGATTAAAGAGGCGCCTTCGAAAATGAAAGATAAACCCAGTACCACATAATTCCATGTGGGGTTTCCCAAAATTTCAGGGTGACGGATGTGTGCAATGCCTTGTGAAATAGAGACCACACCACCTAAACCAAAAATCATGATCGATACAATAAATGACCAGAAATACAGCTCTTTACCATAGCCAAAAGGCCGCGATTTGTCTGGTGGTTTTACACTTCTTTTTAATCCGTAAAGTAATAAAAGTTGGTTACTGGTATCAACTGTAGAGTGGATGCCTTCGGCAATCATAGATGAGCTGTTGGTAAAAGCCCCTGCAATAAATTTGGTTATTGCAATTAATAAATTGGCCGCTAATGCGCTATAAATAGAATTGTTGGCTCTTGCCATAGGTTTAAGAAACGTAAAGGATTCATTTCTTAAACGGTTTTAATCTGATTTGGTTTTGAAAAGTACAAACGAACAGGATCGTCCTTTAGATTTGTTTTGATATTTAATTTTAGGATAACAAATATCTAATTTGCTTAATTATTAATCAGATTACCTAAAGCGGTAGCGGCACATTAAAAAGTCGTCAAGGTTTTTATGCCTAAG
>NZ_BAABBY010000021.1:0-37441 GCF_039538295.1 Pedobacter jeongneungensis | reverse complement strand
GCGCGCGGATAGAAATACCACGTAGCTTTTCTTTCACAATTTTTAGCCTAAACTCAGCTGTGTGACTTCTGTTTTTTCTCATAAAAATGCCCCCAAATAGTGTCTAACTTTTTGGGGGCAGTCTAAAACCGGAAGCATTTTTTGAAATATCTGTCAGAAATTAATCTATAACTGTAATTTTTAACATATTGGTTTTACCTTTTGCTTCGATTGGAATAGCAGCTGTATTGATTACGATATCGCCCTGTTTAACCAGTTTTTTGCTTTTTAAGAACTCATTTACCTCAATAATGGTATTATCGGTACTTTCCCACTTATCGTAGTAGAAACCTCTAACGCCCCAAAGTAAACTTACTGCATTTAATAAAGCCCTGTTGCTGGTAAAAATAAAGGTTAAAGCTTCCGGACGGTGGCTCGAAATTTCGAAAGCCGTGTAACCGCTTAAAGTCATCGATACAATACCTACCGCGTTGGTTTGTTTAGCTAAGAAACAGGCCGAATCACAAATTGCATCACTTAAGAAAGACGGAGATTTTGGTTTTAAAAACTTATCAGGATTGAAAGGATAGTTGTTCTGTTCAATGTTCTGGATAATTTTTTGCATCGTTTCGATTACGATCAATGGAAATTCTCCAACTGAAGTTTCGCCACTCAGCATCACCGCATCAGCACCATCCAAAACGGAGTTTGCAACGTCGTTCACCTCTGCACGTGTTGGACGAGGAGTGGTAATCATGCTCTCTAACATCTGTGTAGCTACGATTACCGGCTTAGATGCTGCCCTACATTTGGCAACAATCATTTTCTGTAACAATGGCACTTCTTCCATCGGACACTCAACACCCAAATCGCCACGGGCAACCATAATACCATCAGTTACCGCAATAATCTCATCGATATTTGCAATGGCTTCCGGTTTTTCAATTTTTGCAATTACGCGTGCAGTTTTACCACGCTCTGCAATAATTTTTTTAAGCTCGATAATATCTTCAGCCTTACGTACGAAAGATAAACCGATCCATTCTACATCATTTTCTAAAACAAATTCTAAATTTTCGCGGTCTTCAGGAGTTAAAGAAGGGATAGAAACTTTAGTATTTGGAAGGTTTACACCTTTTCTGGAAGTTAAAATACCTCCGTGAACAATCTCGCAAACTACCTCATCTTTTAAATTGGTAGAAATTACTTTCATTTGCAGTTTTCCATCATCCAAAAGGATAATTTCGCCAGCCTGAACATCCTGAGGGAAGTTTTGGTAAGTAATATAAATACGTTCTTCGTTACCAACACATTCGTTGGTTGTAATTACGGTAGTTTTACCATTGATGAGGTTAATGCCACCTTCTTTTACCAAACCAATACGGATTTTAGGGCCTTGTAAATCGGCAAGGATACCTACATTATAATCGTATTTTTTGTTTAAATCGCGGATGGTATCCAAAACCGCCTGGTGATCTGCCTGCGATCCGTGTGAAAAATTTAACCGGCAAACATCCAGCCCTGCATTAAACATACTATATAATACTTCTGGTTTTGCTGATGCGGGCCCAAGCGTGGCAACAATTTTAGTTCTCGAATGAAAAGGTTTCATTTAATTTAATTGATTTTTAGCAATGCAGTTTAAGAAAGCACTAATTATTATCTAAAATAATCAAACTGCATTAAATTTTATATATTTTGTTCTTTTGTTCTTCGTTTGTAACCGTCAAATATAGTGTATTTAATACACCAAGTATATAATTTTTATATTACCAAATTCTCCCTGTTCTTCAACTTGGTCGGATCTATCTTTGCAGCTACCTGTATATCAGGCAGTTTATTCAGGCCATTGATCAGATAATCAAGATCTTCCTTATCAATAAATTCTTTAATGATAATAAAAAAATCAACCTTATTCATCTCCGGAATCAGGAAACCATCACTGCTTTTATTGCAGATTAAGTAGTATTCTACCTCGCCCTGCTCTACAAAAAAGTAATATTTAGAAAAACTCCATGCCGGTTCATCAATATTAAAAAATATTTCATGATCCTCTATTTTTTCAAATTGTGTGTTTAACCGGGTATTAATTTTGTGGCAAAGCACATAGTCTTTTAGGGGTGCTGTGATCGCAATTAGTATAAAATCAAGGTCTAAGGTAAGTTTTAGGTAAGTCTTATTCAAAGCGAAATAAATTATTTACAGAACGAAATTAAAAAACTAATTCTATATTCGCTGTGTTATTGAGATACCAAAATTACGTATCGAAATAAAAACATTTGAAAATTGTAAGAATTTATTTTTCTTTGCACAGAATTATTTAACCATTAAATTATAAAATTATGTCTGATATTGCTTCAAGAGTTAAGGCTATTATCGTAGAAAAACTAGGTGTTGACGAAAGCGAAGTTACGCCAGAGGCTTCATTCACCAACGATTTAGGTGCAGATTCTTTAGATACCGTAGAGTTGATTATGGAATTTGAAAAAGAATTCAATGTAGCTATTCCTGATGATCAGGCTGAAACCATCGGTACAGTTGGTCAGGCGATTGCTTATTTGGAAAAAAACGTTAAATAGAATTACGCTTTTTCAGTATAAATGGAATTAAAAAGAGTAGTAGTAACAGGGTTGGGTGCGCTCACTCCTATAGGCAATAATGTTCCCGATTTTTGGGAAGGATTGACTAACGGGGTGAGTGGCGCTGCTCCTATTAAGGGTTTTAACACTGAAAAGTTTAAAACTAAATTCGCTTGCGAGGTAAAAAACTTTAATCCGGAAGATTTTTTGGATAAAAAAGAAGCCCGTAAATTAGATCCGTTTGTACAATATGCTCTTGTATCAACAGAGGAAGCGGTGAAGGACGGTGGTTTTGATTTCGAAAAATTAGATACCAACCGGATCGGCGTAATCTGGGGTGCGGGCATAGGTGGATTAAAGACTTTCCTTGATGAAATTTCAAATTTCGCCAAAGGAGATGGTACCCCAAGGTACAATCCATTTTTTATTCCTAAAATGATTGTAGATATTGCTCCAGGGCATATTTCGATCAAATACGGCTTACGTGGGCCAAATTTTGCAACTGTTTCGGCATGTGCTTCTTCAACAAACGCCATGATTGATGCATTTAACTATATCCGTTTGGGTATGGCTGATGTTATTATCAGCGGAGGTTCTGAAGCCATCATTAACGAAGCGGGTATGGGTGGTTTTAACGCCATGCATGCATTATCTACACGTAACGATGATCCGGCAACAGCTTCGCGTCCTTTTGATAAAGATCGTGATGGATTTGTGGCCGGTGAAGGTGCAGGAACCATTATTTTAGAAGAACTTGAACATGCAAAGGCAAGGGGTGCAAAAATTTATGCAGAACTTGTTGGCGGTGGAATGAGTGCAGATGCTAATCACATCACAGCACCGCATCCTGAAGGTTTAGGTGCCAGAATGGTAATGACCAATGCACTAAAAGATGCTGGTTTAACAACTGCTGATATAGATTATATCAATGTGCATGGTACTTCTACCCCATTGGGTGATATAAGTGAAACCAAAGCCATTGGTACATTATTTGGTGAAGATGCTTATCGTTTAAACATCAGCTCAACCAAATCAATGACGGGTCACCTTTTGGGTGCAGCCGGTGCTATTGAAGCTATTGCAGCAATCCTTTCTGTTAAAAATGATATTGTTCCACCAACAATCAATCACTTTACAGATGATCCTGCATTTGACCCTAAGCTGAATTTTACTTTTAACAAAGCGCAAAAACGTACCGTTAGGGCTGCTTTAAGTAATACATTCGGTTTTGGAGGCCATAACGCTTCTGTAATTTTCAAGAAATACGAAGATTAATTTAAAACAGCGCTACTATATAATTTGTATGCTAATTAAAAATAGATAACTTAGTTAAATATGCTAATTAGCCGTTAATTGTGTTATTTATTTAATGCCGATCTTAAAATTATATAAACTTTATCTCTCTCCCGAAAAGGAGTTTGTTAAAAAGCTGAAAAATATCTTAGGCTTTGTTCCTGGCAATGTTACGCTTTATAAAATGGCGTTCAGGCACCGTTCTGTAGCAAAAGTTTTAAAAAACGGAAGCAGAAGCAGTAATGAACGTTTGGAGTTTCTTGGAGATGCTGTGCTGGGATCGGTAATAGCCGAACTGCTTTTTAAGCATTATCCATATAAGGAAGAAGGTTTCTTAACCGAAATGCGGTCTAAAATTGTAAACCGGGCTAATTTAAACCAGTTGGCAAAGAAAATTGGTTTCGATAAGCTTATTCAGTTCGATCAGCGTTCGGTAAGTATCCAAACCAAGCACAATTCGATGCTGGGTGATGCTTTTGAAGCCATTGTAGGTGCCATTTACATGGATAAGGGCTATAACTTTACCAAAGAGTTTTTATTGCGCAGAATTGTAAAACCGCATATCGATATCCACACCCTAGAACTTACGGAAACAAATTTTAAAAGTAAACTGATTGAATGGTGCCAGCGCCATGGTAAGGACGTTATGTTCGAACTGGCAGAAAATGGCGAAGGTGAAAGCACTAAACTATTTACCATTAGCGCCGTAGTAGAAGGCGAAAAAGTAGGTACCGGAAGAGATTACAACAAGAAAAACGCAGAAAAATTAGCGGCAGAGAAGGCTTGTGAAGCGTTAAGTATCTAGAGATTGGTTAATCGTATAAATTGTTTAAATCGGTTAATTGTTCAATAGTCATTAGTTTATTGGGGATTTGGTTAACTGTATAAACTGGTTAAATGGTTAATTGTGCAAGCGTGTTAAACTTCCACTAAAATCCAAATGCTAAACGCCCAATCCAACTCAGTATTAAACACTTTGTACCTACGCCCCCGGACTCCGGACTTTACACGCTGCGCCTCAAACGCCCAACTCCAAACACCTCACCCAACTCAGGATTAATCACTTCGGACCTCCGACCCCGGACTTCGGACTTATTTTATACACCCAAAACTCACCTCTCCAAACGCCCAATTCCAAACCGACTAAAAACCTCACTCAACTCATTGACTAATCACTTCGGACCTCCGACCCCGGACTTCGGACTTATTTATACACCCAAAACTCACCTCTCCAAACGCCCAACTCCAAACTACTTCCCTTTCCCAAGCGTATCTGTAAACTTTTTCGATGATTCTTTAATGTATTTAATGTAATCGTAACTGTTCCAATACTGGGCTTTATCA
Organism: Pedobacter jeongneungensis; assembly: GCF_039538295.1. NCBI lineage: Bacteria > Pseudomonadati > Bacteroidota > Sphingobacteriia > Sphingobacteriales > Sphingobacteriaceae > Pedobacter > Pedobacter jeongneungensis. The sequence goes on along the minus strand of NZ_BAABBY010000021.1, from coordinate 32,246 downwards.
AATTCCGGGCGACAGTTGAGCATGTATTTTTCTAAAGTATCGCCCCTTAATTCGGTATTGCTTTTAATAATACTCTGGTTAAAATACACATCAATCTGCGATTGCTTGATTTCATTGTCGGCATAGCGGCCAAACCTCCGTGCATTTTTCGGATCGGTACCAAATAAATTATACAATGCATTTAAAGGACTGAATATAGCTGATAGAACGGTTGTTTTACCACCGTTGTACACACCTTTATTTTTAAATTCACGCTTAATATCGTCAAGATCCTGCTTCTTTGTATTTCCTACAATGGTTACATCAGCCAGTGTGGTGCTTCCCCTCACCAGATAGATTACCAGGTCTTTTTCGCTGTTAACCACTACACGCTGATCAATCAAATCTCTCTTGATCACCAAAAGTGTATCGCCAATTTTAGCTTTAAGCTGGAACATCCCTATATCATTACTGCCCACGCCTATTCCGGTACGCAGATTGGTGATTTCTGATAAGGCAATCCTGATATTCGAACCTTTTTCGATCACCACACCTCTGATAATGAATTCCTGAGCCTGCGAAATGAAACCGATTGAGGTAAGAACGAGGAGTATAATGGCAAATTTAAAGTTTTTCATTGTAGTTAATTTGTGTGTTTCAAGGTATCAGTGTATTGCTTAGCCGATTCCCTGATGTATTTAACAGCATCGTAATTGTTCCAGTTGCTTATCATGCTGCGGGTGGGGTAATAATCGAGCAAAAATTTGTCGAGGTCTTTCCCTGTTAATGTGGTATTATTTGAAACCAGACTTTTATTGAAAAATTTATCTACTTCAATTAAGCCTAATTCCTTTTTATAATAACGGTTAAAGTTACGTGCCCTGGCCGGTGTTTTTCCAAATAATTCGTAGAAAAACGTTAACGGGCTGCCACCGAAGGGATTTAATAAGATTAACGGAGGCTTACCTTCAAAAAATGATCCGTTTCTTTTAAAGTCTCTTTTAATCGCTTCCATTTCCTGCTTTTTGGTTTGGCCTTTAACCGTAACTTCTTCAAGCGTGGTGCTTCCCCTGATGAGGTACACCACAAGGTCATCATCAGTATTGATCACCACTTTCTGATCGGTTAAATTTTTCTTCGTAACCAATAAAGTATCGCCAACACGGGCCTTTAACTGAAAAATCCCGATATCATTACTGCTAGCGCCCATTTTACTGTGTAAATTAATTATCGCAGCTAAGGCAACACGAACATTAGAGCCTTTTTCAATCACCACACCTTTCAGCACGAAATCCTGAGCTTTAATTTTTAAACCCTGCATTAGGATGACAAGTAACAGAAAAGCTTTGAAAGGTTTCATTTTATTATAATGAGCTGTTTAAAGTATCTAAATACTGTTTTGCCGATTTTTTAATGTAATCAGCGGCATCATAAGTATTCCAGTTCTTAATTTGTTTATATTTCGGTCTATAATCTAACATAAACTTATTCATTTGCTTCCCGGTTAAACCTGTATTATTTTTAACCATGCCAACATTGAAAAACCGGTCTATTTCCAACTCTTTTGTCTCGTTATCATAATAACGGTCAAAGCGTTTTGCATTTTTCCGTTCTGCGCTAAACAACTCCATTATTGCGGCCAACGGGTAACGCATATAATAAAGCGGGTTTCTCTTTTTACCATAAAAATAAGTTTTCTTATGGTGCTCTAACCTAACAGCCGATAGGTTTTGTTGTTTGTTTTCTGCCTTAATTGTTACATCATCAAGCAGCATATCGGCCCTAACCAGGTTTATAACCAAATCCTCATTGTTCGGAACAACTACAAAAATTTCATTAAAATGCTTTTTGGTAATCAGTTAAGTATCACCAGGTTTAGCTTTCACCTGAAAAAAACCCATATCGTTACTTCCTACCGCCTGTTTATTATTGATATTGGTTACCACAGCCAGCGCAATGCGGATCTGCGTTCCTTTTTCTAAAATAACTCCTTTGGCTGATGTAATTTGAGCGAGCGTTTTTTTAGGTAAAATGAACAATAGCAATGAAAGTGATAACGTGATCAAAAATGCTTTCATATCTATAAGATATTTTTTGTAAAATTAACATTTGTTAACCTTGCAAACTGTTAAAGAAACGTTAATCCCTATGAGAAAACTGTTTGGCGGATTTTATTTATTGTATTCGGCAATCGTGTTTTTCCTGCTTATGCTTATCGTTTGCCCTTTCATCATCGTTAGCATGGCCATATTTAATGAAAAAACTGGCAGAAAAATTTCGTTCTGTTTTTTAAAATGCTGGGCCTGGGGTTTTAGCCTGCTAACCTGCCTTTGGTTTTCGGCAGGAGGAGCAAAGATCGATACCACCAGATCGTATATTTATGTGGGTAACCACAGTTCTTTTTTAGATGCCGTGGCCATTGTAATCTGCATCCCACAGGCTTTTAGTCCGCTGGGGAAAATCGAAATGCTTAAAATACCCGTATTTGGGTGGATTTATAAACGTTTGGTAGTAATGATCGACAGAAGCAGCAGGGAAAGCCGCGACCATTCTGTAGCCGAACTCAGAAAAGATCTGGCCGACGGACAATCGGTTTTAATTTTTCCGGAAGGGACGATGAATAAATCGGAACTGCCCTTAAATCCTTTTTATGACGGGGCTTTCCGCCTGGCCATAGAAACACAAACGCCAGTTTTACCTTTTGCCATATTAAACAGCAGGGCGCATTTACCGAGAACAGATCCGCTTTTGCTAAACCCGGGACTGATTAGAACCGTATTCGGCGAAGCCATTGAGGTAAAAGGTTTGGTAGCAGAGGATTTGGAAGAATTAAAGCAAAAAACATTTAAGGCTGTTTTAGGGATGCTGGAATAATTGTCAAGTAGACAATAATTATAAGTTTCAAGAAATAATTTTTGAAATATTATTGTTACATTCGAGCCTAACTATTAATTAAAACATGCTGAAAGGAACAATTCAAAGTGGCTTAAATGCCGCTAAAAGACTTAATTCGTCCAAAAAAAAGGCACTGATTGCCACAACTTTACTCTTATCAATTTTTACATCTTGTAAAAAAGACGAATTAGAAACACTCACAAAAGAGGACGCTTTAAAAATTCCACAGAAATTAGCGGTTATTACCACTAATACCAATTCTAGTTTAAACAAACCAATTACACTTGGTTATTATCCGAGCTGGAATGAAGGATGGTTAAATGACGATGGAATTAGTCCATTCACTTCCCTGCCATCAAGTGTAACCCATATATTTTTTGCATTCGCCAAACCAAATCTAACTTACATTAAAGGCTCTTATAATATTACCACTTCAAATACTGGCTTAGAATGCTACTCAACACCTGATCCTAAAGATGGTGGTTTAATGCTTAAACGCGCAGTGGCCATCCTTAAACAAAAAGGTATAAGCGTAATATTATCGATAGGTGGCGAAACTTATTGGAATACAGAAGAAAATTTTAATGATGTCAATTATCAGCAAATTAAAGATTTGGTTGACGATATTGGTTTTGCAGGAATAGACTGGGATTTTGAGCCTAATGCTAGCTTTAGTGATGCTGGTAATGCCTTAAATGTTAGCCGTCTAACTAAATACATTACAGAATCCAGAAAATTGATGCCTAAAACTTCTGGTTATTTGATTACCACTGCTCCTTCCGGCGTGGGAGCTTTAGGCGGATTAAACAATGATGACCCTACCTCACCATTTGCATATAATAAACGAAACGCCTTAACAAACGAAACTGATGCATTTTTATATAATTTTATTGATCCAACCAAAAGTATTGGCTTGTTTGGCTTTTCTTCTACAGGAGCGATGATACCAGTAATAAAAGCTGTTGGAGATCAATTAGATATCATTGCCTACCAGGCTTACAATACAGGGGCAGCACCTAACCGGAAATTGATGTATGATTCTTATGCTTATTACGCCAATCAATATGGCTTTAAACTAGCGCATGGAACACATGTACCTAGCGAACCTTGGGGACCATATTTTGAACATACGCCAGATGTTGTTGCAGATTTAGCAAAATATATTCACGACGGGGGTTCACAAAATAGAGCAGGAAAGAATGATGGGATTATGATTTGGAATTTAGCTTTATTATCAAACAAAAACACAAACTATACAGGGGTTACTTATCTAAATGTGGCCAATAAAATTTTAAACGGTCAAACTAAAGAAGCTGCACTAGCCAACGCCTTTGATTATAAAAATGAAACGACTAACCCTACCATTCCACCAGTTACACCACCTACCAATCCACCAACGAACCCGCCTGTTACGGGTACAGGAGGCTGTGGTATAGCAGCTTATGATGCAACAAAATCATACCCAATCGCAGGAACAAAAGTTTACTTTAAAGGTAAAATTTACAAAAACAAGTGGTACGTAAACACTAACCAGGTGCCAGAAAGTGAAGAATGGGGGCCATGGGAATTTGTAGAAAATTGCGACCTGAACACTACTCCACCTACAACCACACCACCTACAACTCCACCAGTAGTACCACCAGGAACATCGGGCAATGGCTGTGGAGTTGCAGTTTATGATACTACCAAAGCTTATCCGAATCCTGGAACAGAAGTATTTTATAAAGGAAAAATTTACAAAAACAAGTGGTATGCTAACGCTAATCAGGTACCAGAGGGAGAACAATGGGGACCTTGGGAATTTGTTAGAGTGTGTAGCTAAGTCTCAAAGTCATTATTTAAGCCATTGGCACAGGTAAAAATAATTTATCCACTACTTGTCGATTTTCGGTAGATAAAAAGGATGCACACAGATATAAAATCCGTGTTTATCTGTGATTAAAAGTCTTAATTTAATGACATTGAGTTAAGTCTGAAAGCATAATTAATAATCCGAGATAGGGAAACCATCTCGGATTATTTTTTTAGCGGGTTCTTATTTTGGTTTGACAAAAAAACACTAAACCATCATTCAATAACTCCTCATTAATTTTTCTTACCTTTGCGCATGATAAAATCCATGACAGGATACGGCTTAGCAACAGCCGATTATGCAAATGCAAAGTATAGTGTCGAAATCAAATCGCTCAACAGTAAATTCCTGGAGCTGAATTTAAAATATCCTAAAGCTTTTTCTGATAAAGAACTGATCTTGCGCAACATCTGCAGCAAAGACATTGAACGCGGAAAGGTAAGTTTAAGCATCAATGTAGAACGTACCAACGGTGAAGTTACAGGTGCAACCATTAATACGGCCTTATTAAGCCACTATTACAAGCAACTTATTGCCGTTAATAACGAATTAGGCGCTGAGAGCAGCAACTTATTGCAAACGGCATTAACTTTTCCTGATGTAATTAGTTACAAGGAAGAAAGTGTGAGTGAGGATGAGTGGAATCATTTATTCCAGATTTTTACCTCGGCTTTGGCTAATTTTAATAAATTCAGGGAAGACGAAGGTGCAGTTTTAAAGGCTGATTTGGAGCTAAGGATAAAAAATATTCTTTCTTACTTTAAATCTGTTGAGGAACTGGAACCTAAAAGGATTTCGGCTATCCGCGATAAATTTACCCAGTTTTTGGATGATGCCGTGGGTAAAGTAAACATCGATCAGAACCGTTTTGAACAGGAATTGATCTATTATATTGATAAAATAGACATCACTGAAGAAAAAACGCGTTTAAAAAGCCATTGCGATTATTTTCTGCAAACCTTGGCCAGCAAAGAGGCAAATGGTAAAAAAATGGGTTTCATTTCTCAGGAAATCGGACGTGAAATTAATACCATGGGTGCGAAAGCAAATGATGCCCAGATGCAACAGTTTGTTGTGGGTATGAAAGAAGAATTAGAAAAAATAAAAGAACAGTTATTGAATGTGTTGTAAGGTTGAAATGTTGTAAAGTTGCAATGTTACATGCAACCGTCCAACCTTTAACTTTCCAACCTTCCAACATTTTTAAAGCATGCAAGGCAAATTAATCATATTTTCGGCACCATCAGGAGCAGGTAAAACCACTATAGTACACCATTTATTAACAAAATTTCCTGAGCTGAGCTTTTCTATTTCTGCGACAACCCGCGAATTGAGAGGTGCTGAGACACATGAAAACGATTACTATTTTATTAGTAAGGAAGAGTTTTTACACAAAGTTGCCCGACAGGAGTTTGTGGAGTTTGAAGAAGTGTACAACGGAACTTTTTATGGCACTTTACGTTCAGAGATCGAACGCATCTGGAACGATGGCAAACATGTAATTTTCGATATTGATGTAGAAGGCGGTATCCGCTTGAAAAGAAAATACGAAGATGATGCACTGGCTATTTTTGTTCAGCCACCTTCTTTGGAGGTATTAAAAGAACGCTTAAGTGGTCGCGGAACGGATAGTCCTGAAAAATTACAGGAACGTTTTATCAAAGCAGAAAAAGAATTGCTTTACGCAGATAAGTTTGATGTGATTTTAAAAAATTATGACCTGGCTACGGCCTGTGCAGAGGCGGAGCAGTTGGTAGGGGATTTCTTAAGGAAATAGTTTTCGAAAAAAGACAGAAATGTTTATATTTGATTGATGACTGATATTCAATTATATAGCCAAATATCTTCATTGCCTTCAGACCTGGAGAAGCAAGTGTCTGATTTTGTCTCATCCTTAAAGAAAAAGTCGAAAGCCGGTAAAAAACTAAAAGAAAGACAATTTGGTTATGCTAAAGATTTCTTTAAAATGTCTCACGATTTTGATGAACCATTAGAATTCATTTAATTAAATAAATCCGTCATTGCGAACCGACGCGGCGGGAAAAGAGCAAAAGGGTGAAGCAATCTTTTTTGACGGATTAGATTGCTTCGGCTCCCTCGGTCCGGCCTCGCAATGACGACTAATAGATACTGAAAACGACAACATGAAAACCGGTCTTTTCTTCGGTTCGTATAACCCAATCCACACCGGGCATTTAATTATTGCCAATTACATGGCCAATCATACAGCACTTGACGAAGTATGGCTGGTAGTTTCCCCACATAATCCATTAAAAGATAAAAGTGGCTTAACCAATATGTATGATCGGTTGGAAATGGCAAAACTGGCAACAGAAAATGCAGAACATATTCGGGTGAGCGACATTGAATTTGCATTGCCGCAACCCTCTTATACCATCGATACGCTTACCTATCTCCACGAAAAATATCCTGAAAAAGAATTTGTGCTCATAATGGGTGCTGATAATCTGGTGTCGTTCAAAAAATGGAAAAACTACGAGGTACTGTTAAAAAACTACCAAATTTACGTATATCCTCGCCCTGGGGCTGATGTAACTGAGTGGGAAAACCATCCTGCAATTACTTTTACCAATACCCCATTAATGGAAATCTCTTCAACCTTTATCCGTAAGGCTGTTAAAGGGAAGAAAAATGTACAGTTTTTTCTGCCTGATAAAGTTGTCGATTTTATCGAAGGTAAGGGCATGTACAGGTAAAGATTCACAACATATTGTATTAAATCAATTACTTGGATTGGTTTTTGTTTTATTAAGCCTTAGATGATTAATTTAGCAGCTGATACAACAAAACACGTGAGAAAAAATTTACTTATCCTTATTGCCCTCTGTGGCACTGCATTTTCTGTAAGTGCACAACAAAAAACCTATTTAGAATTACTGGCCAATCAACCGAAATGGGTAGATTCGGTTTTTAACAGACTTAACCGTAGAGAACGTATTGCACAGTTATTTTTTGTGCGGGCACACACCAACCTCGGTAAAAAATATACCGATTCAGTTGGTCAGGTGATAAAAAAAGAGCAACTGGGCGGGGTAATCTTTTTTCAGGGAGGACCGGGCCGGCAGGTTTTAGCCACTAACGCCTATCAGAAATTAAGTCGTGTGCCACTTATCGTAGCAAACGACGGAGAATGGGGCTTGGGTATGCGTTTGGATAGTACCATTTCTTATCCATATCAAATGACGTTGGGTGCCATCCAGAACAAAGAGCTATTGTACAAAATGGGCCTGGAAGTGGCCAAAGATTACAAACGCATGGGCATGCAGATGAATTTAGCACCTGATGCAGATATCAATAACAACCCTAAAAATCCCGTAATCAATTACCGGTCTTTCGGTGAAAACAAATACAATGTTGCTACCAAAGTTGCCGCTTACATGAAAGGCATGCAGGATGGCGGTTTGTTAACTACGCTTAAACATTTTCCTGGTCATGGCGATACCGATGTAGATTCACATTATGATCTGCCTCAATTGACATTTTCGGCCACCCGATTGGATACGTTAGAGATGTATCCTTTTAAAGAGCTGATTAAACAAGGTGCCGCCGGGGTAATGATTGCCCACATGAATATCCCTTCGTTAGATGCAACACCAAATCTGCCTTCTACCTTATCAAAACCTATCGTTACGGGCATTTTAAAGCAGAAATTAGGCTTTAAAGGTTTAATTATTTCTGACGCGATGGATATGAAAGGCGTAGTAAAATACTTCAAAGATGGCGAAGCCGATTTAATGGGCATCATCGCTGGTAACGACATTATAGAACTTTCGGAAAATAGCGACAGGGCCATTAAACTGGTGCGTAAAGCCGTTAGGCAGGATCGGGTAAGCATGGCTGAAATTGACCAAAGTGTGCGTAAAATATTAACTGCTAAATATTGGGCTGGCTTAGCTAAACGCGACACGGTTGTAACCCAGGGTGTTGTTGCAGGTGTAAACCGCAACTCGAGTAACGCTTTGGTACAGGAGCTTGCCAACGCATCGGTAACGTTGTTAAAAGGTAAGGATTATATTAAACGTTTAATCCCGATCAGGAGAACGGCTATTATCAGCATTGGTGTTCCTTCTGTTACCACTTTCCAGAAAGAGGTTTCGAAAGGATATTACAATTCTGTTTATTATGTGCTGGATAAAGATGCAAGCGCTGCACAGATTTCGAACATTGCCCGCGAAATTGGTGCCTTTGATCAGGTGATTGTGGGTATTCACGATAGCAGATCACGTCCTGCAAATGGCATTCTCTTAAATGCGGGCGTAAAAAACTTTATTAAAGAGCTATCAGCTAAAAATGCGGTTTTTGCTTTATTCGCAAACCCTTATAATCTCGCTGGTTTATCCGGATTAGAAAACAGTAAAGGTTTGGTTGTGGCTTATCAGAAAGAAGATTTTATGCAGATTTCTGCAGCTGCCGTGATTAACAACAGATTGGTACCTACTGGTAAATTACCGGTAAGTGTAGCCCCTTTTTATAAATTTGGGGAGGGGCTATAGTCCCTCCCAACCCTCCCCTAAAAGGGAGGGCTTAACGTTTTTTCATTCTGAGCGCAACTTGTACCGATTTTTATCGGTAGCAAATAATCTTTTGAAGAATAGCTAAGCTAGCCACGGAGACTCAGATTTACACGGAATACACCTTTCTTTGGTCTTTCTCCTTTAGTCTTTCAGCTTTTTCTCAAAACAATTCTGCCATCAAAACGATTATCTAATTATAAAATCTCAAAGTTATGATAGATCCAGAAGACGACAATTATTCAAATGATCCGAACGATGCTTTACGCAGAGAAGACGATGTAGAAAATATCAATGAAATTAGTGGCGGTGACACCAGCATTGAACATGATAAAGATCTGCTGGAGCAAGCCGATGAAGCTTCAAGGGCCTCTTATGAGTTAAACCTTGACGACGATCGCGACGAAGACGAACTAGACGATTAACAAAAAAGCCGTTCCGATGTAAAATCAGGACGGCTTTCTTACTTTTGGGATTCAGTTTTATTATTCAGACTTAAGCCTTATATCCTTTATTTTGCTTTCGCTTTATAAGTTTCGGGATTTACCGCTGTAGTAGTCCAACCTTTTAAAAATGAAGTAATTTTTTTAACATCATGTCCAACTTTCTTTTTACCATTGGCTGCAATTTCATCTGTTTCCAGATAAGAAGAGTTTTCGATGTGCAGTACTTTTCCTTTGCCGTCTAAAATTAAAAATACCGGGAAACCGAAACGTTGAGGATATCCTAAGCTGGCCAAAACACTTTCATTTTTATTTTCAGGGCTGTAATTCACTAAAACAGTTTCAAAATTATCGTTAATATATTTTTTCAATGTTGCTGTACTGTCAACCAGATTATGAAACGCAATGCACCAGGTACACCAATTTCCACCAACCTGCAATAAAACATGTTTATTTTCTTTAGCAGCTTTGGCAACCGCAGCGGCAATTTCTGCTTTTGCATCGGCCTGTGGGTTATAAATATGAACACCTTCTTTTTTCGCCTGACTAAAAGCCGCAGTCGATATTAATACTGCCGTGAACAGAATGATTAATCTTTTCATGATTTTTTAGAATAATAATAAACAAATGTAATAAAGTCTAGAAATGTTATAGATGATTAGCAAATTCTTTACAGAGCGGAAACATTGGTCATTGGTCATTGGTCATTAATGGATTTGCACCTGGGAGTAAGGTTTAATTGATCGCAGTTTATTTTTCCATCATCATCTTACATCCCACATCATCTATCACATATCTACATCATCCACCAAAACATTATCTTTGCTAAGCAATGGATTTCCTAGACATACATACCCATAAAGTTGCTACCCAGTCTGGGGTAATCAGCATCCAAAGCCTGTCGTTAACCAGCGATATCTTTTTGGCGATGCCTAAAACAAAGCCGATTTCTGTGGGACTGCATCCATGGTTTGCCAAAATTGATCAATTGGAATTACAGATGAAATATTTGAGTGTTGTGGCCAATCAAACCAATGTAAAACAGATCGGCGAGTGTGGTTTAGATCGCTTAAGGGGCGAAAATTTAGAAAATCAACTCATTATTTTAGAAAAACAGATCGAATTGGCAGAAAAAATCAATAAGCCACTGATTTTACATTGTGTTAAATGTTTTTCGGAGCTAATTGCAATCAAAGACCGTCTAAAAGTTAAAGTACCGATGATTATCCATGGTTTCAACAAAAATGAGGCGCTTGGTCAACAGCTCTTGGATAAAGGTTTTCTTCTTTCATTTGGAACAACTGTTTTAAAGGAAAATTCAGGTGCAGCAAAGTTGATCCAAAGTACGGATCGCTTTTTCCTGGAAACGGACGATGCAGATGTTTCCATACAGGATATTTATAAAGCAGCAGCCATTTTAAAAAAATGTACGGTAGATGAACTCAAAGCTCGTATTTTTGCCGACTGGAACAACTTAAAAAGTTAACCACCGAGACTGAGCCATGGGAAAAATATTTCCGTGTTAATCCGTGTCTCCGTGGCCAAAATATAGTAAAAAACTAACCACAGATTAGCACAGATACACACAGATAAATAAACATCTGTGTTCATCGTTTTTATCCGTGGCAAAATAAAAATAGATATGTCTGACGTTAGCTGGCTTTCGCGATCGGCCCTTCTTGTAGGAAATGATGGAATAGATAAACTCCAATCGAAACATGTTTTAGTAATCGGTTTGGGCGGTGTGGGTTCTTTTGCTGCCGAATTTATCTGCCGTTCTGGTATTGGCGAAATGACCATTGTTGATGGCGACGTGGTTGATCCGACCAACCGGAACAGGCAATTGCCTGCTTTGGCTACCAACCACGGCGTAAGCAAGGCTGCTATTATGCAGGATCGTTTATTAGCCATTAACCCTGAATTAAAGCTGCATGTAGTGAATACTTTTCTTACGCCCGAAAAATGCAGGGAAATTTTGGAATCAAAATTTGACTACATTATGGATTGCATTGATAGCGTAATGCCAAAAATCACATTACTATCTACCGCCCTGGAAAAAAATATCCCGATTGTAAGTTCGATGGGTGCTGGTGGTAAAATGGACCCAACACGATTACGGATTACACTTCTTCCGGATACTTACCAATGCGTTTTTGCCAGTTATGTGCGTAAAAGGCTGAATAAACTCCCCAATGCAGCAAAAATAAAAGCCGTTTTTTCTACTGAAGAAATGGACAAAAATTCAATGATCATGACTGACGGAAGTAATTTCAAACGTTCGGCTTATGGTACTGTTTCCTATTTGCCAGCTGCATTTGGTGGTGCGTGTGCATCAGTGGTGATTCGTGATCTGCTAGGCCTTCCCATCGAAATGGCCGAACGCCCGGCAAGGATCAGCCATAAAACACTCAATAAAAAGAAGAAGAAAAAAGCGTAAACCGGATGGAATGTTGATATCATGATTTCGGGAAGATTTTAAATTGTTGTAAGTTTAAATTTCCGAGAAATATCACACTATGCCCCAACCCCTCAAAATTCTTCAGGCCTCTGCAGGTTCCGGTAAAACGTTCAGTCTTACTGCGCATTACCTCACATTGCTTTTTAGTGGCGACAATAAATACCGCGAAATTTTAGCGGTAACCTTTACCAATAAGGCTACAGAAGAAATGAAAACAAGGATTTTGGAGGTACTGTTAGGACTGGCAAAGGGCAATCCATCAAAAAAAATCGATGACTATCGGAAACTGATTTTACAGGCCTATCCGATATTAAGTGCGCAGGAATTACAGTTTAAAGCGGATAAGATTTACCGGAAGATTTTGCACGATTACAGTCGCTTTTCTGTAAGTACCATTGATGGTTTTGTGCAAAAGGTAATCCGTGGTTTTGCTTTCGAACTGGGTCTAAACGCCGATTATAATTTAGAAATGAATTATGATAAGGTGAAAGATGATCTCGTAAACAAACTCGACGAGGCTTTAGATCATAACAAACAGCTTCTGCAATGGATCATTGACCTGGCCATCGAACGCATCAGCGATAATAAAAGCTGGAATTATAAGTTCGAGCTATATAACCTGATCGGTGAAATTTTCTCTGAGCGTTTCCAGATTTTTGAAGATGCAGTAAGTGCTTTAGGTTTAGAAAACATCGACGAATTATTCAAAAAATACATTAGTGTTACTAAGACAGAAATCAAAAATTTTGAAGAGGAACTGATTTCCCTGGCAACTGAAGCCAACGAAGCGCTTAATGTAATCGGCGTAGAAACCGAACACCTTAAAGGCAAATCGAGAAGTCCGCTCGCTAAAATTATTTTAGTCGCCAGAGGCGATTTTTCTAAAGTAGAACCGCTGTTTAATTTAATCTACGAACCGGATGAATGGTTCCAAAAAAATGCGAATTTCCCTGAGGCTTACGAAACAGTTAACCCAATTCTTCAAAAGTTAAAAACACATTATTTAACCCATCTGCCGAATTACAGTTTGGCTATCGCATTTAATAAAAACCTTTATTATTTAAGGTTGATGCAGGAAATTGCGGTTCTTTTAAAAGAATACAGGGCCGAAAACGAGAACCTGCTCATCAGCGATGCACAAAAACTGATTTCAGGAATTACTGAAGATGCCGGCGATAACCCTTCTTTCATTTGGGAAAAAGTTGGCAACCGTTACCGCAATTTCCTGTTTGATGAATTTCAGGATACCTCCACCAGTCAGTGGGGAAGTTTCAAATCGCTATTGACAAACGCCATGGCTACGCCAAGCGAAGAACTGATCGATCATTTAATAGTAGGCGACACCAAACAATCCATTTACCGCTGGCGCAATGGCGACTGGAACATTTTGCATAAACATGCTAAGCTTGATGTTGGTGCAGAAAATGTCTTGGAAGAAAGTCTGGAAGAAAATTACCGGAGTACCGAAAATATCATCACTTTCAATAACTTTCTTTATAAAGCCATTCCGCTTACGCTACAGAAAGAGTTGAATGAAAATCTGGCTACTAAACCGGAAAGTATTTCTAAATGGTGGCAGGAACAGCATTATCAACAGATTATTACCGATATTTATGGTGGTTCTACCCAAAACTTTGCTACTAATACACTAAAAGGCGGAACCATAAAGATCAAAAAGTTTGGTAAAAATCATGCACCTAACGAAGCTCGTTTTACCGAAACCGTTTTTAGAGACATTGCCCTTAATGATATTGTTGCAGAAATAAATCACCTCAAAAATGAGCAGCAATATGCGCTAAAAGATATTGCCATTTTAGTCCGATCCAACAGTGAAGCACTACTTACTGTTAAAAAATTAATGGAGCATAAATTACCTGTTTTATCAGGCGATGCCTTATTGATTTCGAACAACTCTGCTATACAACTCATCATCAACACCTTAAAAGTATTAATCGGTTTAGAAACCCAAACGGCCCTGTACAAGGCCAATTGTATTGCACTTTACCACTCTTTGCACGAAAAGGAAATTGATGCCAATTATTACCTTAACCTCACGAATAAACCTTTAAGCACGCTTACCGCGGTCTTACCCGTTGCTTTGTGCGAAAACTGGCAAAGCTGGCTGCAGCTTCCCCTACCGGAATTAGTGGAGATCTTAATTGAAAGCTATGGATTAAAAAATCTGACAGCCAACTTACCCTACCTGTTGGCCTTTAGAGACCTCACAGCTTCTGCCGGAAAACTGGGCGAAAAAGGTATTATTTCATTTTTAACCTGGTGGGAAGAAGACGGCGTTAAAAAATCACTACCCTCGCCGGAAGGTGCCGATGCTATACAGATTATTACTATCCATAAATCGAAAGGTTTGGCCTTCAGGGCTGTTTTTGTCCCTTTTTGTAATTGGGAAATCAAGGGCAAACCCAATGGCACTTTCTGGGTATCTTCAGAAGAAACGGTTTATAAGGAGCTTAAAGGGATTCCATTAAAATACAATGAGGCCTTGGCCGATTCGGCAATTGCAAAAGCTTATTACGAAGAGCTGCTCTACAACAATATGGATGCCCTGAATATGTTTTATGTGGCCACCACACGTGCTAAAGATTATTTGTACATCGCTACAATGGCTAAAAAAGAATTGAAATTATCCAACATGGGCGATGTAATCAATTTCACTTTTGATGAGCAGTTTGATGAAAATGGTGTGTATGAAATTGTTGAAAATGTAATTATTGAAAGTAAAACAGAAGAATCTGGTTTCATTAACCTAAATAGTTACCCAACTACAACCCGTTTGTCAGAACTCTATGTTCCTTCGGCAGAAAAACATTTAAAACACCTGGTTAACATTGAAAAATCAGGCAGAAAAGGCTCCTTATTACACGATATCCTGGCCAGCGCCAGTAATACAAAAGAAGTAGAAGATTATACGATAAATCTGGTGTTACAGGGCATTATCAAAGAAGAAGAAAAACAGCAATTAATCAATTCTGCACTTGAAGTGTTGAATAACCCGGAGCTTAAAGAAATTTTAGAAAAGGCAAGCGAAAGCATTGTAGAGAAAAACATCATCGATGCCAATGGAAAACTGCACCGCCCCGATCGGGTGTTGATCAATGCCGATGAAGTGATCATCCTCGATTATAAATTTACACTCGAAGAAAGCGACAAACACATCGAACAGGTAAATAATTACAGAATTTTACTTACTGAAATGGGTTATCAGAACATTAAAACCTATCTTTTCTACGCGGTTAAAGGCAAACTGAAATTAGTATAATATGCAAGTGAAACCATTTTTACAGGAAGTTGCCGAAGATTTAATTGCCCGGTTTGGAAATCAGCTGGAGAACTGTGCCATTGTTTTTAACAACAAACGTCCATCCGCTTATTTGCAAAAACATTTTGCCGATATTATTGGCAAACCATTTTTCAGTCCTTCGTTTTTTACCATACAGGAATTTTTCGCCAGATCTACCAGTTATAAGATAGCTGATTTTTATCTGCAGTTTTTCACCCTTCATAGAATTTACAACCAGCTCCTGGCAGAAGAAAAACTCGAAAATATATCCAGTCATAAGTTTTTTCCTTTAGCAAAGATTATTCTGAGCGATTTTAACCAGATTGATGCCGATCTGGTAGATGCAGAAAAATTATATCGTGACCTCGAAGATATTTCTGTAATTAATAAAGATTTCGATTATTTAAGTGCCGAGCAATACGAATTTCTTGCGCAATTCTGGACATCCTACTCTGAAGGAAAGCATAAAAAACAGCAGGAACTTTTCATTAAAATGTGGCGTAGAATGCCCAAGCTTTACCATAAGTACCATGCTACGCTTAAAGAGCAAGGCTATTTAACCAATGGTTCTGTTTATCGCTATCTGGCTGATGATATTACCAACCATCAGGAATTTATCTCCAATTTTGATAAGGGCAAAATCATTTTTGTTGGTTTTAATGCTTTGAGCAGTGCCGAAGCTAAAATATTTACCCAGCTCCAGGAAGCCGGCAAAGCATTGTTTTATTTCGATGCCGATACCTATTATTTAGACGATGTTTCGCAGGAAGCAGGTTTATTTTTACGTAAAAACATTAACCAGCTTGGTTTGATAAATGAATTTGCCAATCAGGAAAGTTTAATGAAATCAGCCCCGCACCATGTAAACGTTTATAAGGTTCAGGGACAATCTGCGCAGGCTAAAATCCTGAATAATATTTTAGCAGAAGATTACACCTCAGCAGAAACTGTTGGGAAAACAGTAGTAGTTTTGGCCGACGAAAGCTTGTTGATTCCCACTTTGCAAACCATTCCGTCTAATCTGAATGGAAAAGAAATCGACCTGAACGTAACGATGGGTTTTGCCCTTTCCACCTCAAGTATTTTTGGTTTGGTTGATTTATGGTTAACCAGTCAGCTGGAGATTTTACAGCGCGATAAAGTAAGTTATAAAAATGTAGAGGCTTTTTTAACTCATCCGTTAACAGGCCTTACCCAGAAAATGCGCGATAAAATTTTAACCGCATTACTGGAAGAAAATCAGGTGGAAATTGATCATAAACGTTTAATACGCCAAAGTGGATTATTTGAAGCTTTCTATAAAAAAATCGACGATCCTCAGCATGTGGTAACCAATTTACTCGATGTGCTTGATTATGTGTTAACACGATTATCGAATGCAAAAACGCTCAAAAAAATCGATGCAGAACTTTTTGTAAAAACCATACAGGAATTAAACAGGCTGCACGATACTTTTAGCAATCACATTGGGAAAGAGGAAATTCCTTTTGTGATCTATCTCGTTCAAAAATCGCTTCAGGCCATTGCAGTACCACTTTCAGGCGATCCGCTCAACGGCATACAGGTAATGGGATTACTCGAAACCCGGAACCTTAATTTCGATAAAGTGGTGATTTTAGGTTTCAACGAAGGCATTATTCCGAAATCATCTATTGGCAATAGTTTTATTCCAGATTCCATCCGCCGTGTTTATGGATTACCTGTATTAGAAAACCTGGATGCCATTTCCTCTTACATGGTGTACCGTCTATTACAGCGCGCAAACAATATCAATTTTGCCTATAATAGCTTAACAGATGAATCTACTTCTGGCGAAGCCAGCAGAATTTTAAAGCAGCTGGAGTACGAAAGCGGTTTCAATTTCAGTTATAACGAACTTAATCTTGAGGTTAAAACAGAAGCTTTTAAAGAAGTAAGGATCGAAAAAACCAATAATGCCTTTATTCAGGAAACACTTCAAAAATACCTTGATAAAAAGAAAGTGCTTTCGCCATCGGCATTAACTCAATATATCTCCAACCCGATCGATTTCTTTTTCAATTACATTGCAGGCATTAAAGAACCTAAAGAAATCAGTGCAGTGGTAGAAGCCAATGAAATTGGTTCCATATTGCACAAAGTGATGGAGTATTTTTATGAGGATTTAAGGTCGGGTGAAATTACGGCAGAACGGATCAAAGAGAAGCGAAAACAGATTCCTGCTTTGATACAGAGAGGGTTTAATGCGGTGATGTTTAAAAATCCAGATACCGTGATGGAGTACAAAGGTATGCAAAAGGTAATTTTATCGATTGTGGATGCTTATGTAAACATTATTTTAAATCAGGACGAAGCCCAAACGCCATTCCATATCATCAGTCTCGAACAAAAGGTAGAGGCCGAAATCAGTTTCCCGCTTACGGGAAAAGAAGCCAGTGTTAAAATATTTGGTTTTATCGACCGTGTTGATGTAAAAGATGGGGTAACTAAAATTATCGATTACAAAACCGGAAGTGACAAGTTAACCTTTAAGGATATACCTGAATTATTTAACTCAGACGGAAAACACATCAACAAAGCCTTAATCCAAACCTTATTATATACCTACGCTTACGAGCAATTCTCGGGCAAAACTTTTGTAGAGCCCAACCTGTATGTAGTAAAAACCATGAGCGTAGATGGCGTTTGGTTTAAATCAGGCAGGCAAAATCTGTCGGGAGCCTATTTAGAAGAAATTAAACCGGAATTTCTTGCCGAATTAAGAAAAAAACTAACCGAACTTTTCGAAGCCCCATATTTTGTAGCCAGCGCGGTTGAGGATAACTACAAATATTCTATTTATAAAACTTTGTTTGGGAAATAAGAAGAAGACTAACGAGATGTTAAATAGATATTTTCCATTTCTTGGCAGCCTGCTTCAGCTGGCTGCCCTAATAAATCCAATATAATGGCTTTAGCCAAAATAACCTTAACACAAATGGCTATTGGCTAAAGCCAACACCAATGAATAGCGAGATGTTAAATAGGTATTTTCCATTTCTTGGCAGCCTGCTTCAGCTGGCTGCCCTAATAAATCCAATATAATGGCTTTAGTAAAAATTTCTTATATTAGGTTAATCAATCTATTGAATATGTCGTATGTAAGAATTTGGGTTCACCTGGTGTCTCAACTAAAAACCGACATCCCTATTTAACAAAAAACATCCGCTATAAAGTTCAAAAGCACATTATGGAAAATTGTAGAGAAAAATCTATTTTTCTACAAGCTATTAATGGGTACACAGAACACATGCATTGTCTTATATCTCTAGGAAGAGAACAGACAATTTCTAAAATAGCCCAGCTCATAAAAGGAGAATCATCATTTTGGATCAATAAGAATATGCTAACAAAAATTCCCTTTATGTGGCAAGATGATTATTTTGCTGTATCAGTTAGCCAATCCGGCTTGCAAGCTGTTACCAATTACATCAAAAATCAGGAGATTCATCATGCCAAAAAATCATTTGATTTTGAGGTAAAAGAATTTGTAGATAAATATGGTTTTACATTGGAAAAAGAAGATATTTAAAAATGCTAACCTTAAATTTCACAAACTTCCCCGTACTCGAAACAGAACGTTTAATTCTCCGTGAACACGATCTTGCCGATGCTGATGCCCTTTTCGCCATGCGCACCAACGAAATGGTGATGAAATACATCGACAGGGAAAGGCCAAAAGATATTTTCGAGATTAAAGATTTCATCTCCCGTTTCAGGAACGGTTACGAAAATGGCGATAATCTGGCCTGGGTAATTGCCTTAAAAGAAAACCCCAAACAAATGATTGGCTCTGTAGGTTACTGGCGCACTGACTTTGCCAACCACCGTGCAGAAATTGGTTATATGCTTCACCCTGATTATTGGCGACAGGGAATTATTTCCGAAGCACTAAAAAAATCAATTGATTTTGCTTTTAATGAGGTTAACCTGCACACCATAAGCGCAAACATCAATGTAGGAAACGATGCATCAAGGCAAATGCTGATCAAACATGGCTTTAAAAAGGAAGCACATTTTAAACAGGATTATTATTTTAGAGGCCAGTTTTTGGATAGTGAGATTTATGGATTATTGAATCCAAATCATTAAATCTAAAGAGATATAGTCGTCATCTCGACTGAAACGAAGTGGAACGCCTGCCTGCATCGGGCAGGGAGAGATCTATAATAGATTTAGCTTCGCTGAGCACTTAGGTTCTCGACTTCGTTGCACTCCGCTCGAAATAACGGCAGTGCAAAAGGCAGTTATATTTCGAAAAAACACCCAGCTTTAGTACAAAAAGCTTAGCAAAAACCCAATTACCCAATAATATTTCTTCGTTAAACACATTACCAGAAATCACTCCTTAAAAAACGCCAAATAATTAAACAAAACACCTATAATTATTACAAAACATAGGCATTTTAGCCTTTGGTTTCAAAGCGATTAATAATTATATTTGCCACCGTTATTAAAATTTACAATGAGAGAAATCCAATTTAGAGAAGCACTACGCGAAGCCATGAGCGAAGAAATGCGTAAAGATGACCGCGTTTTTTTATTAGGTGAAGAAGTAGCAGAATATAACGGAGCGTACAAGGTAAGTCAGGGTATGCTTGACGAGTTTGGTGCGAAACGTATTATCGATACCCCGATTGCCGAATTAGGTTTCGCAGGTATTGCAACTGGTGCCGCAACAGCAGGCCTTATTCCAATTGTGGAATTTATGACCTTTAACTTCTCATTAGTTGCTATTGATCAGATTATCAACGGTGCTGCTAAAATTTTATCAATGAGTGGTGGTCAGTTCTCATGCCCTATGGTTTTCCGCGGTCCAACAGGTAACGCAGGCCAGTTAGGTGCACAACACTCTCAAAACTTCGAAAACTGGTTTGCAAACACGCCAGGTTTAAAGGTTGTTGTTCCTTCAACGCCTTACGATGCAAAAGGATTATTAAAACAAGCTATCATCGATCCGGATCCGGTTATTTTCATGGAATCTGAAGTAATGTATGGCGATAAAGGCGATGTTCCTGCAGAAGAATACTATATCGAATTCGGCAAAGCCAATGTAACCAAACAAGGTACTGATGTAACCATCGTAACTTTTGGTAAAATGTTAACACGCGTGGTTAACCCAGCTGTAGAAGAATTAACCAAAGAAGGAATCAACGTTGAGGTAATCGATTTACGTACTGTACGTCCTATCGATTATGATACCATTATTGCTTCAGTTAAGAAAACAAACCGTTTGGTTGTTGTAGAAGAAGCCTGGCCTTTGGCCTCTCTTTCTGGAGAGATTGCTTTTATGGTACAAAAACATGCATTTGATTATTTAGATGCTCCGGTTTTACGTATCACTTGTGCCGATGTTCCACTTCCATATTCACCAACTTTAATCGCAGCAAGCTTGCCAAATGCCGAGCGTGTTGTTAAAGCGGTAAAAGAAGTAATGTACGTTAAAAAATAACTGTCAGTCTGAGTGTAGTCTGTCAGTCTGAGCGCAGTCGAAGACCAAAAACATATAAATCCTCCGGAGTAATTCGGGGGATTTTTTTATTCCACTTTTCCGTATCCTCTGTGTTTCCGTGGCAAATATTCGAAAATTTATGTTCAGTAATCCTTCGGTTTCATCAGTCCCGCCATTCATTGCAATCTTTTTGGATAAGCTTGTTATGCTGAGGCACGAAGCATCTACTACTTACGAAACAGATGCTTCGTGCCTCAGCATGACAGCATATTCAAGGTTGCTGCAACCAAAAAGTATTTCCATTTCTGTCTGGTTTAGTTAACCCCTGTCTGTATAAGAAACATAATTCAGTTTCCTGCTTAAGCCAAAAAACCACACTAAATTTTTATATTCGTCGTAAAATAAATTCCTTACATGCCCGACAATTACATAGCCGACCAAACATTCGAAAAAGCAGATTTTACCTTACGCTCACTCCCAAAGGCTGAATACGAAAACTGTAAATTTATCAACTGCGATTTGTCCGGTTCAGATTTAAGCGGGGTTAAATTTTTAGACTGCGAATTTATTTCCTGTAATTTAAGTTTGGCTACCTTAACCAAAACCTCCTTTATTGATATCAATTTTCAAGGCTGTAAAATGCTGGGATTAAGATTTGAAAATTGTAACGATTTTGGCTTGGCGTTCAGCTTTAACAACTGCAAGCTGGATCATTCTTCTTTTTATAAATTAAAACTGAAGAAAACCATTTTTAAAACTTCACAGTTACATGAAGTCGATTTTTCGGAGAGCGATTTAGCCAATGCAATGTTCGATAACTGCGACCTGTTAAATGCTACTTTCGACCGGACAAATCTCGAAAAAGCAGATTTCAAAACAGCTTACAATTATTCGATAGATCCGGATAACAATAGGATTAAAAAAGCAAGGTTTTCTAAATCCGGACTTGCAGGACTGTTGCATAAATACGATATCCAGATCAGTGAATAGTTTTTGAGAAATTTTGTAAATTCAGCTTACAAAATTATCAGCTATGGAACAGCCAAAACCCGAAAACGTTGATCAATATATTGCCAATTTCCCTGCTGAAACACAAAAACTTTTGCAACAGGTTCGCGAAACCATTCATCAGGCAGTACCAACAGCAAAAGAAGTCATCAGTTATGGCATGCCGGCTTTTAAACAAAATACTGTGCTGGTATATTTTGCAGGTTACACCAAACACATTGGTTTTTACCCAACCAGCTCGGGTATCGAGGCATTTAAAAATGAATTTGCTGATTATAAATGGAGCAAGGGCGCAGTTCAGTTTCCATTGGATAAGCCTTTGCCATTAGAACTGATTACGAGAATCACAAAATTTAAAGCAGAACGGGATGTAGAGAAAGCAGTAAAGAAAAAAAACTAGGCAATCCAAACCTGGTCTTCTCTATCAAAAACCCATTGGCCATTTATTTTCTTTGCATAAATATAGGTACCCATTCCCCATCCACGATATTCGGAAATCATAATTGATTGTTCGAAATAGTACTTTGCCCTATTTCGTGCCTTGTTAAAAATAACCCGGCTGAAAGTGAGATTTCCATTATAATTAAGATCTGACTTCACAGTACCTATATTTGTATTTATAATTTCAAATCCATCGCTATTTATGCTTTTGAATGGCTTAAACCGGAAAGCAACTGTATTTTTAACATATTTCCCGTGCTTTTCGTAAGCAAGAGATTTAAACTGGTTTACTGAAAATAAAGAATCGGTAACTGAATATTTTCGCCTCCTCTTTACTTCCTTGTGTGGAAGATTCTTCGCTTCAGGATACATATCTTTAAAATCGTTTTTTGAAACCCATACAATCCCTTTTTCAAAAGTATTCAAGATCACCGTAACCTCTTCGTTTACGTTTTCTTCTTTCTCAGGCTTTCCGTTTTGGCAACCAAAGCAAAATATTAAAGTTATAATAATAAAAGCGCTCTTCATTTCTTAAAGATGATGTATTATTTGTTTTTCCATAAAAACCCGCATGTCCAAAAACTTACTCACAAATTTCGGTGGAAAACTTCATTTTAAAAATCCTTAATTCCCGCAAATCCTCATTAGCTTTGCTTCCTTTAATTTTACCCTTTAGGATATGCTAAGCCACCATAAAATAATTGCAGCCGAATTAAAAGTTGCAGAAAAACAAGTAACCGCAACCGTAAATTTGTTAGATGAAGGTGCAACTGTACCATTTATCTCCCGTTACCGTAAAGAGGCAACCGGCAGTTTAGATGAGGTTGAGGTAGCTGCAATCCGCGATCGGGTTTTGCAATTACGCGACCTTGACAAACGCCGCGAAGCGATTTTAAAATCGATGACAGAGCTAGGTAAATTAACCCCAGAGCTTGAAAAACAGATTAACGAAGCAGAAACCATTTCGCTTCTTGAAGATATTTACCTGCCTTATAAGCCGAAACGTAAAACACGTGCATCGGTTGCAAAAGAAAAAGGTTTGGAACCTTTGGCACTTCAGATTTTTGAACAAAATAGCTTCGACCTGGATACCGAAGCAGATAAATTTATCAATACTGAAAAAGGAGTAAACTCTCTTGACGAAGCTTTGGCAGGTGCCAGGGATATCATTGCCGAAATGATTTCTGAAAATGCCGAAGCCCGCACCAAAATGCGCACTTATTTTCAGGAAAAGTCAGCTTTTAAATCAGAAGTGATCAAAGGAAAAGAAGAAGAAGGAATTAAATACAAAGATTACTTCGAATGGAGTGAGCCGGTTAAAACGGCAGCATCACACAGGGTTTTGGCCATGCGCCGGGGCGAAAAAGAACTGATTTTAAGGTTAGATGCACTTCCTCCAGCAGAAGATGCACTTGCCATTTTAGAAAACCAGTTTATTACAGGCAATAATGCAGCTTCTAAACAAGTACAAAAAGCTCTGGAAGATGGCTACAAACGCTTACTAGAACCCGCAATGGAAACCGAACTCCGTGTATTAACCAAGCAGAAGGCCGATGAAGAAGCGATCCGTGTTTTTGCCGAAAATGCCCGTCAGTTATTATTGGCTGCACCAATGGGGCAAAAAAATGTACTGGCCATCGATCCTGGTTTCCGCACAGGCTGTAAAGTGGTTTGTTTGGATAAACAAGGTCAGTTATTAGAAAACACAGCAATTTACCCTCATACCGGACAAGGCAATGTAAAAAATGCCGAATTCACCATCCAACAGCTTTGTGAAAAATACGAAATTGAAGCCATTGCCATTGGTAACGGAACCGCAGGAAGAGAAACAGAGGCTTTTGTCCGTGCGCTAAATTTACCGCATATCACCATTGTAATGGTTAACGAAAGTGGTGCATCTATCTATTCAGCTTCGGAAGTGGCGAGAGAAGAATTTCCAACGCAGGATATTACTGTTCGAGGAGCCGTTTCAATCGGTCGCCGTTTAATGGATCCTTTGGCTGAGTTGGTTAAAATCGATCCAAAATCCATCGGTGTAGGTCAATATCAGCACGATGTTGATCAGAATAAATTACAGGCAAGTTTAGATGATACCGTAATCAGTGCCGTAAATGCCGTTGGCGTAGAG
This sequence comes from Pedobacter jeongneungensis, assembly GCF_039538295.1. Classification (NCBI taxonomy): domain Bacteria; kingdom Pseudomonadati; phylum Bacteroidota; class Sphingobacteriia; order Sphingobacteriales; family Sphingobacteriaceae; genus Pedobacter; species Pedobacter jeongneungensis. Next base: position 7,742 of record NZ_BAABBY010000021.1, on the reverse strand, counting down.
CTGAATACAGCTTCAAAACAAATTTTGGCCTATGTTTCAGGTCTCGGACCAACCCTGGCACAGAATATTGTTGATTACAGAAATACCCACGGTGCTTTTAAAAACAGAGAAAGTTTGAAAAAGGTACCTCGTTTAGGCGACAAGGCTTATGAGCAGGCGGCAGGTTTCTTACGCATCCGCAATGCAGAAAACGTTTTAGATACCAGTGGTGTGCACCCTGAGCGTTACGCCGTAGTAGATAAAATGGCAAAAGACCTCGGCACCACTGTTTCGGCCCTGATGAAAGATACGCAATTGCAAAAGCAAATTAAACCCCAACAATATGTAACAGACGAAATCGGTCTGCCAACTTTAAACGATATTTTAAAAGAACTGGCAAAACCCGGCCGCGACCCGCGTGAGCAGTTTGAGGCATTTAGCTTTACCGATGGCGTAAACGAAATTGCTGATTTAAGAACGGGTATGAAATTACCGGGAATTGTAACCAACATTACCAATTTCGGTGCATTTGTTGATATCGGCGTGCACCAGGATGGTTTAGTACATACCAGCCAACTGGCAAACCGTTTTGTAGCCAACCCAAATGATGTGGTAAAAGTGCATCAAAAAGTAGAAGTTACCGTAATGGAAGTTGATGTGGCCCGTAAAAGGATTTCGCTATCGATGAAAACTGAGGTCGGTCCGAAGTCAGAAGTCAGCAGTCAGAAGCCCAGAGAGCAGAAACCAAAACAAGATTACAAGCCGAATAATAAGCAAAACTTCAAGCCACGTAACGAACCAAAAGATGCCGATGGCGACTTACAGGAAAAACTGGCAAAGCTAAAAGGGATGTTTAAATAAAAAAATCGTCATTACTGAAGGGTAACGGAATGGAGAAATCTTTGAGTACATTCGAAATAGATTTCTCCACTACGGTCGAAATGACGATTTATCTATATCCCTAAACTCCAATCTTTTCTTCGGCAAGCTTTCCGGATAATGGTTTTGGATAAACGAAATCATGGCTTCTCTTACATAACACCTCAAATCGAAAGCCCTTGATGAGTTAGAAGCACTCATTAAAAAACGTACTTCTATGGCGCCATCTTTTGTACTATCCGTAACCTGCACTACATTTACACGCTTATCCCATAAAGGATTTAACGTTAATAACCTTGTCATTTCCTGTCGCATAGGTTCAATCGGAATGGTATAATCGAGGTATAAAAAAACAGTCCCCAAAAGATCTGCCGAAACACGCGTCCAGTTTTGAAAAGGTTTTTCAATAAAATAGGTAATCGGTAAAATCAGCCTGCGTTGATCCCAGATATTCACCACCACGTAGGTTAAAGTTATTTCTTCTACCTTTCCCCATTCCCCTTCCACAATTAAAACATCGTCAATTCTGATGGGCTGTGTAAAAGCAATCTGAAAACCTGCCAGTAAATTCCCCAGCGATTTCTGCGCCGCAAAACCAATAATAATTCCACCAATCCCCACTCCGGTAAGTAATCCGGCCCCTATTTTTCGCATGCTTTCAAAACTCAGCAAAATAATAGCAGCTGTAATTAAAATAATAAGTGAGACAATAAATTTCCTTACAAACTGTAATTGCGTGCGGATTTTACGCTCCTTCAGGTTATTTTCTTTATTCAGATCGTATTTCAGATAGAAATAATCTTCTAACACATTAATTAAACGCACTAATATTAAGGCAAAAGTGATGGTTAAAGCAATTTCCAGTGCTTTTGTAATAGGAAGTCTGAATTCTGGCTCCATTACCATTATTGTAAGCGAGAAATTCAATAACAGTAGCGGAATAAAAACTGCAACAGGCCTTCTTAAATGTTTAATGGTTGATTTTATAATAATGAAATCCCACCAGCGAGAAAGCAGGATAAAAGTTTTGTGGATAATGAATTTGATTAAAATACCAAGTAACACTGCTGCTAAACCAATAATCAGGTTTTTAAAAAACAAAGGAATTGGATAACCGAAAATCTGGTCGATATACTGCATACACGAAATTTGCTGGTTAATAAATACGGGGATAAGCCAATAGATATTCTTATAACAGCTATATTTTTGGATTGTTTGCCAACTGAAAATCAATAGCCGCAAATAAATTATTTACATTAGCATTTTGTATATCTCCAAAATAAAAAGATGGATTTTTTTGATGCCCATAGTATATTTTTCACGGTTCTTGGCTATAAAATGAGCTATCTGGAATTCTTTGCCGTAATTACCGGGGTTATTTCAGTTATTCTCTCCGCAAAAGCAAGTGTCTGGAGCTGGCCAGCGGGTATCGTTAACGTATTCCTGTCGGCCTTTTTATATTATCAAAGCCAGCTTTACCCTGATATGTTTTTAATGGTTTTCTTTTTTGTAACCAATATTATGGGCTGGTGGCGTTGGACAAATCCGAAACCCGGGGAACAAGATAAAAATAAGGAACTCAAAATCAGTTTTATGCCGTTAAAGCAGTTTTTGATTTTATTGGTTGCAGGCATTTTGGGTACATTATTAATGGGTACTTTGGCTAGTCAGCTGCACAACTGGCTCCCTCTGCTGTTCAATTTACCGAGTGCCTATCCTTTTGTCGATTCGTTTATTTTCGTAATGAGTGTAATCACCACTTTTCTAATGATCCAGAAAAGAGTTGAGTGTTGGATTATCTGGCTGATTATCGATGTTGTGGCCACTTACCTGTACTTTTTAAAAGGCATTAAGTTTATGGGTATAGAATATTTCATTTTTACTATTATAGCTGCCTTTGCACTATGGCATTGGATAAAAGAATACAGAAGTTACGCTAAAACGGTATGAAAAGAGGATTGGTTATCGGCAAGTTTATGCCAATCCATAAAGGGCATATTGCCTTGATTAATTTCGCTGCTGCACATTGCGATGAGTTGATTGTTTCGATGAGTTTCACGCCTGATGACAAGATTGACCCCACTTTGCGTTTTGAATGGCTTAAGGAGATTTTTAAAGATCAGCCAAACATTAAACCAGCAATTATTCCTGATGATTTTGATGACGAAACCTTGCCCTTAAATGAACGGACAAATATCTGGGCGATCAGGATGCGGGAGGTTTACCCAAAAATCGATGTTTTATTTAGTTCTGAATTTTACGGGCCACCGTTCGCACTTAATTTACAGGCAGAACATATCTTGTTTGATGAACCAAGAAAATTCATTCCGGTTTCTGCTACTTTAATCAGAAATAATCCTTTTCAATACTGGGAATTTATTCCTGAAGTAGTGCGCCCTTATTTTGTAAAGAAGATTTGTTTCTACGGACCAGAAAGTACCGGAAAATCGACCATGGCCGAAAAAATGGCTTTACATTATCATACTGTTTTTGTTCCCGAAGTTGCACGCAAAATAATCAGCACTAACGATATTACTGTTGACGACATTATCAAAATCGGAAAAGCACAAACACAAAGGGTGAAAGAAAAAACAGGCATTGCCAATAAAATCGTTTTTTGTGATACCGATTTAATTACCACAAAAATATATTCAAAATACTATTTAAAAGAGGTTCCGGATATTCTTAACGATCTTGAAAATGAAATTAAGTACGATTTATATTTCTTATTGGATATTGATGTAGAATGGGTGGCCGATCACCTCCGCGATTTTGGCGACAGGCGCCTAGAGATGTTCAACTTGTTTAAAAGTGAACTCGAAAAACGGAGCATTAACTATATCCACATCAGTGGAAATTATAACGAACGCGAAGAAAAAATCAAAAAAATTATAGATTCTATTCTGCTATAAATAATTCTATTTTTTGTATATTCAGCTCAAATCCAAAATGATATGACAGCTAAATAAGCGCTTCCTATCATCCCTGACAATACTGTAGTTAATAAAATTTACGAGCTAAGAGGACTAAAGGTGATGCTCGATAGCGACCTGGCCGAACTTTATGGTGTCGATACTAAGGTTTTAAATCAAAGTATTCGTCGAAACATTGAGCGTTTCCCGGATGATTTCATGTTCCAGCTAAGCACCGAGGAATGGGAATCTTTGAGGTCACAAATTGTGACCTCAAAAAAAGGAAGGGGTGGAAGAACCTATTTACCCAATGTTTTTACCGAACATGGCATATTAATGCTTTCGAGTGTATTAAACAGCAAACAAGCCATTCAGGTGAATATCCAGATTGTTCGGATTTTCTCTCGTATCCGTCAGTTTATTCTAGATAGCGGCGAACTTAAACTCGAAATTGAGGAGATTAAACAAAAGGTAAGCAACCAGGATAAAAATATCGAACTGGTTTTCACTTATCTGGATAAACTGATCGATAAGAAAATCGGGCCAAGGAAAAGAATTGGCTATATGCCCGATGATTTGTGATATTCTCAAAATAAACAATGTATACATATAGAACTTGAAGTCGCAAATTGCGACCTCAAGATTTGTTTCCGCAAATTAGGTTATAAATCGCCTTTGATCATTAATAGTACCACCTTACTCAAATTTTCTAAACGGGATTGCAGCGATATCCTTTTTTGTTTTTCGCTTTAACAAATTAATAGCACTCTAGCAAAAAATTTGTCAAAGCTTAAAAAAAACAAAAAAGATTTAGCGTAAAGCCCGACTGAACCAACCGAAGAACTGCAGGTTCTGCTTTACAAAAAATCATGAAGCAGGTTACCACATCGCTGCGCACTAAGCAATGACAACAATTTTATATCAAAAATTTTCCATTCAACTATTTGATAATAAAAGTTTTCTATCTATCTTTGCAGTCCCAAATTTAATGGGAATAATAAATTGTTTAATAAATTAAATACAAGCAAGTGAATACGTTAAGTTACAAAACTGTCTCGGCCAATGCGAAAACTGTTAACAAACAGTGGATTGTTGTTGATGCGCAAGGCGAGATTTTGGGGCGCTTGTCATCGAAGATCGCTATGATCATCCGTGGTAAAAACAAGCCTGAGTACACCCCACACGTAGACTGCGGTGATAATGTAATTGTTATCAATGCAGACAAGGTTAAATTGACAGGAAACAAATTCAGCGAAAAGCAATATGTTTCTTATACTGGTTATCCAGGTGGTCAGCGTTTTATTTCTCCTAAGGAGTTAATGGCGAAACACCCTCAACGTGTAATCGAGAAAGCGGTACGTGGTATGTTACCGAAAACTAAATTGGGTAAAAAACTTTACACCAATCTTTTTGTGTATGCAGGTGAAAACCACCCTCATGCAGCTCAATCTCCAAAAACCATTAAACTTTAAGAAATGTCAGTTACTAACACTTCAGGAAGAAGAAAAACAGCTGTTGCACGTATCTACTTAAAAGATGGTGCTGGCGCAATTACCGTTAACGGTAAAGATCACAAAGTATATTTCCCAACTTTACCTTTGCAATATATCGTAAACCAAAGTTTAGAAGTTTCTGAACTTACCGGCCGTTATGATATCACTGTAAATGTACAAGGTGGCGGAGTAAAAGGACAAGCAGAAGCTGTTCGTTTAGCTATTGCTAAGGCGATTGTTGAACTAGATGCGGAGAAAAAACCTGCTTTACGTGCTAAAGGTTTAATGACACGTGATAACCGTATGGTTGAGCGTAAAAAACCAGGACGTGCTAAAGCCCGTAAGAAATTCCAATTCAGTAAACGTTAATCACAGGAGGCAAACACAATGGCAAGAACAACTTATCAAGACTTATTGGATGCAGGTGTACACTTTGGTCACCTTACCCGTAAATGGAATCCAAAAATGGCTCCTTACATTTTCATGGAGCGTAATGGAATTCACATTATAGATTTAAATAAAACTTTAACAAAAACTGAAGAAGCTGCGGCTGCGATTAAACAAATCGTAAAATCAGGACGTAAAGTATTATTCGTTTCTACAAAGAAACAAGCAAAAGGAATTGTAGCTGAACAAGCTAAAAAAGTAAACATGCCTTTCGTAACCGAGCGTTGGTTAGGTGGTATGTTAACCAACTTTGCTACTGTTCGCAAGTCAATCAAAAAGATGTCTAACATCGATAAAATGACTAAAGACGGTACTTATGCGATCTTATCTAAAAAAGAGCGTTTAATGATTCAGCGTGAGCGTATTAAATTAGAATCACTATTAGGTGGTATTGCTGATTTAAACCGTTTACCTGCAGCTTTATTCTTAATTGATGTTAAGAAAGAGCACATCGCAGTAACTGAAGCGTTAAAATTGAACATCCCAACTTTTGCGATGGTTGATACAAACTCTGATCCTTCTAACATCGATTTCCCGATCCCGGCAAATGATGATGCTACAAAATCTATCTCTTTAATTACTGATGTAATTATCAAAGCGATTGAAGAAGGTTTAGATGAGCGTAAACGCGAAAAAGATGATGAGGCTGAAAAAGAAGCAGTAGCTGCTAAAGCTGCGGCTGATGCTCCGGAAGCTAAAGAGCCAAGACGTAAAAAAGCTGCTGAGGCAGAAGTTGAAGCGTCAGCATCAGAAGAAACTAAAACAGAAGAATAGTAATATTTTTTATTGCAGGTTACTGGTTTCAGGTTTTAAGTTGGCTTAACATGAGTTTAACTTGGCGCTTGTAACTTGTAACCTGTAATTGTTATAACAAGATTGTAAAATTTAAAAAAGAAATAAGATGTCTACAGTACAAATTTCTGCAGCAGATGTGAACAAATTGCGTCAACAAACTGGCGCTGGTATGATGGATTGCAAAAAAGCTTTAGTTGAAGCTAACGGCGATTTCGAAGCTGCTGTTGATTTATTGCGCAAAAAAGGTCAAAAAGTATCTGCCGCCCGTTCTGGTAATGCTACTTCTGAAGGTTTGGTATCAATCAATGTTTCAGCAGATGGCACAAACGGTAAATTAGTTGCTTTAGCTTGCGAAACTGAACCAGTTTCTAAAGTTGAAGATTTCCGTAACCTGGCTCAGGCTGTTTTAGCTGCAGCAGTTGCTAACAATCCTGCTACTGCTGAAGAATTATCAGCAATTACTTTGGAAGATGGACGTACAGTTGCTGAAACCATAACTGAATTAACCGGTAAAATCGGAGAGAAAATCGTTATTCAGGAATATGCAAATATATCTGGCGACAAAATCGTTTCTTATATCCACTCTAATGGTAAAATGGGTGTTTTAGTGGTATTTGAAGGTGCTAATGGTGCAGATATTACTGAAGCTGGTAAAGATGTTGCAATGCAAATTGCTGCAATGAACCCAATTGCTGTTGATAAAGACGGTGTTGATCCTGCTACTATCGAACGTGAAATCGAGATTGCTAAAGACGTCATCCGTCAGGAAGGCAAACCAGAAGAAATGGTTGAGAAAATTGCTGCCGGTAAATTAAACAAATTCTACAAAGACAGTACTTTATTAAACCAGGAGTTTGTTAAAGACAGTTCTATCGATGTTCGTAAATTTTTAGATAACACTTCTAAAGGTTTAACCGTATCTGCTTTCAAACGTGTACAATTAGGTGCATAAGCATTAAAAACATATTTAAAAAAGCTCCAGGAAACTGGACTGCCCCCAAAAAGTTAGACACTATTTGGGGGCATTTTTATGAGAAAAAACAGAAGTCACACAGCTGAGTTTAGGCTAAAAATTGTGAAAGAAAAGCTACGTGGTATTTCTATCCGCGTGCTATCAACAAAGTGGAAACTTTCCACTTCTATCATCAGGAAATGGGTTGACCATCATCAGTCTTCGGGTGCATTAGGTTTATTACGCAAAAGCTATCATTATTATACTATTGAATTCAAGAGAAGT
>NZ_BAABBY010000020.1:0-55591 GCF_039538295.1 Pedobacter jeongneungensis | reverse complement strand
AACGGTATTTACTTAAATAATTCCGCTTTAAGGTAAGGTCGTTAGTGTTTATTCGCATAAATTATAATTAGCTATTTACAAAGCTAATTCTGTTACCGAATTACTAAACCTTTACAATTGCGAGGAGGAACGACGAAGCAATCTTTCTAACAATGATCGCTAGCAAGAAAGATTGCTTCGTCGGCTGAAAAAGCCTTCTCGCAATGACGAACTTAGCGGCTTATCATTGCGCGAAGATTCTTCTGTCATTCATATTGATTTTTATAAAATAAATTATCCCTCAGGATGACAACACGACTGAAGTTTCCGTGTTTCCGCGTCTCTGTGGCTCAATACTAGGGCTATCGCTAACTGATCATTGGTGAGATTCATTTCCATTATCCATCTTACCTTTTCCATCTCAACTCAAAATTCCCTCTTATTCGTGTAATACCAAAATAGCCTTCACCGTTTTGTTCATCACCTGGTTAACCGTACTGCTGGTAAATAAGCGGTAAATGATATTATGGTGGTGTTTAACCAAACAAAGAATATCGGTGTGATTACTTTTAATAAAGTCCATAATGCCATTTGGGGCGCTGTTGTGCATAATGTAATTAAATTCTATCTCGGTATCTGGTAGCAGCTCCCTGATTCTTTTTTCTCCGGTTTTAATGTGAACTTCATCTGATTTTTCTGCCACATAAAGCACCTGCATTTTTCTTGTTCCCGAGGCTTTTAACAATTCGCTGAGGGCAGTAATATCTTTCGGCGAAAGCACGGTTTCATAATCAGTGGCGAGCGTAATAATCGGAAAATTGGTAAAACTGCTCTCCAGAGGTACAATTAACGTCGGGATTCTCATTTTGGTAACAGCCATGCTGGCGTTACTACCCACAATTCCGCTGATACCTGTAGCACCGGTAATGCCCATTACCAATAATTCTACAGGGTTATTTTCGGTATGTTTGGTAATTACCGTTTTTAAAAAGCCTACATCGCATATGGTTTCGAGTTTTACATCGGTGAGGTTATCTTTCTGACTGATGTTTTCGGCCCATTCTTTTAAAGCAACCCTTTTATTTCTGTAGTACGATTCGATAAAAATGGCATTGTAGGTGCTGTTATTTATACCTTCGGTAGGGTGGATGGCATGAATGGCCACAACTTCCATTTTCAGCGTTTTTGCCATTGCCAATGCATAGGAGAGGGCATTTCCGGCACTTCTTGAAAAATCTGTTGCTACAAGTATCTGTTTCATTTTTTGCAGAATAATATTTTAAATAAACAGGTGAAAAAGCATAAATAACAAAATAGCCAATACAATCGAAACCGGCAAGGTAAGTACCCAGGCCAGACCAATATTTTTAAGCGTATTATTGTTCAGGTTTTTTCTTCCGCCAGAAGCCACCATTGCACCGGCTATCCCGCTTGATAATACGTGTGTGGTACTTACGGGCAAACCAAAAGCGGTACTCAAGCCAATGGTAGAAGCGGCTACAATTTCGGAAGTAGCGCCCTGCGCATAATTTAAATGTTCGTTACCTATTTTCTCGCCAATGGTAACCGCTATGCGTTTCCAGCCGATCATTGTACCCAGTCCGAGTGAAATGGAAATTAAAAGTATTACCCAAAGCGGTGCAAATTCTACCAGTTTCGATAATTCGGAAGCATTATCGTGAAGAAGCTGATCATCAGCCGGGTTAATTACCAGTGTTTTATCTTCCCGCACCGTTTTTACCGAAGCTATAACGTCTTCAATCTGCTTACGGAAAAGATAGGTGTTTTTTTTATCAGTTTCATTTTTAAGCGACAAATGATATTTTGTCTTTTCTATTTTATTCAGTAGTGTGCTGATATCCAATCGCTTGCCATGGTTAAGGCTGGTTGTTTTTTTAAGCACCTGTTCCGTCTGATTCAGCTGAAACAATACTTTATCGTTGGGAATGTGATGGTTTACTGCAAATTTCGCCGGTAAAAAGGCAATCAGGATCAGCATTAATAAACCCACACCTTTTTGTCCGTCGTTGCTTCCGTGGAAAAAACTAACCAGTGTACAGGTAGTAATCAGCAGGCCCCTGATCAATAATGGCGGACGGTCGTTTTCGCCGGTTGGGATGTGAAATAACGCATGATACTTAATTACATGCTTTAAAAAATACATGAGTAATATGGCCAGTCCGAAGCCGATAACGGGCGATAAAATAAGTGATAAACCAATTTCTTCGGCCTTGCCCCAGTTTACGCCATTGCCACCATAGTACCAGGTAAAGGCTAAACCTGTGCCAATCATGGCCCCGATCATGGTATGCGAACTGGAACAGGGGATCCCCAGGTACCAGGTGCCGAGGTTCCAGGCAATGGAAGCCAACAAAACGGCTAAAACCATAGCCGCGCCAACACCAACCGGAAGGTTCATTAAAGCATCTAATGGAACGAGTTTTAAAATGCCCATGGCTACGGCAATCCCTCCGGTAAATACGCCCATAAAATTCCAGAATCCCGACCAGGGAATGGCAATAATGGGCTTAAGTGCCTTGGTATAAATTACGGTTGCTACTGCATTGGCCGTATCGTGAAAACCATTTACAAACTCAAAACCAACTACGGCAAGGAGGCAAACAATAAAAACAATGGCGAGTGAGGTACTTAAATCGGTGTTCCCTAAAAAGGGTATAACGGTGCAGAACGACGGCATAAAATCAGTTTGGGTATTGATGGTGCAGATCTCTTATCTACACTACCCAAATAAATGAATAAGTAACTGATTTAAATCATTTTGAATGTTAAATGATTGTTATCAATACGTTAAAGCAGATGCTGTTTTTTTAACAATTAAGAAAGGTTAGGAATAGCTATATGAGGTGATACAATCGCGATTCTCGTGCATCACCGTTGCAAACGGAGACGATGATTGAATAACAGGTATTATCATTCGAAAAAAACAGGGGAATAACCCATGCACAATGCGCAGGTATCCCCCTATATTATGTTATTATGATTTTTATTTAAAATATTCAGAAAGATCGGTAACAGCGCCGGAGAAATAGGTAGATCTTGTTACTGCAGCTAAATTTTTTGTATCCTTTATAATAAATAACTTCGATTTATTTGCTTCAAAGCTGATTGAACCATACCTTCCTTCGTTTTGTTTAAAAGGAAAAGCTGCATTTACAAATGGTGAGGCGGTGGTGGTGTAAGGAACATTGTTGGTTCCCGCTTCAAATATGTCAAAGCTGTAAATGTAATTCGGTCCGGGCAGGGGTGGGAGTTCAATTGAACTGAACGAGCCATCTTTTTTAAGGGTAAGCCTAAGTTCGGGTGTAACTTTTGTTCCTGCGGTTGTAATGGCGGCAGATGTAGGTTTTGTATAAAAAACAATATCTACATCAACATTTTTAAATTGTGGTGAAAATATGGTTTCAAACTTTGCACTGATCATCATATTGGCAGGATTTGCCGGTGGAGTGAGTTTTACATTATCTGCGATTTTGGTTCCGTCGAAAAAGAAATCAATATTCTGCCTTGCTATTTCAGCCTGGATTGTTTTGGTCAGAAGAATTTCGGTGGTCCCCTTCTTACGGATGGTAATTTCCCTCGTGGTGCCTTTATCAATTAGGATAAAAAAGGTGTTGTTAATGGTACTGGTGCCAGATGATAATACTTTTCCATCTAACAGGAATTCAATTTCGCCGGATAAGGCAAAACCTTTAACAACCAATGAAATGGCACTGTTGTACACTTTGGTTCCATCATAAAAAATACTGATGGTCTGATCAAATGGTACTGCAACCATGGCTTTGGTGAGCAATATTTCTGATGTGCCTTTTTTTCGCACCTTTAGAACAGCATTCTGATCCTTTACAGAAAGCAATGTTTTTACATTAATGCCACCAACAGGCGGGGTAGCAATGATACTGTCTTTATACAAATATTCCAATGCTACATCAGAAGCACCGGTAAGGGTTAACTGAATTACTTTAGCAGGTTCTGGCTGAAGAAGTTCTGCTTTGCGACAGGATAAACCTAAGGCTATAACAGCCGAAAAAAAGAAAAGGGTAAAGATTTTTAGTTTCATAAAAGGGGTAATTATCATTTAAAACAGAAAAGTGCTGTTTTATAAATCAAGAGACCATACCTGAAAAGGTACGGTCTCTTTAGGTAAGAGAGAAAAAATTAGAATACAAGTTTTGACCATGTAGCAGCCCAACCCGGAAGTGTAACCGTAGATGGAGAACCTGGTGTATTGTACCATGGCTGGCTTACACCGAATGAACTTGCGTTGCTTGCATTAACCACTAAATTGTTACCGCCACCATCAACATAAGCACCAACTGCCGCTGTAATTGAATTTGTGAAACCGTGAACAGATGTAGTAGAAATATCTGAAAGACTTGCATTGGCATCAGCATCAAAAGCGATACCGGTGTTGTAACCAGAAACAATTACGTTAGATAAAGTAACTTCCGAACCTCTGCGCTCGCGGATACCATTACGGTAACCTAAACCGGCAATACCTGAAGTATTTTCTGTTCCAAAAATGCTCACATTGATTAATACAGGGTGTGTTTTAGGTGTTAAGCTAAAAGTTGCATCTTCTGCAGGTGCGTTGTTATCTGATTCGATACCGTTAGAATCGCTGGCGCTACCGCTTGTGCTGTGGGTAGAATTTTTATCTGCAATAGCGATACAGTCGCTTAATATACCACTGAAACCATTATCGAAATCGAACTGATCATCGTCAGAAGCTAAGGCAATTAAATTGCTTGCGTTAACTGTACCACCGAAAAATTCGAATCCATCATCTAAACCGTAAGAAACCTGTACGTGATCGATAGTTGTACCGTTACCTACACCGCCTAAAGTTAAACCGTTAACCTCAACGTTTGGAGCCAGCTGGAAACCGGCATACTCAATACGTACATACTGGAAAGTACCACGATTATCGGCATCGTTAGTACCTCCGTAGTGGAATTTAGCTTCGTTAGCCAAACCTTCAATCAGTTTATCACCAACGTTGATGGTTGCATTACCTAAAATAATTGTACCACCAAAATCACCTGGTTTACCTGTTGTGCTGGCATCGCCATCTAAAAGGTAACGGCTTGTAAATACAATCGGATCGGCAGCTGTACCAACTGCATTGATGGTACCATCTTTTGCAATAACCAATACACCGTTTTGTACACCCGGGGTATTAACCGATGCTTTGATGTAAGTACCTGGCTGAATGGTTAATGTTGCACCGTTTCTAACCGTTACTACACCGCTTAATTCGTAAACGTTTCCTGCTGTCCAGGTTACAGAGCTGGTAATGTCTCCGCTAACTGCTACAACCGGTAATGATGATTGAGAATAATCTGCTGCTGAAGTACTGCGGTTGCCAAATGCTGATGAACCACCTTCATTTTTTTTACAAGCTGTAAAAGAAACAGCAACAATTGATAAAAGACCGATTAAGTTTTTGAAATTTTTCATTTTCGTTTTTTGTTTTTCATAGGATCTCATAGGGATGATCCATGTTTTTTAGGTTGATTTTTTTGGTTATTCAGATACAGGAGGCAAGTGATCCGTTGTTTTGCGGAAATAAAAGCCTGTTTGTACCTAAATGGTATGTTTTTTTATATCTTAGTATTTCTGATCGATATCACTAAGCAGATCTGTTAACAGTCCTCGACTTTTAGCAGTAGGTTTTTAAAATAATTCGGGTTTATCCTGATGCGCCGTTCCACTAGAAATGACCGGTTTAAAACGGAGGGTTCTGATACAACCTTTCGTTTTTTTTATGGCTATGCAGGAAACTTTGTTCCTCCTTTCTTTTTAAATGGTGTAACCTTATTTATACTGTTTTTCATGGTCGCATTAAAAATTATAGGTAATGGAAGTACTGTAGGTTCGGCCAAACTTCTGCGAAAATAATACCTGGTCGCCATCATCCAAAGCATTGGTAAAACCTGGTTTCAGGCGGTATTGCTTACTGTAATCGGCGGTTCCGGCAACATATTCAGGATTGCGCTCATAACTGCCGTTATTGTTAAAAATTACAGAAGCCTTATTGAGCAGGTTACCCGCATTTACCTTTACCTCGAACCTGTTTTTGTAAAATTTGTAACTCACCTGCGCATCAATCTGGTCTCTTGGTTTTTCATATTCTATGCGCAGCAGTTCTGCACTTACCATTGTGGTTTTAAGTCCCGATTTGTTGTAAGAAATGTTAAAACCAAAGTGCTCATCAAGGTATTGTAAACCAGCATTTAAGAGGTAAGGCGACTGGCCGTACATGTTTCTTTTTACTTTGGTGCATACTTTAATCTGGCTGCCATCGGGCCCAATTGCATTATATGTTCCCACTACATCTGCCTTTTGCAGGGTTAAATTTCCATATAGGGTAAAGCGCGATAACAGGGGAGTACTGGCAATAAAGCCGAGGTTTTTCCTAAGCTCGAATTCTAAACCATACACTTTAGCTTCATCAGAGTTTAAGATGTAATAAAAGCCACCGTTACCGTTTGATAAGCTGAAAGTAACTTCAACGGGTTTATCAAAGCGTTTATAAAAAGCACTGACTGAGATAATTTCGCCTAAACCCGGAAACCATTCTGCTTTAATATCGAAATTTTTAATCTGTGTACTCGCCAAACCCTCATTGCCAAACTGCGCATCGAACATAGGATCGTACCTGAAGAACTGGCTGTTATCCATTAGTTCCGGTCTGATGGCCGTATTTGAAAAAGCAGCCCTGATGTTGATCTGCCTTGTTGGACTATAGGTAAGATTCGCCGATGGCAACCACCTCCATTTCTTTTCGTAAGGTATTGCAAATGAGCTGATTCCCCTCACGTTGATGTCATTACGCAGCTCGGTATATTTATAATATTCGGCCCTTACACCCCAAACCAGGCGTAGTTTTTCGGCTAAGCGGTTATCCAGCATTACATAACCGGCCTGGGTAGTGCTTTTTCCCTTATAACCGTTTAAAAAGTAATTGTTGATGTAGTAATTGTAACCGTTATTGCCAATTTTGGCCGGATCGATCATCTGTCCGATCGGGATGTACCTTAAACTATCGGCGAGTGCGGGACTGTTTACCAGCGAAGCAATCTGCCAGTTTAGCGATCCTTCTTTATGGATACCGAAATAACCGGCTTTGATGCTGTTGTTTAGCGGACCCGTTTTAAATGGCATGCTTGCATCACCGCTCCATGAGAAATGATGTTCGTTATTGCTGTAGTTATGGCGCGATGTAGGTTTGATATAACCCTCTGTTTGTCCGCTTGATGCGTAAAAATATTCGTAATCGTTACCTGTTTTGGTTAGATATTGCGTGGCAATCCCCAGGTCTTTCTCTTTACGGTCTATTGCTGTCCTCGATAAATTCCAGTCTAATTTTACCTTGCCCAGCTGGTGCTGACCGTTTAATTTATTCTGTAATAAATCCGTGTAGGTAGGATCGTCGGCCTCTACAATGCGGTTGGGTTTTAAGCCTGCATTAAAAAATGCCGTTCCCTGATCCGTATCATATCCAATGGTACGCACCATATCATTGTTAAAAATGTGGGTATAGGTATTGCGGAAACCAAACCTGTTTTTATTCAGCTGTAAGCCAATATTTAGCATGGCACCCAAAGTGGTATTGAACATGTATTTATTACCGGTATTAGTGGTGCCGGCATTCCAATCGCTTCTGGTTTGTTGTTCTATGGTGTTGATATTCTGCGTATTGCGATAGTTTAAAGACGCTGTAAAGCCCAGTTTTTTATTATTGGTGGTATCAATACCGATCAGCCTGCCAATGGTGAACTGATAATTCTGCGAGGGGGAAGTTTTGTATTTGTACATTGTAAAATTATCGTTCGTAAACTTCTGGCTCTGTGTAATCAGCTTTTGTTTATACTGCTCATCAGTAAGGGTGTTATTGGGCGTAATAGTACGGTCGGTATGCTGTAAATCTTCAGGGAATTTTCTCCGGCCATCATCAAAACCCAGGTAATCATTTTTGCCACGCTGATGGCTTAAAAAGTCTTTGCCTGTACTTTGGTCGTTATAGGAAGTACCTGCCGTAAAGCTCATGAAATTTTCTGTCGGGATATCTTTGGTATTGATCTGGATTAAACCACCACCGAAACTGCTGTTCATATCAGGAGTAACTGTTTTACTTACCACCACGTTATCAACCAGACTCGAAGGGATGAGGTCGAAAGAGAAATTGCGGGTCTGTGCTTCGGTGCTTGGCAAAGTGATGCCATCTAATTGTGCCGTATTATACCGTTCGCCAATACCACGTACCAGTACCAGTTTATTATCTATCGAGCTTACCCCGCTGATGCGCTTTAAACTTTCGCCGATGTTTTTATCCGGAGTTCTCGAAATCTGTTCGGCACTGATCCCGTTACTGATTTCGGAGGCATTTTTCTGACGGGTAAGCAAACCTTCAACAGAAGCTTTTTTATAGGTAGCCGTTACCACAACATCCTGCAAGCCTGTTGCATCGGGTTTTAATGAGATATCAAGTGTAGTGGTTTTATCGCTTTTTACGATTACCTCACTGATGCGTTTGGTAGCGAAAGAAATATAGCTGATTTCTACGGTGTAGGTTCCGGGTTCTACATTTATGCTATAACTTCCGTCGCTTGCTGTTTGGGTGGCTTTGCCTGTTTCGATAATCTTTACGGAAGCACCGGGAAGGGTTTCTCCTTTCTCATCGAATATTTTTCCCGATACCCGCCCTGGTTTTACCGGATCTGGTAATTTATAAAGCAATATGGTATTGGCATCAGCAAACCTATACGTTACCCTGGTGCCCGAAAGTATCTTTTTAAGGATAAGCTCAAGGGGCATATTTTTGACCTCAAGGTTTATTGTTCCGTTTTGGCTAAAAATCGATTTGTTATAATTGATGGAAAATCCGGCTTTTTCTTCTAGCAGCGAAAGTGCATCGGGGATATTTTTTGTCGCTATTTTAATGCTCAAACTGGTTTCTTTTGGCGTTTGCGCAAAGCTGCTTGCCATGCCCTGGTTTAATAAAAATGTACATAACACCATAAGGGCTACCAGAGCACGGTAATCCAAATTGATAAAATATTCTTTTATATAGTCGTAAAACCCTATTTTCATAGGTTCAAGATGTTTTTTAATTCTCACGGGTTAAAAACTTTTGTTTTAGGAGCTGGATTGTTCGAGCAATCCGGCTCCTTGTTTATGTTAAGAGGTTTAATTTGTTTTTCGTAGGTATAAATCCGGTTTATGGTGCTTTTTGCAGCACTATAGCATATCGCTAACTCCTCATTGACAGCCCTCCCCCCATACGGTAATTATTTTGTTCACAGTGTCTATTTTATATTTCATTTTTTTGCCGCTCATCACGCGGATTTCTTCCATTATATCGCTAATGCTTTTATTGGTGAACGTGGCATTAAACCTGCATTGATTTAAATTGTTGCCCTTAAGTTCAAAATGAACATTGTAATATCTTTCCAGTGATTTAAGCATGGCTGCTAAGCTTGTATGTTTAAAAGCAAAACTGTTTTTAATCCATGCATTTACCTCCGCAATGCGTTCTGTACGTACTGTATAATTGCCTTCTTTAAGGCGGTAAAGCAGTTTCATGCCCGGTGTAAGGAGCGAAAGTTGTTTTAATTTACCCTCACGGTTTTCTGAAATCCCTACCTTTCCGGTTCTTACTGCAACACTGAAAGTACCATCCTTAGGGTAGGCATAGATGTTAAATGAAGTGCCCAGAACCCTGGTTTGCATGTGCCCGCTGTGTACAATAAACGGACTCTTGATATCGTGTTTTACTTCAAAAAAAGCCTCACCTTCCAGCCGGATATTTCTAAGCTTCCCTTTCACAAAATGCGATGGCCAGGTAAGTTTACTCCCTGCACCCAGATATACAATGGAACTATCGGGCAGCATCAGTTTTACTTTTTCTCCCTTTTGGGTAGTTTTACTTAAAAAGGCAATTGCTAATTCTACCGGCTGCTGTGTTTTTTTATAGGTATACCAACCGAGAGCTGCAGAAATAATCACCACAATTGCGGCAGCATATTTTAGTACAGGGTATAGTCTTTTGCTTTTTGGCTGACCGGCCTCAATTTTATTCCATATTTCATCTAGCCCTTTGTTGGCTTCCGGGGAGTAGTCGGGCAGGATGTTTTGCTTTTTCCATGCTTTTTCCATTATCGCATGAAATTCGCTGTCGCCATTCGCTGGATCGGCGAGGTATTCCATCAGGTTTTTTTCCTGTTCCGCATCGGTTTTGCCCTCCAGGTAAAGTTCAAATAATGTTTTAATGTAATCTTGTTTCACTTTTATGCTTGGTGTTAACGCTTTTATGCTGCGTGCTACAGTATATATGCACGAAAGTTGGGATACAGCTATAGGGGGAGAAGATTTTTTTTAAAAAAGATTTAAAAGTATAATTAAGGCACGGAAACACGGAGAATTTAGCGCAGATTGTCATCCTAAGCGTAGCTGAAGGATCTTTAAGGATGGAAAAGGTAAGATGGATGATGGAATTGAATAGCCAATGATCAATTTACAATGAGCAGTTAGCGATGGTTTTAGTAATTTGAGCCACGGAGGCGCGGAAACACGGAGAATTTAGCGCAGATTGTGATCCTGAACGTTAGTCGAAGAAGCTTTAAGAATGGAAAATGGAAAAGGTAAGATGGATGATGGAATTTTAATGATCAATTAACAGATGAATTAGAAATTAAAATTAACTGTAAATCTTAATGTTCTTAATTCCTTAATGGTGGAATTATTTATTGTATAAAAATCAATATTAGTGACTTTTTTTTAGCAAATGATAGTCTGCAAGAGGTCATCTTTGCTAACAGGATAGATTGCTTCGTCGTTCCTCCTCGCAATGACGACCGTACTAATAATAAGGCTACTAATGGAAGGATCTTTAAGGATGGAAATGTAAGATGGATGATGGAATTGAATAGCCAATGATTAATTTACAATGAGCAGTTACCGATGGCTTTAGTAATTAAGCCACGGAGGCACAGAAACACGGAGAATTTAGCGCAGATTGTCATCCTGAACGTAGCTGAAGGATCTTTTAGGATGGAAAAGGTAAGATGGATGATGGAAATGAATCACCAATAAACAATCACCAATAAACAATGATCAATGAACTAATGACCAATGAACCATTGGCTAATGAACAATTGAACCACTACCATCAATGATATAATCGTTTCAGGAGAATAAGTTTTAAAGTATTTCCGCATAATGCCCAGCGATTTTTTGAGGTGGTTGTTCACCGTGTTTTTAGAAATGCCCATCAACTGCGATATTTCCTCATGCGTATGGTGATCATTGCGGCTCATGAGGTATATTCTTTTTACCTGTGGCGAAAGACTTTCTATTGCTTCCTGTGCCAGCTGTTTCGATTCTTTCGCATCGAGTTCATCTTCAATGGCATTAAAAGATTGCTCTTGCCTTAAACTTTCGCTGCTGTAGGCTTTTTCTCTTGCTTTTTTGCGGAGTGTACCCAGAAAATTATTGCGGATGAGGGTATAAAGAAAAGCGTCAAAATTTTTTTCAGGATCTATTTTGATCCTGTTCTCCCAAAGCCTTACAAAAGCATCCTGTGTAAGTTCTTCAGCTTCTTCCCTGCAACGGGTAAAATGGTAGGCATAACCAAATATCTTTTGACGGTACTTGTGGTAAATTTCGTTAAAAGCAGCCGAATCGCCAGTTTTCACTGCATTCAGGAATTTTATATTTTTAAAATCTTCCAACTTTTCCATGAGTAGCGGTTAACGAAGGCAAGTTAGGGCTTGCATTTAAAGTTAATGTTAAGCTAATGAGAACCTTTTCTAATCATTTAGCGGTGCGTAATTACCATGCTCTGTTGGGCAGATTGAACCCTCGAATCCATCAAAATATTTCCGGATCGGAAGCCCCCGGAAAGCATTGTATTGGCGCTAATGCCGGTTTTGGCTACTTTGCCGGTTATCCTTGCAATTGCTGTTTTTACCAAAGGATCGGCCTGATCGCCTAACGGGAGCAGGGGCAGGGTATTGAATTCATTTACCGCAACATCGGGGTTAATACCTGAGCTGTAGTTTCCAATACCTTGTGCATTAAAAAGTTTGTACACAATGGGGTGCATTTCCCAGTTTACCTGTTTCGGGATGCGTGAATCAAATATCCTGAAAGAAGCTTCATCTTTTCCCCTGGTTTTTTCGCCAATCTGTACCACCTGGATAAAGGGTTTTAAATTGTTGATCATGACTTCAGAAGCGGAGGCCGTTGCTGCGGTTGATAAGATATATACTTTGCTTAAGCCGAGGTTTTGCTGGAGAAGGACATTAAAATTTACGGTACGATCAAAAGTAGCTGCTGTACCGATAGATTCTGTTCTGGTACCGCCGTTTTTATTACCCTTATAGGTGATGAATGGTTTATCATAAGCAATATTCTGCACAATCATGGCACATATTGCTGCGGCCTCTGCTACCTGTCCGCCGGCGTTGTAGCGGAGATCAAGTATAAGATCTGTAATTCCTTCCGATTTAAAATTGCTAAAAACCGCAGTCAACGAACTGGCTAAGCCACCATTAAAATCAAGAAAATAAAGGTAGCCGATTTTTTTTCCATCGCTTTCTATTACCTTACTGATTTCTTTTTGATCGAGGATTACTCCTTTGGCTAAATCTACCGTACGTGTATCTGTCCAGGTATTATTATTCAGTTCTGCCAAACCTAAAGAAAAGCGCTCGTTGTTTAATATTTCATCCTGTAAAGCCTGCGCATTAGCCGATGTTAACGTTTTTCCGTTTATTTTGCTGATGTAATCGCCTCGTTTTAAACCTGCCCTCGCTGCCGGAGAATCTTTTAACACCAGTTTAACAATCCCGATTACCCTGGTACTATTTTGATCGCTGACAGTTGCATAATCAAAACCGAAATTGCGGTTGTTTGGTATATTGGTTGTAGCGTCGTTTGGAATATTGATGTACGAAAAACGATCGGCACCGTTACGCACCGAATTAAAAAAATCTTTAGGCGAAAGGCCAATATCAGGACCAGAAGGCAATTGTTCATTCCAGTAATAATAGCGTTTAAGGCTATCGAGTATCCATGTATTGATGTTTTCGTTGCTTCCTGCCGGATAATTTGGGCTTTTTTTATCTTTTTTGCATGAAGGAAGTATAATGATCAGAAAAATAAAATAAAAACAGCAATAAAGCATTCTTTTTAAGTGAGTTGAGCGTTTTTTCATGGCCTTTCTGAATTTTAACAGCAAACTTAAAACTACTACTGTTAACCATGGGTTAATTTTCGGTTAGATTGGCCGCCTTCAAAATAGCTTACACCCACTGTTAATTAATTATTATCAATGTAATTAACGTTAACATAACAATAATTAAATCTTTGCTTTTTATTATGTTAACTTTGTGAAGTGAATTTTCCGCTCTATATCTACTACGAATTGCTGATCCGTTTATCCGAAATTGAATCCGAAATAGGGCATTATGTATCGTCCACTGCCGATCAGGAAATCTGCATCATCCGCACCACAAACGGAACGGTTAAAGTACCGCTAAACCTTGTAAAACGGCAATTTGAAGATCCCAACCTCATCAGCAACGAAGAACTTAAAGTGTTAGGCAAAACTTTCAGGCCAAATTACCTGTAATCGAAATAACTTCATTTATTGTTCATCTTTCCTGATTAGTTTTGAGGTATAGATATCATAGATATTGGTTATTATTTGGTTAGTAAATAAGCCGCAATGGATGTTGTGGCTTATTTCGTAAAACGGGATAAACAGACAGGAGACCCTCATTTACCCCGTTATACTTAATTGCTAATAATTAAAAGTTAATCCGCCTCCAAGGCCCATATCGCTGTCGTAATGGGTAGAAAGTGCAATGTATTTTGTTAATATAAACCGAAGCCCTGCTGCATATTCTTTATCGGTGTTTACCATAAAGTTTGCACGTAAACGTTTCGAAACCGGGATGTCTTCTCTTCCCAACTGAAACCTTAATTTCCCGTTGCCATCAATTCTGGCATCTGCGACAATGAGCATTGGCAGGGTATAGGCAATCCCTGCAACAATTGTTTTTCTGTTTTCTTTATTGCTGATCTGTCCGAACATATTGCGTTCATCGCTTCCGAAAATGTTCTTTTCGCCGGGATTAAATTCTTTATAGTGATAATCAAAGCCCACATAAGGAAACAGCCATTGATTACGGCCAATGTACCTGCCTAACATGGTTTCGCTCTCGTAACCCATCATGGCGTTAGTTCCTACATGCCACATGGTATTAAGCGACCAGCGGGTTTGTGCCAGCATTAACTGTCCGTCGCTGCCACTGCTTTCTATACCCACACGGCCCATCAGGTGAGGCATGCGGTCGTCGCGGAAGAGTCTGCGTTGTGCCAGTTTCGGATCGGGTACATCAGGGTTGGGTGGCGAATTTTCATAACTGAACACCCTGCCCATGCCGCTCATCATGTGGTATAAAATATGGCAATGGAAAAACCAGTCACCACCGTTTTCGGTAGCCGCAAATTCAATCGTGTCCCTTTCCATTGGCATAATATCAAGTACGTTTTTCATCGGGGCGTAATCTCCCTGTCCGTTAATTACCCTAAAATCGTGTCCAT
The DNA here is from genome assembly GCF_039538295.1 of Pedobacter jeongneungensis. Classification (NCBI taxonomy): domain Bacteria; kingdom Pseudomonadati; phylum Bacteroidota; class Sphingobacteriia; order Sphingobacteriales; family Sphingobacteriaceae; genus Pedobacter; species Pedobacter jeongneungensis. Next base: position 40,978 of record NZ_BAABBY010000020.1, on the reverse strand, counting down.
GCAGGTGCATCGGGTGGCGCATCATGCTGTTGTTGTATAAAATGATCCTTAAATTCTCACCTTTTTTGATCAGTATTTTATCTGATTCCGAAACGGTTTTATTGTCCAGCGTCCAAACGTAACGGTTCATGTTTCCCGTGAGGTCGAATTTTAGCTCCCTAACTGGTCCTTTGGGCAAAACCGTTTTTTTAGGATCGCGCAGCATGTTGTAATTCAGGGTAACAATATCGGGTAACTCATCATTCATATCCATGTCATCCATTTTTGCTGTTTTTTTTGCATTTTCCAGACCTGTAATTTCCGGATACATTACGGTGTTCATATCCATGATCTGGTTTTGCATTTTCATGCCTTTCATTTCAATCATATTGCCGTTCATATCCATCATATCATTCATCATCTTCATCCCGGCGAAATATTTGAGTTTAGGCATTTTTCCGGCTGCTACTTTTTCGCCGTTTCCCAACCAGAGGGATGCAGATTTTGTGCGGTCCTCCGGTGTTACTAAAAATTCATAACTTTTATTTTCAGGGATGGTGACTACCACATCGTAAGTTTCAGATACTGCGATAATTAAACGGTCTACCTCAACCGGCTCTACATCATTCCCATCGGTTGCTACCACCGTAATTTTTCCACCGGCATATTTAAGCCAGAAGTAGGATGAAGCTCCTGCATTGGCAATACGTAGCCTCACCTTATCGCCGGCCTTAAACTGGGGTTGTTGGTACTGATTTTCTCCGTTAATCAGGAATTTATCGTAATACACATCACTAACATCCATGGCGTTCATCCTCTTCCATTCATTAGCCACTTTGGTTTTAAAGTTCCCCGTTTTAATGGCCTCTGCATAACTCTGTGTAGTGCCTTTTTTAATCGAAAACCAATCGGTAGCAGCGTGGAGGCTTCTTTGCACTTCTTCCGGTTTCATATTGGTCCATTCGCTTAGCACCAACGGAATGGAAGGAATATCCCATTCCTGACGTTTTTTGATGATAAATGCACCGTACATGCCAATCTGTTCCTGTAACATGGTGTGGCTATGGTACCAATGTGTGCCATTTTGTTTAACCGGAAATTTATAAAAGTGCGTAGCGCCTGGTTTTATCGGCATTTGGGTCATGTTGGGTACGCCATCATAACGGTTTGGAAGAAAAAGCCCGTGCCAGTGCATAGAAGTTTCTTCTTTTAACCTGTTGTGTACATAAATTTCAGCGGTATCGCCCTCAGTAAAAGTTAAAGTGGGCATTGGTATGCTGCCGTTTACTGCAATGGCATGTTTGGGTTTGCCTCCATAGGTTACGGTGGTATCAGTAACATATAAATCGTAGCGAACGGTTCCTGGAGGCGTATTAGATGGCAAAGTTTTTATGGGACCAAGATTTGCTTTAGCTTTTTTAATGTTGTCCATTGTGGTAGAATTGCCGGCCGTATCCATACCATTTATGCCTTCATTTTTATCGTGTTTCATGCCCGGCATATCCTGATGAGCCGCTTTGTTTTTAGTGTCATTTCCCCTTTTTGCAACCAGGTTCATTCCGCATTTGGGGCATTTACCGGGTTTATCAGATACGATTTCCGGGTGCATCGGGCAGGTATAAACCGTTGTTGTGGTTTTTTCTTTCTCTGGCATTTTCATTCCATTCCTTTCCTGTGCAGAAACGCTGAGCGAAAAGAATATTAAAATGCTGAATATTATATTTTTCATCTTTCGATATTTGTGTGTTATTAAAATCAGTTTTTTTCAAGGCTCTCTTCCGATGTCTTTATCCACTCAGTGAGCTGTTTTTTTTCATGTTTGCTTAAAATGGCATCACGATGGATTAGAGTGTACGATGTAATGGGCATGGTGCCATCTTCCAGGCTGTTTTCAATTGCACGGAGCTTGCTCAACTGTTTCCTTTTGGTATCATTCTTAAACTCATCAAAATTGAGTTCTGCTTTAGCAGCTTTAATGTGTTTATTAACAAGCCAGTTAAGGGGTTGAATTTGGGCATACCAGGGATACCGGGTGTTGTTGCTATGGCAATCGTAACAGGCCTTTCTGAGTGTAGCATTTACCTGACCGGGAACATTAACAACCCTCGAAATGTGATTTGGCATAGCCGATGGATCGTTATTTTGGGCAAGCCTGTAAAACTGGGCCGCTATCGTAATCAATAGCAGCCCGGTTAGTGTTTTCTTTACGAAATACATCTGTTAATGCAGCGTTTCCCTGATTTCACCGCAGGTAGACATCGCTTTTCCGAAGTATGGGTTTTTAATATCTTTTACCTCGCTGATCCAGATGGCACCTTTACCTTTATTGTACATGGGGCAATTGTCAACATAAATCTCGCGGCCGGCGCCCAATAATTTAATCATGTCGTAGATGTCTTTGCTCAATAGACCGAAATGCTCGCGTTGGTGAGGAATGTTGTCTGCATTTACTCCAATGTGCCTGGCATGTTCTTTGGCATCATCCACAATTTCTGCATAGGTTTTTCGTTCCGAAGCAGTGAGCCTGGTTTGATCGAAACCTGCAAATGCTTTTACCAGCTCGTTTCCGGCAGCGGCGGCATTTTTGCCATTATCGGCACCCAGGGCATTTTTTAACTTTAAGTAAGCATCTAAAATAGTTGCTGGATTGTTTTTAGCGCCCTGATCATTTGTAAGATTGTAAGCCTGTTTCGCATCAGCATTTGTACTGTATGTGCTTATGAAAAATATAGAGCAGGCAAGGCTATATAGGAAAGTTTTCATGTGTTTTATTTTAACGATAAAGAATAAGATTAATAATTAAATTGACGTGACTGCTAAAAAGAGCCTGATCCAATTACGGAATTGGGACAGGGTGAGAACGCTATGCGATCACTCAAAGCTGTTTGTTAGCAGGCTTTATTATCTTAATGCTATATCTGAAAACTCTGTATGGATATCCTGATATCAGGATGTGGTGGATGGTAAGCGCGATGATTAATTTCTTGCTGAGCTGCAATAATAATTTTTGTTTGCGGAACAAAAGCGAAACTGAAACCCGTTGGAACCAGTGCAGGTGCCTTTAAATTTAGTTTTGTATAATGGGGCAGGAGTTTACCCTGAACCAGAAAATTGGTAACCAGTGTTTTACAGCAGGAATCTTCTTTTCCGGTTATTTTAAGCTCAATATGTTGGGAAGAAACTAACTGAACTGTTTCATGCTGATGTGTATGATGGTCATGTTTATGGCTATTTTCGTGCCCTTCATTTTCCATTGATATGGAACAGCCAAAACCCACAAGGGCGTTGAGCATAAATGTAAAGAGGAAGAAAACTGCCTTAATTTTCATAAAACAAAATTAAGCAGGGTTTTGCCTGATGGCTTTATATAATTCTGATAAAAGTTTATATGATTTTAGGGCTCCTATAATATTATTATGCAGATATTCAGGGTAAACACGGGGTGATATCATCAACTTAAAACAAAATAATTACTATTTTGCATTATATCGCCTGAAAAACAGTGCAGGCAGAGAAAATTGAAAAATATACATAAATGACCATACTCATCGTTTTCTGCTGCATTGCATTGTTGATTTTAATGATCTCCGTTTTTAAAATTAATGCTTTTCTGGCCTTTCTGATGGTTTCGGTACTGGCAGGAATGGGTTTAGGCTTGCCTCTGCCGAAAATTGCGGGCGCTGTTGAAAAAGGAATTGGCGATGTTTTGGGTTCATTGGTAATTATCATTACAACGGGTGCCATGTTGGGCAAACTGGTTGCAGAAAGTGGTGCCGCTCAAAAAATCGCCCAGGTCATGATGGATGTTTTTGGTACCAGACATATCCAGTGGGCCATGGTAATTACCGGTTTTGTAATCGGCATTCCGCTTTATTATGGAATCGGATTTGTGCTGATGGTTCCACTGATTTTCTCTGTGGTGTACCGTTATAAGTTGCCGGCCCTCTATATTGGTTTGCCGATGCTGGCAGCGCTTTCTGTTACCCATGGTTTTTTACCACCGCATCCATCACCAGCCGCTTTGGTGGTACAGTTTAAGGCTAATATGGGGCTCACCCTGTTTTATGGATTGCTTGTGGCCATACCTGCAATAGTAATCGGCGGACCGCTTTTTGCCAGAACTTTAAAAAACATCCCTTCCACACCAATGGCATCATTTAGGGCAAAAGAATTGCCCGAAAATGAACTGCCTGGTACATTTATCAGTCTCTTTACTGCCTTATTGCCTGTTATTTTACTGGGACTTGCTTCTTTTTTGCCGCTGTTTTTAGATCCAGATTCAACTATTCTTCCAATCATTACCTTTTTAGGTCATCCCTCTATTGTGATGTTGATTGTGCTGATTTTAGCGGGCTATTTCCTGGGTATTAGGAGAGGAAAGAAAATGGATCACCTCTCCGGGATTTTTGGCGATGCCTTAAAAGATATCGCATTGATTTTGCTGATCATTGCCGGCTCGGGTGCTTTAAAAGAGATTTTAACCCAAAGTGGTGTGAGTAAAGAAATTGCCGGTTATCTGCAACAATTATCTGTTGAACCCTTATTTTTGGCCTGGTTAATTGCAGCCCTGATCCGTTTTTGTGTAGGTTCTGCAACGGTTGCCGGCCTCGCCACAGCAGGTATTATTGTGCCTTTAATGGTGGCCACGCATACCGATCCGAATTTAATGGTTTTGGCAGTTGGCGCAGGCAGCTTGATGTTTTCGCACGTAAACGACGCCGGATTTTGGATGTTTAAAGAATATTTTAATTTAAGCCTTAAAGATACATTCCGATCCTGGGCTTTAATGGAATCAATAGTGGGTATTGCAGGATTAGCCGGCGTACTTTTACTTAAAATAATAATAGCTTAATATGGAAAATATAACGGCAGATGCCAATTTCGAAAAACTTGGATTAAACCTTCCGCCCGCTCCGGCACCGCTTGGAGTGTACAAACCTTATCTTATTGATGGAAAATATTTGTATCTGAGCGGTCATGGTCCGGTAAGGGACGATAAAAGCCTGATTATCGGCCGGATCGGATCTGATATAAATCAGGACGAAGGCAAACTTGCTGCAAGGCAGGTGGGTTTAACCATGTTATCGACCATTAAAACGAATTTGGGAAGTTTGGACAAGGTAAGACGGGTAATTAAGGTTTTAGGAATGGTAAACTGCATACCCGAATTTGAAAAACATCCTTTTATTATTAATGGCTGTAGTGAATTATTTGCAGAAGTTTGGGGCCCAGACAACGGGATAGGTGTAAGAAGTGCGGTAGGTTTTGGTTCACTGCCCGATAATATCCCGGTAGAGATCGAAGCTTTATTCGAACTGTATTAAACCAATATCATGTTAGAAAAGCAATGGTACCTCTTAGATGATCCGGCTTCAGTTGAATCGCCGGGCCTGGTTTTTTATGCAGACCGGATTAAGGCGAATATCAAACTGCTCATTTCGATGATTGATGATCAAAATCGACTTCGTCCGCATGTTAAAACTCATAAATCGGCCGGGGTGTGCAAGCTGATGATCGATGCAGGAATTACGAAATTTAAATGTGCTACCATTGCCGAGGCAGAAATGCTTGGCCGGTGTGGCGCAGCAGATGTACTGCTTGCCTATCAGCCTGTTGGACCAAATATTGCCAGGTTTATTGCCCTCCAGAAAGCATATCCTCTTACCCAATTCAGTTGCCTGGTTGATGATGAAAAAACTGCGCTCGAACTGGCTTCAGTTTCTCAATCCAATGGCTTAACAGCTGAGGTTTTTATCGACGTAAATGCAGGCATGAACCGTACGGGTATTTTACCTGAAAAAGTATTGGATCTTTATATAAAACTGGATCAGGTAAAAGGCCTGTCCGTTAAAGGTTTACATGCTTACGATGGTCATATTCATGAAAGTGATTTTGGCATTCGAACCGAAAAAGCAAAATTAATTATTGAGGTATTAAATGGCTTAGCTTCTGCAATTCAAAAACAATTTGGGTATCAACCCATAATTGTAGCCGGAGGAACACCAACTTTTACCATTTACAATACAGAAAGCACTTTTGATTGCAGTCCCGGTACTTTCGCCCTTTGGGATAAAGGTTATCAGGATGCTTTTGAAGAACAGCAGTTTAATACTGCTGCTTTAGTGATTTCGCGGATTGTTTCTTTACCTGAAAGTAACCTGATCTGCTGCGATTTAGGGCATAAAGGCGTAGCCGCAGAAAAACCGCTTGATAAAAGAGTGGTATTTTTAAATGCTCCTGAGCTTATTCCGTTTAGCCAAAGTGAGGAACATTTGGTTTTAAATGCAGGCGAAAGTCACCAATACCAGATAGGTGATGTTTTATACGGGTTGCCGCACCACATCTGCCCGACGGTTGCCCTTTACGAAAATGCGCTTGCTGTTTCAACAGAAAATACTGATCAAATCTGGGACATCACTTCCAGAAAAAGAAAAATAACCATATAAAACCCTGATATGTTTACCATAGATGCCCATTTAGATTTAAGCATGAATGCTTTGGAGTGGAACCGCGATTTAACCCGGCCGCTCTCTGAAATAAATGAGCGTGAACAGGGTTTAACTGATAAACCCGACCGTGCAAAAGCCACTGTATCGCTGCCCGAGCTCCGGAAAGGTAATATTGGTTTGGTGGTGGCTACACAAATTGCCAGGTTTGTGGCACCTGATAACCCATTGCCGGGCTGGCATTCGCCGGAGCAGGCCTGGGCGCAAACGCAAGGGCAATTGGCCTGGTATAAAGCCATGGAAGATGGTGGCGAAATGATCCAGGTGAACGATCTGGCCAGTTTAGAAAAACACCTTGCTTTATGGAAATCAGATTCTCCGAACGAAAAAAAGCGGATCGGATATATTTTAAGTTTAGAAGGTGCCGATTCTATTGTGCATGTTGATTACCTGCAACAGGCTTATGAAAGCGGATTAAGGGCCGTTGGACCAGCGCATTACGGTCCCGGCAGGTATGCACAGGGAACAGATGCGACAGGTAAATTGCGTCCCGGGGCTTACCAACTGCTTGCTGAGATGGAAAGACTCAATATTATTCTTGATGCCACCCATTTATGTGATGATAGTTTTTGGGATGCACTTGATCATTTTAACGGTCATGTGTGGGCCTCGCATAACAATTGCAGGGCTTTGGTTAATCATAACAGGCAGTTTAGTGATGATCAGATTAAAGCATTAATTGCCCGCGGGGCTGTAATTGGTGCGGCTTTAGATGCCTGGATGATGGTACCCAACTGGCAGCGGGGCGTTTCAACGCCAAAAGCAATGAATTGTAACCTCGAAGTGATGATCGATCATATCGACCACATCTGCCAGCTGGCAGGTAATGCCAGGCATGTAGGCATTGGCTCCGATCTGGATGGCGCCTTTGGAAGAGAGCAATGCCCTTATGATTTAGAAAGCATTGCTGATCTTGATAAGATTCCAGGGCTATTCGAAAAGCGTGGTTACAGCAAAACAGATATAGAAAATTTAATGCACTGCAACTGGATCAGGTTTCTGCGCAAAGCGTGGGCATAACTGATTTGGAAATGCATTTTTCGTTCTGGTGAGAAGATTGGTAGAGTGTATGTTTATTATTGGTGTTACAGGAACACCCCGTCCTGCGGACACCCCTCTGGAAGAGGGGAATTGATTTCCCGCGCCGTTCCGTAGGAACGAATCATAGGTAGCCAATTTTGAAATTGGCGTTTAACGTTCCGTAGGAACGTTTGGTGTTTCGCCGTTAATATTAGCTGCTATTTTGCCATTTAAACCCGATAGAGCGGAATAGCCCGCAGCGAAGCGAGGACTATAAGCGATAGCGGGACTAACACCTGATTGAAATACAGGTATTGCTTTTCAAAAAAATAATTTGTTAATCAAAAAACACCCCGTCCTGCGGACACCCCTCTGGGAGAGGGGAATGGATTCCCGCGGCCGTTCCGTAGGAACGAATCATAGGTAGCCAATTTTGAAATTGGCGTTCACGTTCCATAGGAACGTTTGGTTTTTCGCCGTTAATATCAGCTGCTGTTTCGCCATTTAAACCCGATAGAGCGTAATAGCCCACAGCGAAGCGAGGACTATAAGCGATAGCGGGACTAACACCTGATTGAAATACAGGTATTGCTTTTCAAAAAAAATAATTTGTCAATCAAAAAACACCCCGTCCTGCGGATACCCCTCTAAAAGAGGGGAATGAATAACGACCAGGAACTGCTCAACTCTTAAATTCCCGGTCGTTAGCTTTAATTTTTACTGCAACAACCTCCACTCGCTAAACTGCAGATCTGCACTTCCATTATTCGAAGTGATGAACAGTTTGTAATATTTGTAGGCCGTGGTATTGCTGATCAATATTTTTTTAGTTTGTCTTCTTAAACCAAAAGTCTGGTTACTTTGGATATCAAGCTGCGCAAAATTTACATTATCGTTTGATCCCATCAATTTCCAACCTTTAGGATCGCGGTCTGGCGCATCATTGCCGGCAGTAATGGTATAACCTTTAACCACCTGACTGGATGAGAAAGTTTGCTGTGCCCAGAAAGTAACAGGATAGCCACCCAGAAAGAATTTGGTATTGTAATAGCTGTCTGTCAGTTTTGAAGAACCTTCAGCGGCTGAAGCACCACCTGCATTTTCATTGCTTACACTTAATGTTGCCGAGCTGGTAATATCTTTCAGGTAACTTACATTCGGGAAAGCTGTTCTGGCGGTGGTGAGTTGGGTAGTCCAGTTATTGCCCTGCTCATCTAAGGTGCCGAAAGCGCTTAAAGCAAGCGGTTTAAGATCGATCCCCGTTGCACCGCTCCAGAAATGGATAAATTCACCATAGTTCATCGACCGTGAAAAACGCGTGATGTTTCCCTGTCCGTTATTTACCGTTTCTTTCGGGAAATATTGCGCCAGGAGGCTAAAATATTTGTTTAAAGCACTTGCATTTCCCTGTTGACTATAAATAGGAAAAAACCAGTCCCTGAACCAATAAGTTTGTGCTTTTGGATAATTTTCGGCACCGTTAGCCACCAGGTTATACCAGCGCTGTACGTCGGCTGTGCGGTTTAAGCCAACATAAACGTCGTAGATGTAAATTTCCATCCATTTACTATCATGCCAGATACCAAATGCAGGTGAGTTTAATACATTCCTTGATGCACCTTCAACAATATGCCCCACTTCGTGTGTGGTAATATCAAGGTCGTTGCCTGTGCCCGAAAGCCATGCGCTGGTGCTCGACGAGCCAACATCAATTACATTCCGGTAATCATGACTGGCATCCATATAGGTACTCGGATGGCCACCGCTGTATTTACCGGTATGAAATATGGCCCATAAACGCGAATCGGGACCAAATGAACCATATTTACTTTTGGTATAATTCCAAACCTGCGCCAGGTAGGTATTGGGCCAGGTAACGGTACTGCTTACATCATTATCGTGGTAAACCACAATGCTCGTATCATGGTAAAAGCGTTGCAGCACCTGCACATGGTCGAACCAGTGTTCCTGCCAGGTTAGGGGAGGTTCGGCCAATAAGTTTGTGTTTGCCAGGGTAGCGGGTTTTTTCAAAGGCTGCTCTTGTTGATCCAGTTCTTTTTTCTTGCAGGAGAAACTAAGAAAGATCAGAATGCCCGGAATGAGGATTAATCTGTGTTTCATAATAGGTTTTTATATTTAGGTTTGAGTTGATTCCTATATTAAATCCGGCCATCCCACAGTAGACATCTTTTACGGCCATAACCGTTTATAAAACCATTTTAGAATTAATTAAAACGTTTTAGTAACCCGGTTAAAAATTAATCCACCTGTATGGGGCGGATCAATAATTTAAATTAGTGATTTAAAACAGAAAGACTCTTTTGTAATTTAAATATTACAAAAGGGTAGTTGTGTGCTAATTGAATCAAACTACAACAGTATTGATAAATAGGGTATAAATACAGGGATAAATAACGTTTTTTAGCGGAACAATTAGTGATAACAAAGGTTGTTTAAATAAGGATAATACAATCCTGATCAACCTATAAAACATGGAAAATTTAAATTTTGAACAGAATGAAAACGAATTGGATCAAAACACAGTGAATGCTGATCAAACCAATGAAAACGACGAATCGTATGCTACAGACGGGCCGGTAAGTGAAAGTGGTGCCGAAGGAGAGGATGAATTGTCAGACCTTGACGAACAGACTGAAGGTAGCGATGCTGATCAGGATGAGACAGTTGAAGATGATGATGCAGAAGACCAGTTAGCCGGGAGCGATGCTGATTATGATACTTCGGTAACAACGGCTGATCTTGGTGCATTGGCTGATGATGAGTCGGCAACAGCTGGCGATGATGAGGAAATCGGTTTCGAAAGTGAAGGTGATGACGAATCAGAAGAAAAAGAGAATAATTATTAATCATTTAAATAATGAACTATGAAAGCAGCTGTTTTCCATAAACCCGGCGATATCAGGGTAGATAATGTGCCGGATCCGGAAATTCTGGATCCACGGGATGTCATTTTAAAAGTTACTTCAACCGCAATCTGCGGCTCAGATTTACATATTTTAAGTGGTGCTGTGCCTCAAAAAGAAAACATGATTTTAGGTCATGAGTTTATGGGCATCGTAGAAGAAGTGGGCTCGGCCATTACCAACCTTAAAAAAGGCGACAGGGTAGTGGTTCCTTTCCCGATTTCATGCGGTACCTGCTTTTTCTGTACCCATGAGGCCTCACCAGCCTGCGAAAATTCTAATTATGAACATTACGGACCAAACGGCGATTTAATGGATCAGAAAGGTGGGGCGCTTTTTGGCTATACCGATCTTTATGGAGGCTATTCGGGCGGACAGGCAGAATATGTGCGTGTTCCTTATGCAGATGTGAGTCCGAGGATTGTGCCCGAACATTTAACCGATGAGCAGGCACTTTTCTTAACAGATATTTTTCCAACAGGCTGGTCGGCAATTGACTGGGCGCAGCTAAAAGGTGGCGAAGTTGTGGCTATTTTTGGCTCAGGACCTGTGGGTTTAATGGCGCAAAAAGCTGCCTGGATAAACGGTGCAAGCCGCGTAATTGCCATCGATCCGCTTGATTACCGCCTGGAAAAAGCAAAAGCCGTTAATAATGTTGATACATTGAATCCGCATAAAGTTGATGTGGTGGAAGCCATCCGTGCTATGACGGGCGGACGTGGGGCTGATGTTTGTGTAGATGCCGTTGGTTTTGAACCTGAGCGTAGTTTTATGGATAAAGTAAAGGCAACGGTTAATTTCGAAAAAGGATCGATGAAAGTGCTCGATATGTGTTTTGAAGCGGTACGCCGCATGGGAACAGTTTCTATTATGGGTGTTTATGGTTCAACTTACGATAATTTTCCGATGCACCGTATGTTCGATAAAGGCATTACCATTAAGCAGGGGCAGGCACCGGTGTTAAACTATATTGACAAACTGATCGGTTTGGTTAACGATGGTAAAGTGGTACTCGATGATATCATTACACACAGTTTGCCGCTTGAAGAAGCCGCACACGGATACAAAATTTTTGACGAAAAAGAAGAGGATTGTGTAAAAGTGGTACTGAAACCATAATTTAACAAAGGGCAGCGCCATTGGCAGCTGCCTCTTTTTTTTGATATATCTTTATATCTGCGTATTTATAATTTGCTATTAGCAAGAGTTAAGATCTGCTCCAGCTGATTTTAACTTTTTCACCACCTTTTATAAACGCTTCAAAGTCTTCTTTCCTATCACTGGCGGGTTTTAGTTCTGCCGATGCGGATGACAACTCAAATTTCAGGTTTTTTGGCATTTTTACTCCCTCGCCGGTTGTAATGCGTAACCTGCATAATATCCGCGGATCACCCTGAGCATGAAAAATAACTGAATTTTTGCTTTTCCTGATGCCTGAAACAGGACAATCAATAAAAATTAAAAAAGATTCTTCTTCAAAACGGATAAAATGACGGGGCAATATGCCAAAGGCATTACCGGCCCCATAAACTTCCTGTCCAACAGCACCACTTTGTTCAGTGCCATCATGGATATCTTCCAGCGCGATCCAGAGGTTGCGGTTTACTTCGCCTGTTTTTACCTCATCCGAAATCATTTCATCAGGCAAAAACGGCGGATAATAATAGGGTGCCCTTTCTACCAGGTACCTGATAAATTCACAGCAGAGCAGTTTAACAGCTGGCAATATATCTACGTTTTGTGCATGTTCAAGGTAATCATGAAGGGCGCAAAATACTTCCTGTTCTTCATAGGCTGCGGTATAAGGAGCGTCACTAAGCGGAAAAAGGGCAAAAAAGGTAGGGATGTGTTTGCCAAAACCATAATTACAGTCCCAAAGCTGTACATTCTGAAATATAGAAGCTAAACACCGGTAACTTAAATTTAAGTAAAGCTTATTGCCCGTAATTTTATATAAACGCAAAAGCGCCCCCGCTCCAAATGCCGTATTGTTGGCCTGGTACATTACCTTGTAACCAATTTTTTTGAGTTTTTTTGCAGCTTTTTCTGCTTCTTTTAAATATTTTCCGTCGTTAGTAAGCTCATATGCCTGTAGCATTACATGTGCATAAAGTCCGGCTACATCCTGCTCACCACCTTCGCCGGGTTTAGTTTCAGCTTTAATAATTTCGAGTGTATCCATCTTATAAAATACCGGCCACTCATATTTAAACTGGTGTGCTACTTTTATGGCAAAACCCAAAGAATCAAGAAACAGTTTTTCTGCCTCCTTATCGCCTTTAATGGCCAGCCGTGATAAATTTAGCAACGGATGATGCAGGTACCAGGAATCCATTACCATCGGCAGTTTTTGTTCTTCTTCTCCTTTTAGTTTATCAGCAGCTGCAGGGTGCCAGCGCACCAGGGTTTTTAATTTAGTGCTGTAAAAAGCGGGCAGGCCTTTTTTGATGGTGCCCATAACCTTTAACGATTTACCGCTCCATTCACTATAATCGACTAAAGGAAGCAATACCGCAAGCTGCACCATAATTTCAGGAGGTGTATCATAATCACTTACATAAGCGTTAAGGTAACTGTTTCCGCCCACCATCGACCAGCATCCCGGGTTTTCGATCAGGTCTGTTAAGCCTTTTTCCAAAATTCCGGGCCAGTGCTTATAATGTGTTGCCGGTTTTGGAATGTGGATATAAACTTCAGCCAGCATATCCAGGTAATCGGTTGCAAGATCTGATTTTGTAGTCTCAACAATTTTAAATGCAACAATCGCATCAGACAGGATTATATTTTCACCAGCTTTCAAAGGTTTGTTTGTTGTTGCCGGCAGCGCAAGACCCAGCTCTGGCAGTATGCCTCCAACCACCTCTTTTAACGAGGTGCCGGTTTGTTCGCAATAGGGCGAAAGCGAAGTAAGGTTCTGGAAATACAGCACCCGCAGGTTACGTTCCGGTAATGTAAAATACAAGAGTCCTGATCGCGTTCCAACCTGGCTGACGTGGATTTCTCCCATCGGTTTTACGGGATAATCAGCCTGGTTGATGGTTAAAATATCCCTGGGCCAAAAAGGAAAAAAAACATTATCCATTGGTTTAAATGAACAGGAATATTTTAAAAAGCCAAGTTTTTCGGCCTCAAATGAGACATTTACATCAAATATGCCGATTGCTGAATTGATCCTGAACGAAATTTTTTCTTCCTTTTCATTTATAATCAGCTCATCGGTAAGGCCAGCCGGAACATAACACAAACGGAAATAAACCGGATCGGTTTCTTTATCTGAAACGCTGGCCCATAAAGAATCTGCTGTGCTGAATATGGTGAAACTGATTGCACCATAATTTTTGGAATATAATGTTTTACTGCTTTTAAACTGGCCTAGTGCTGTTAGTGCCCATGGTGATAATCCTTTCATGTTGTAACTTTAAGCTGGTTAGTGTGTATGCACAACATTGTTTTTAATGCCATTGTTTTGCTGGCTTTTTAAGGCAGGTCAGGTAGACCAGGTAAGATAGAAATGGTACTGAGTGTGTTTGAATGCATGTGTTGGGGCGGGGATTTCTGTTAATTACGCGTATTTATATCAATTTTGCACGACTTGATAATTTTCTTCTTATTTTAGAGAGATTTCGAATTTGTACGCATTTTCATTATCCAACCTTTGATATAAACAATATGAAAATGCACGATCAGAAACTGCAGGTTAGTGCGCTAACCGACCTGAACGAGGAACTGGAAAATTATTTCCGCAATACCATTATTCCGCAACTTTTTATTGATGCATCGTTAACATTAAGAAAATTTACTCCTCCGGCAATGAAGCAGTTTAGCCTGCAGGAAAGTGATATCGGGAAACCAATAGCAGATGTAAAGGAAAATTTCCGCTTTCCTTCCATTCTAGAAAACATCCAGCAGGTAATAGATTCAGGAGAAATTCTTGAAAAAGAAATCCAAACTATCGATTTCCGCTGGTACCAGATGAATATACTGCCTTATATTGTAAGGAAAAGTAATAAAACCAACGGGGTAATCATCACTTTTGTGGAGATTACGATGCGCATCAGAGACCTGAAAGAGCAGGAACGGTTAATTGCCGAACACGAGCTTTTGCTTGATACGATATCGCACGACATTAAAACACCGCTGACCAGCCTTGGATTAACCATTGAAATGTTAAAGGCATTACCCGATAAAAGCATGGAACGGTTTCCGCTTCTGTTAGAGAAAGTAGAGAATAGCTTAAGGAAAATGAAAGATGTTATTTTCGACCTGACGGATTCGAGAAATCACCAGCAAAAGTATAAGGCTTTCCCGGAGCTGATCAGTTTTGAGCATATTGTAGAGGATGCGCGCCTTACACTTGCCCCTCAGATTTTGGAATCGGGAGCAATAATAAATACCGAAATAGAGGTTTCAGAAATGATGTTTGTGAGGCGAAAACTGCGCAGCATTGTGTATAACCTGGTTAATAATGCCATTAAATACCAGGCTGCCGGTCGTGCACCGATCATTACAATCAGAACGGCGTTAGAGGAAGGTTATGTTACCATTACGGTTTCTGATAATGGTATGGGCATAGCAAAGGAAAATCTGAATACCGTATTTACTAAATTTCAGCGCTTAAACAATGAGGTTGAGGGTACCGGTGTTG
This sequence comes from Pedobacter jeongneungensis, assembly GCF_039538295.1. Classification (NCBI taxonomy): domain Bacteria; kingdom Pseudomonadati; phylum Bacteroidota; class Sphingobacteriia; order Sphingobacteriales; family Sphingobacteriaceae; genus Pedobacter; species Pedobacter jeongneungensis. Next base: position 25,904 of record NZ_BAABBY010000020.1, on the reverse strand, counting down.
GCCTTTACCTGGTAAGGGAAATTGTGGATTATGCAGGTGGAAAAATTACCGTAGAGAGTAAAATTGGCAAAGGATCTTCATTTAAAGTGCACTTAAAATTAGAACATTAACCAATAAGCCTGATCTTAAGCCGAATGCCAATAAAAAATACAGCTGTGATTAAGCTCACATAAAAATCGTGCGGTTTGTCAACAGCAGTATTTAATTGCTATTTCCAATTTTGTGGTGTAAAATTTAAAACACCCGTAATATGGAAAAAAGAATCATAAATCCCTGGCAATGGCAGGATCAGCGCAGTTATGTACAGGCTGTTGAGGTAAAAAACGTAACAGGCACCTTATACATTTCAGGCCAGACGGCCATTAATGATGAAGGAATCTCCAGCGATGCCGATATGAAAACCCAGTTGATTGATGCCCTGAAAAACCTCGAAACCGTAATTACACAGGCAGGTTACGAATGCAGTGGCATTGTAAGGCTGAATATTTATACCACCGCTACCCACGAGCTATGGCCGCATTTTAATATCTTTCAGGATTGGATTGCAAAACACAACATCAGGCAAGCCACTACCCTGCTCGAAGTAAAAAGCCTTTTCGAAACCTTAAAAGTAGAACTGGAAGCTACGGTGGTAAAGTAAGTTAAATCCCGGTCTGTGTTTCACAGACCGAAACTTATTTAGGGAGTTATAAATCAACGTGCTTTTGTTCGGTCAGTTTAATTCCCTGATCCCCTTCAACTGCCAGTACGTGTGTGGTACAATCTTTCGCTTTAAACAGGTCGTATCCGTCCTGCCACCAGGTCGTCATTTCCTGTTTATTAAATACAAAAGAATGGGTGGTAAGCTCGCGGTTAATGAAATAGAAATTAATTTTTACGTTTTTGCTTGCGGTTTGTAATTTCGAGATGATCAGGTCGTCGTTTGCAATCTGGTTGAGCATAAAATCGCTCGTCCGGGCAAATACCTCAATGGCATTCTGGAGGGGCGGATTGTTATAAACGGCTTTTTCCTGTCTTAACACAATCGTATCAATCTCTGTTGCACCTTTTATAATCGCTTCCTGCACCGGAATCAGGTTCCCAAAGCCACCATCAGCATAATCGTTTCCATTTTTCTGGTAAAGGCTCATTAACGGGGCCAGGTTGCACGAAGCCCACATCCAATCGCAAAAGTCTTCATAATTACAGTCGTTGCTCGATTTGTATTCAATCAGTTGCGTGGTTAAATTGGCTACTGTAACCACCACTTCTTTACCCAGTGCCTTAATGGTTTCAAAATCCTTACGCTTAAAATTGTTTCTGATTAAATTTCTTAAACCCGTACTATCGCCCAGCGTTTTCTGTCGCTTAAAAAACTGCTTAATAATCCCAAAATGGTTCATACGCAGTTTTACTTTTCCATTTTTGTATTTAACAATGAACGGGCAAACCGTAAAAATATCTGATTGTGAAATGGTGGTGTAAAGTTTTTTTAATCCGTGCTACATCGCCAATGGCCAGAAAAGGGATGAGCAAACTACCAGTAGAAGAACCTACAAAGAGATCATAATTTGTTTCACGGTATTTAATGAGGTATTCTGCTACACCACCGGCAAAAGCACCTTTGCTGCCGCCGCCCGAAATAACCAATGTCTTCATGTTCTGCTCCTTCGAAAGTTATTATCAAATATAATGGTTTAGTCTGAAGTCCGGAATCAATCATCGGTAGATCAGTAATCTAATTTCAATGCGATTGTCGCCCTTAGGAATAATTTATTGCGGCCTCCAATATTTTTCCCTATCTTTTCATCCACTAACCAATATTTTTCTTTTATCGATAAAACGATTTACCATCCCGGAACATGAAAACCAGTTTTAAAACAATTTTTGTCATCGGCACCTTACTTATTCTTTCCCAATTTGCTTTTGCTGCCGATATCGAAATCAAGATCAACAAACGTTACCTTAACCTTCCCGTTTCCCAAAAACAGGTCAGAGCCAGTATGAAGTTCGAAATTTCAGGCAGGCAGGAGCGGGTTTTTAAGATCAGGCTGGCAAAAGACGAACCCGAATACTGGGTTTTCTGTGATGTTACGGCCTTGAAAGGAAAAACGATTAAAATCAGTTACGAGGGCGATGCTGCAGGTTTACAGAAAATTTATCAGGACGATGAAATTGAAGGGCAAAAGTCCATTTACAAAGAGAAAAACCGGCCGCAGTTTCATTTCACTACCAAACGGGGATGGATAAACGACCCGAACGGCCTTATTTTTTACGAAGGCGAATATCACCTGTTTTATCAGCATAATCCATATGAGCGCGAATGGGAAAACATGTCGTGGGGCCATGCCGTAAGTAAAGATATGATCCATTGGGAAGAGTTGCCAACCGCATTAAGTCCTGATCAAACGGGTACGATGTTTTCTGGCTCAGCTGTAATTGACTATAACAACACGGCTGGTTTTAACAAAGGCAATACTCCGGCCATGGTAGCCACTTATACCGCTTTTACGGATGAAAAACAGGTGCAATGTGTGGCTTACAGCCTGGATAAAGGGCGTACCTGGACAAAATACAGTAAAAATCCAGTCATCGATTCGAAAGCAAAATGGAACAGTGTAGATACCCGCGATCCGAGGGTTTTCTGGTATAAGCCAGGCAAACATTGGGTGATGGTGCTCAATGAACGCGACGGGCACTCGATTTATAATTCGGCCAACTTAAAAGACTGGACTTTCCAAAGTCATACCACCGGCTTTTGGGAATGCCCCGATTTATTTGAACTGCCTGTTGACGGAGATAAAAATAAAACGAAATGGGTGATGTACGGCGCATCTAATACTTATATGACCGGTACTTTTGATGGCAAGAAATTTACACCCGAATCTGGCAAACATTATTATGTAACCGGAAGCATTTATGCCGCCCAAACCTTTGCCAATATCCCCGAAAGCGATGGCAGAAGGATCCAGATTGGATGGGGGAGGATTGGTCACCCCGATATGCCTTTTAACGGCATGATGCTTTTACCCACCGAACTTAAACTTAAAACTACAAAAGATGGCTTGCGCTTAGTGAGCCAACCCGTAAAAGAGGCCAGTCAACTTTTCGAAAACGCTGGCGAATGGAACAATTTAAGCGCAAAAGATGCAAACGAAAAGCTCAGTTCCTATAGTGGTACAGATAGGATCCGCATAAAAACTACGCTGAAACTTTCTCATGCCACCAGTGCCGGATTAAGCCTTTCGGGACAAAAAATTCTGGATTACGATATGAATTTTAATCTGGTAAACGGCGTTTTCTATTCACCGGAAGATATGACCAGCATGGAGATTTCTGCTGATATTTACATCGACCGTACCTCGGTTGAAGTTTTTATTGACGGAGGCGCCTATTCCTACTCAATGGAGCGAAAACCGGATGCTAAAAACACCGAAGGTTTCCGGTTTTGGGGAAATAATATCGAAATTAAAGATTTAAAAGTTTACTCAGTTAAATCGATATGGCAATAAAACAGCCTGTAGTTGAATCAATTTTTGAAAACTATAATCCTGAAACTCATTAATCCTGTTCTGAATCAGTAACATTATGAAAAATATATTTTTAGCAATTACCAGCTTATGCATTTTGCTCATTTCTAATCCGGTTTCAGCCCGGCAGGCTTATCCGGAATTGAGTATTGTAAGCGGTTTGGCGCAAGATAGCATAGCATATGCTGCGGGGTTTAAAATGATTGGTGAATCCGTGCCGAAAATACTTTCGCCCACATTGAGTGAGGATCAATTTCAAGCCAGTTTGAAAAGAATTAAAGCTGCGAAATGTAAAGTATTAAGCTGTAACCTTTTCTTCCCGGGCAGTTTAAAAATTGCAGGCCCCGATGTAGATGAAGCGAAAGTTTTAAGTTATACCGAAACTGTGCTTTCGAGGGCAAAACTAGCGGGCGTAAAATACATTGTTCTCGGCAGTTCGGGAGCGAGAAGTATTCCGACTGGTTACGATCTGGATAAAGCAAAAGCAGATTTCGTAATCCTTTGCAAAAAACTTGGACAGATGGCTAGGAAAAATGAGGTGGTGATTCTGTTGGAAAACCTCGAAACCACCGAAACCAATTTCATTACCTCATTAAAAGCAGCAGCCGAAATTGTAAAGAAAGTACACGAACCCAATTTCAGGCTTAATGTTGATATTTTCCACATGCTGCGTGAAGGCGAATCGCCCGATGAAATTATTGCTGCAGCTAAACAAGTTGGCTTTTGCGAAATTGCCGAAAAAGAAAAACGTAGCCTGCCCGGTGTAGCCGGCGATGATTTCAGGCCGTACCTGAGGGCATTAAAGAAAATCAACTACAAAGGGTATATCTTTATCGAAGCCAGTACCAATAATGCCGCTGTAGAAATGCCACAGGCATTTAAATACCTTACTAAACAAATAGAAGAGGTTTATTCAGTTAAATAATATATCAACTAAAACTCAGCTGTTATCCGGTGGCTCAGTTGGTGAAAAATAATGATTACCTAAATAATTTTCGGTGTAAACCAAAAGGCCCGATGGTTAATATTGGGCTCTTTTCTGTTCATTGGGTTACTATCCTGCTTTTATGCAAACGTTTGTGCAGTGAAAAATTAAAACAGCATCCGTACTTATCAATATATTGTAGGCTATAAACGCTTACCATCTTTAATGTATGATAAAAAGAACTGCTTTAGTAATATTAGCCTGCCTGTTTACCTTTAATTCTTTCGCACAACAATCAAAATCCAGGCCCAACATTGTGTATATTCTGGCCGATGACCTGGGTTATGGTGAACTGGGTAGTTATGGACAGCAGAAGATAGAAACCCCTAACTTAGATGAACTGGCCAAACGTGGCATGCGTTTTACCCAGCATTATGCCTATCCGGTTTGTGCACCCTCCAGATATGGATTGATGACAGGCATCAACTCCGGTAAAGCATTTATCCGCGGCAACCACGAGTGGGACGAACGTGGAGAAGTATGGAACTTTAAGGCAATGGAGGCCAATCCCTTTCTTGAAGGCCAGTATCCCATCCCTGATTCTACCATCACCATTGCCAAAGTATTAAAAACGGTAGGTTATCATACCGCATTGGTAGGCAAATGGGGATTGGGAAGTCCGATGACTGCTGGCGTACCCAACCGTCAGGGGTTTGATTATTTCTATGGGTTTATCTGTCAGCGGCAGGATCATACCTATTACAGCGGCCATTTATGGGAAAATGAAAACCGGGTTCCGCTTGATAATAAGATTGTTGATCCAGATGTTAAATTCCCTGCAGATCTTGATCCTTTAAACGAAAAAAACTACGAAAAATACCAGCAGAACGATTTTGCGCCTGATTTTCTGATCAAAGCTGCATTAAATTTTATCGGGAAAAACAAAGATAACCCCTTTTTTTTGTATTATGCCAGTCCTTTGCCACATGTATCTTTACAGGCACCTAAAGACCTGGTTAATTACTACCACAAAAAGTTTGGCGATGAAAAGCCATTTCTTGGAGGCTCGTACTTCCCTTGCCGCTATCCGCGTGCTACGTATGCTGCTATGATTACATTGCTCGACAGGCAGATAGGACAATTGATTAAAAAACTGAAGGATGAAGGTGTTTACGATAATACAATCATCATGTTCTGCGCCGATAACGGTACCGCGTTTAATGCAGGGGCTGATCCCGTATTTTTTAACAGCAACGGCCCTTTTAAGGGCGAATACGGCTGGGGCAAAGGTTTTGTGAGAGAAGGGGGCATCAGAGAACCGTTCATCGTATCCTGGCCGGGTAGAGTAAAAGCAGGTGCTACAAGCGATCTGATCTCTTCAACTTTGGATATGATGCCAACCTTTTGCGACCTCCTGAAAATCAACACACCATCCGGAATTGACGGATTAAGCATTTTACCAACCATTTTGAATAAAGGAAAACAGGTACAGCATGATTACCTCTACTTCGAATATCCCGAATATGGAGGACAACAGGCCATTCGCATCGGAAATTGGAAAGGGGTAAGGTTAGATATGTTAAAAGGCAATGATAAATGGACATTGTACGATCTGAATACCGACCTGAAAGAACAAAATGATGTGGCATCGGCCCATCCCGATATCATTAAGCGAATGGTTGCCATTTCGAAAAAAGAACACCGTACCCCACTTATTAAACGTTTCGAAATACCTGTTCTGGAAAAGGAAAAACGAGAGTATTAAGTAACTTTTAGCTGTTTAAGATAGCTAATATCGTCGTAATATTTAAATTTGGCCGATTACAATTTTCCTCAACATGACCTATATAGAAAAATTACAGGCCTTGCGTAAGTTAATGGCCGGGCATAATATAGATGCCTATATCATTACCGCGGCCGATCCGCATATCAGCGAATATCTGCCGGCGCATTACAAAGCCATTCCGTTTGTTAGTGGTTTTACAGGCTCTGCCGGAACGCTGGTAATTACACAGGAATTTGCAGGTCTTTGGACAGATTCGAGGTATTTTACACAGGCAGAGGCGCAATTGAGCGGTTCGGGTTACGAACTGGTAAAATTAAAAATAGCACATACGCCCGAGTACATCGATTGGTTGTCCGGCGTTTTACCTAAAGGTGCCAAGGTTGGCTTTAATTACCAGTTAATCACCGTTACATTGGCTACAGCGCTAAAAAATAGCCTGCAGCAACAACAAATAACGGTAACCAATGTAGATTTCGTTAGCGAGATATGGACGGATAGGGTAGGCCTTCCACAGGAGAAAGCTTATTTAATCGATGCAGAAGCTGCCGGCCTCAGCATCTCAGCTAAAATAACGCAGGTAAGAACCAACTTAATTGCATACGGAGCCGGTTATCACTTTATTTCCGCGCTTGATGATATTGCCTGGCTTTTTAACTTGCGTGGCAGTGATGTAGATTACAATCCTGTTACTTTAAGCTTTGCTTTAATTACACCAAACGAAACAAAGCTTTTCATCAATGAAGAAAAACTTTCAAAGAATGATATTGAGACTTTAAATCAGCAGGGAGTAGATTTATATCCCTATGATGAAGCAGCTAATGCACTGGAAACGCTGCCAGAAGAAGCTACGGTTTTTATTGATCCAAAACGGACATGCTTTGGCCTCTATCAGCTTTTACCCCAAACAGCTAAAATAATTTCAGGGATTAATCCGGTCACACATTTAAAAAGCCTGAAAAACGACACGGAAATCAAACATATCGGGAAAGCCATGCTGCATGATGGTGTAGCTTTAACCAGGTTCTTTAAATGGCTGGAAGATCGTCTGGGAAAAGAAAAGATTACAGAGTGGTCTGCTGCTCAAAAACTGGATGCTTTCAGGGCCGAAAATGCTTCTTTCGTTGGTTTAAGCTTTAATACCATTTCGGGCTATAATGCCAATGGTGCACTGCCACATTATACTGTAACAGCCGAGAGTGATCAGGAGATTAATGGCGATGGTTTGTTTCTGGTCGATTCAGGAGGACAGTACCTTTATGGCACAACCGATATTACCAGAGTGATACCCATTGGCAATTGCATAGTACGCCAGGCCGACGATTATACTTTGGTGTTAAAAGGTTTGATAGAAGGATCTAAACTCATCTTTCCGGCAGGTACAAATGGTTACCAGATCGATGCTGTTTGTAGAAAACCCCTTTGGGAGTATGGAATCAACTTCGGCCATGGCACTGGTCACGGTATTGGTTTTTTTCTGAACGTACATGAAGGACCTCAGACCATTAGCCCGGCTAATGTAGATATTCCCTTTAAACCTGGTATGGTAACCTCAATCGAACCTGGTATTTATCGTCCTGCAAAACACGGTGTGAGGATTGAGAACCTGGTTTTATGCATTTCCCACAACCATACTGAATTTGGTGATTTCCTTGCTTTTGAAACATTAACCTTATGTTACATTGATACTTCGGTTATAAATAAATCACTTTTAGAAAGCCATCAGCTTGCCTGGTTAAACCACTATAATCAAACAGTTTTTAACCAGCTTCAACCTTTGCTTTCTGTAGAAGAAGCTGCATGGCTGAAAGAAAAGTGTAAGGCGATTTAATTTATCATCATTTCAGGAGGCCAGTTATAACAAATGAAGAATTGGAATGACAGGTGTATCCTTGAATCATCATTTCGACAGGGTGGAGAAATCTTTAAAATTATAATTAGAGATTTCTCCTAAGATCACGATTGAGCACTATTCTACGATAATCTTCAATGAAATATTTTATAATTTCTTGAGCTTTACAACAAAGTTTTTATTATTATATTCACTATTATGAATTGATAATGAATAAACTGTATAGCTTGATGGTATTATATGTTAATATAAAATTATTTAAAGTGTTATCATTCAATTATATAAATAAATTATTCGGAATTAAATATTGAATAAAAACTTTAATTGTATGTGATTGCTCCTACTAAATCAGATACTTATTCAATCACAAATTTGATAATCAACTGTTTATAGTCTTTAATTTAATTACCGTCAGATTTTGTACTAATTTTTCGGTAAGCAGAATATTATTATGACTTTTATAAATAGCTTATAATTTGCAAATACAACCCATATTTTAGCCATTCTGTTTAATAGCTATTGCATAAAGATCACTTTTGGGATATTTGCCTAATTCATAAAAATATGTTTGAAAAGAAAGTTTACCTCCAACGACGTTCCGCATTAAAATCAAAAATCAATTCCGGGATATTACTCTTTCTGGGTAACGAAGATAGTCCCATGAACTATAAAGATAACACCTACCATTTTAGGCAGGACAGTACCTTTTTGTATTACTTTGGGATCAGCGAACCTTTACTGGCTGCAATTATTGATTTAGACGAAGATGAAACCATTCTGTTTGGCAACGAAATGGGTATTGATGATATCGTTTGGATGGGTCGTCAAAAAACATTAGCCGAAAAAAGTGCAGACTCAGGCCTAACCAAAGTGCTGCCCCTTGATCAACTTGATGCCTACCTCGAGCAATATCAGATAAAAAAACGTGCAGTTCATTTTTTACCACCGTATCGCCCGGAGAATAAAATTAAACTGGCAAATTGGTTTAACATTCCGATTGGTCAGCTTAAAGAACATGCATCGCTTGATTTTATAAAGGCAGTTGTTTCACAGCGTTCAGTTAAGTCAGCTGAAGAAATAGTAGAACTGGATCGTGCCGCATCGCGTTCTGCCGATATTCATCTAATGGTAATGCAACAGGCAAAACCCGGGATGTACGAGCGTGAGCTTGCAGCAAAAATTCAGGGCGAGGCATTGGCCTCAGGAGGCAATCTGGCTTATCCGGTTATCCTCACCGTTCAGGGCGAAATTCTCCATAACCACTACCACGGAAACCAGCTTAAAGAGGGCCAGTTAGTACTCAACGATTCGGGTGTGGAAACCGCTTTAGGTTATGCCGGCGATCTTACCCGTACTTTTCCGGTAGGCAAGAAATTTAGCCCTGAGCAAAAAGATGTTTACGATATTGTACTCAATGCCTATACCTACGCTAAAAACCTTTTGGCTCCCGGTGTAAGGTATTTAGATGTACACCTGGCTTCCTGTAAAATACTTGCGCAAGGTTTAAAAGATATTGGATTGATGAAAGGAAATGTAGACGATGCCGTACAGACTGGTGCGCATGCCATGTTTTTTCAATGCGGCACCGGCCATATGATGGGCCTCGATGTACATGATATGGAAGATTTAGGTGAGCAATACGTAGGTTATACCGATGACCTTGTTAAAAATACAACACAGTTTGGTTTAAAATCGTTAAGATTAGGCAAGGCGCTCGAAGCAGGTTATGTATTAACTGTTGAGCCCGGTGTTTACATCATCCCCGAACTGATCGACCGCTGGAAAGCCGCCAATCAATTTACCGAATTTATCAACTACGATAAATTAGAGCAGTTTAGAAACTTTAGCGGCATCAGGGTAGAAGACGATTTTCTGGTTACCGAAAACGGAAGCAGAATGTTAGGTAAACATTTAGCCTTAACTACTGCAGAAGTTGAATCGATCAGAAGCGGTGCTTATTAAAAAGATGCACTAAAGTGTTTTGATATTCGTGCTGTAAGGCAACAAGAGGTCGTCATTGCGATGAAGGCTTTTTCAGCCGAAGAAGCAATCTTCCAACGATCGCTATTTCGCCCGCGTATTATTCGTGCGGTCTGATAGTAACACTTAACAAATTTAACTAACGGTATTCTTTAAAAAGAATACCGTTTTTTGTAATCGAATGTTTTCGTTTAATATATTAAACAACATGTAAAACTTAGGTGGTCGATAAAAATAAACCTGTACTATTTAAATTGACCACCTTAGTCACATGAGAACATTCAAGCTGACTGATACTTTTCATAATCATGTCTCTTATACTTGATGCGATTAGATGTTTCCATCCGATTGTTTTCTCTTCATTTCTACCAGCCATCCCAAATGGTGCATTTCCGGTCGGTATTGGTTAAAATCCAACAATGTTGCCGTTTACATATCCCCTAAATTTGAAAATCATTTAAAAGGTTTATTTACGATAGACCTAAATGATGATATTTTAATTAACTAAAGCTAAAATTTAGTTAAAATTCATATCAATCTTAATATTAAAAAATATAAAAGTAAATGAGTATCAAATGGACGGGAGTTTTTCCTGCTGTAACCACTAAGTTTACAGCGAATGATGAATTGGATTTTCCGGCTTTCGATTTAAATATCGAAGCACAGCTGGAAGCAGGCGCAGAAGGCATTATTTTGGGTGGATCACTTGGCGAAGCCAGTGTGCTTACTGATGAAGAAAAATTTGGCCTGCTGTCGCACACTTTAAGCCTCGTAAACGGCCGTGTACCTGTTTTGTTGAACATTGCGGAGTCTACCACAAAAAAAGCGATTGAAGCCGCTAAAAAAGCAGAATCACTTGGCGCAAACGGATTGATGTTATTGCCACCAATGCGTTATAATGCAGCGGCCGATGAAACCCTTGCATTTTTCGGGGCGATTGCAGAAAGCACCAGTCTGCCCATCATGATTTACAATAACCCGGTCGACTATAAAATCGAGGTAACACTGGATATGTTTGAAGTGTTAACCAAATATGATAACATCCAGGCGATAAAAGAATCAACGAGAGATGTTTCAAATGTTACCCGTTTAATCAACCGCTTTGGCGACCGGTTTAAAATCTTTACCGGCGTAGATCCCCTGGCGATGGAAAGTATCGTAATGGGTGCCCATGGATGGGTTGCAGGCTTGGTTGATGCTTTTCCAAGAGAAACCGTAGCAATTTTCAGGCTGATCAAGCAAAACCGCATTGCCGAAGCCCTCACCATTTACCGCTGGTTTTTACCTGTGTTGGAACTGGATATCCACGCCAAATTGGTACAATACATTAAACTGGCAGAGGTAGCCACCGGCTTAGGAACAGAGGCTGTGCGTGCACCACGTTTACCGTTAAGCGGGGCAGAAAGAGAAAAAGTATTGAAAATTATCAACGATGCATTAGCTGTTCGTCCTGAATTACCAGCCGGAAGTTGGGGCAAATAGTTTAAAAATCAAATATGAACGGAAAAAATATTGTAGCCGGTGCCTATGCAGAAGTTAATGAAAAAAGCCTTAAAGCCGTTAATCCTGCTACAGGATTAACGCTTGATGGCGAATTTTCTAAAGCAAACAAAAGTTTGGTTGATGAAGCCTTAGCAGCAGCAACTACGGCTTTCTATAGTTACAAAAGTTTAAATAAAGACCTTAAGGCTGCTTTTTTGAATGCCATTGCCGACGAAATTGCCCAGCTTGGTGAAGAACTGGTAAACAGGGCTTCGGCCGAAAGTGGCCTGCCATTAGCCCGTTTGCAGGGCGAACTGGGCAGAACCACCGGGCAGTTAAGGTTATTTGCCAATCTTGTTTCCGAAGGCTCTTGGGTGGATGCGATTATAGATACAGCCCTGCCTGAAAGGCAACCTTTACCTCGTCCGGATATCAGAAGAATGCTGGTGCCGGTTGGCCCGGTAGTGGTTTTTGGCGCGAGTAACTTTCCGCTTGCTTTTTCGGTAGCAGGAGGTGATACCGCTTCGGCGCTGGCTTCTGGTTGTCCGGTAGTAGTAAAAGTACATCCGGCACATTATGGTACCAGTGCTTTAGTAGGCGGAGCCATTATAAAAGCTGCGGACAAAACCGGGATGCCAAAAGGTGTTTTTTCCATGTTATATGATGATGGTTATACCATAGGAGCTAATCTTGTGCAACATCCGTTAACTAGGGCAGTAACTTTTACAGGTTCGTTTAAGGGAGGTATGGCTTTGATTAATTTAGCGCATCAGCGTGAGCAACCTGTCCCGGTTTTTGCCGAAATGGGAAGTATTAATCCGGTTATCTTTCTTCCGCAGGCTATAGAAAAACAGGCAGCAGAACTGGCCAAAAAATATGCAGCTTCTATTACTTTGGGTGCCGGTCAGTTTTGTACCAACCCTGGTTTATTACTCGCTGTTCAGTCTCCGGGGCTCGATAATTTTAAAACTGTTTTAAAAGAAGCCATTGCGGTTATCCCATCAGCAACCATGCTTACCGAAGGTATTGCAGGCAATTATAGTCAACTTTCTGCAGAAATTATAAATGAAGCAGGAGTTGAGGTTATAGCTTCATCTAATCTGAATAATAATGAATTAAAAAATCAGTCGCAGGCAAAAATTGCACAGGTAAGTGCCGCTGATTTTATCAAAAACCCAAAACTCCGTGAAGAAATTTTTGGACCATATTCCTTGCTGGTAGTGGCTGATGATGTTGCTGAACTTGAAAAAGCAATTGATGTATTGGAAGGACAATTGACCGTAACCCTGATGGCCGAAAAGCAGGAGCTTCAGCATTATGAAGTCTTGCTAAGTAAACTCACCGGTAAAACCGGAAGGATCATTTTAAACGGCGTGCCTACCGGCGTGGAGGTTTGTGCAGCCATGCAACATGGCGGGCCTTTCCCTGCAACTAACGATAGCCGCTTTACATCAGTAGGTTCTACTGCAATCAACCGTTTTGTAAGGCCATTGGCTTACCAGGATTGGGAACAGGAACTTTTACCGGATGAACTGAAGGACGGTAACCCTTTAAATATTTTCAGAACCGTTAATCAAAAATTAACCAAATCTCATGAGTAAAACATTTTTTTGTGTAGATGCGCACACCTGTGGAAATCCGGTGAGGCTGGTTGCAGGTGGTGGTCCACAGCTTATTGGCTCAAATATGAGTGAAAAACGTCAGCATTTTTTAAAAGAATTTGACTGGATCAGAACGGGTTTAATGTTCGAGCCACGTGGGCATGATATGATGTCGGGCAGTATTCTCTATCCACCTCACGATCCGGATAACGACGTTGCCGTGCTCTTTATCGAAACCAGCGGCTGTTTACCCATGTGCGGCCACGGAACAATTGGTACCATTACCATTGCGATTGAAGAAGGGCTGATTAAACCAAAAGTACCCGGTATAATCAGAATGGAAGCTCCGGCAGGGCTCGTGTTAATCGAATACAGGCAGGAAGGAAGAAAAGTTAAATCTGTTAAGTTAAAAAATGTAGCTTCCTATCTCGCTGCCGAAAACCTAGAAATTGAATGTCCGGATTTAGGACTGCTTACTTTTGATGTAGCCTATGGAGGCAATTTTTATGCGATTGTTGATCCTCAGCAGAATTTTCCCGGATTGGAAAACTATTCAGCCTCACAATTAATTACCTGGAGCCAAACCATCAGAAAACGCATTAACGAAAAATATACTTTTGTTCACCCGCTTGATCCGACAATAAACGGCTGTAGCCATGTATTATGGACAGGTAAACCAATCGACCCTACATCAACCGCCCGAAATGCCGTTTTTTATGGCGATAAAGCCATCGATCGGTCACCTTGTGGTACCGGTACTTCTGCACGTATGGCGCAGTGGCATGCCAAAGGGAAATTAAAATTGGGAGAAGATTTTATCCACGAAAGTTTCATCGGCAGCAAATTTACAGGGAGGGTAGAAGAAGAAGTAGAACTGAACGGAATCAAAGCAATTATCCCAAGTGTAGAGGGCTGGGCAAAAGTATTTGGTTACAATACGATTAAAATTGATGCCGAAGATGATCCATACGCACATGGATTTCAGGTGATATAGTAAGTTTTTAAATTGATCAGTAAATAAATTAAAAGAATGTCGAAGGTATTAATTATTGGTGGTGGGATTGTGGGTTTAACTTCAGCATATTACCTGCAAAAAAAAGGATACGAAGTAACTGTTTTAGATAAAGGCGACATTACCGACAACTGCTCTTTTGGTAATGCGGGAATGATTGTACCGAGCCATTTTGTGCCTTTGGCTGCACCCGGAATGATTAAACAGGGTATCAGATGGATGTTTAACAGTAAAAGTCCGTTTTACGTCCGCCCGTCATTAAATGCAAATCTCATTAACTGGGGACTGAAATTTATGAAACATGCCACTGCAAAACATGTTAGCCAATCGGCAGAACCTTTGCGCGATCTTTCTTTATTAAGTAAAAAGCTATACGAAGACCTGGCAAAAGAGCCGGATTTTAATTTCGGGCTCACCAGTAATGGTATTCTTGCCTTTTACAAAACGGAAAAGGCAGGTGAAGAAGAAGCTCATCTGGCAGCAAGGGCGATAGAACTGGGTTTGGATATGGCCGTATTAAGCGCCAATGAGTGCAGGGCACTACAGCCCGGTTTAAAGCTGGATGTTTTAGGTGCGGTACATTACCATTGCGATGCACACCTCTATCCAACAAAATTAATGAATGCCTTACTCGGATATTTAACCGAAAATGGTGTAAAGATTGAACGGGGTAAGGAGGTTGATCAGATAAAAGTGGCAGGCAATCGCATCACGAAAGTTTTCACAGGGATACAGGCCTGGGAAGCAGATCAGTATGTGATAGCTACTGGCTCCTGGTCACCTGCGGTGGCTAAAATGGCTGATATCAACATATCTTTAATGCCAGGAAAAGGTTATTCTTTTATGGAGGCCGAACCCCAAAACCGTTTAACTATTCCGGCATTGTTATGCGAAGCGAGGGTAGCCATTACACCAATGAACGGTCAGATCAGGTACGGAGGGACAATGGAATTGGATAAAATTAATAACCGGATAAACATGCAGCGGGTTAAAGGCATTGTAGAATCGGTGCCGGCTTATTTCCCTGATTTAAAGCCTGCACTTCCGGCAGAAAAAGACATCTGGTATGGTTTCCGTCCATCTTCCCCGGATGGTTTACCTTACATAGGCAGAAGTGAAAAAAGAGATAACCTGATCATAGCAACTGGTCATGGCATGATGGGTTTGAGTTTAGGCCCTGCAACGGGATTACTTGTTAGCCAGATTGTTGCCGGAACTGCAACTGATTTAAAATTGGAACCTTTTGCAGTATCGCGTTAACTTACTGTAGAAGTTAGCCGGTATTTGTAATCCCAAAATAGATGTTTTCATTTTTTGCAGTGGTACGGTCTTATACCAGACAAAATCTGCCATATATTATTAAATTATAGCAGGATTTTAACTTGATTCGGTATTTGTTTGATTTTTATGGTTAATATCCTTACATTCAATTCGTAATCTGTAAACCGAACCAAATCTAACCAGACTATGAAAGTATTACCATTTACCCTGCTTGTGCCCGATGATAAGAGTGTTATATCGGAACACATCGAATTGCCGTATTTTTATCAATATCTGCACCGCCACGACGAATGGCAGATCACTTACATCGAAAGTGGAGAAGGTACTTTAATTGCAGGGAACGATATGCATAGCTTCCGGTCGGGCGATATTTTTGTAATCGGTGCAAAGCTTCCGCATTTATTTAAAAGTAATCCTGAATATTTTTCGGCAGATAGCCATAAAACAATCAAAGCATGTTCGGTTTATTTCAATCCCAATGGCATTCTTGCTTCATTGTTCAATCTTCCGGAAATGAAAATGGCAAGCGCTTTTTTGACTAAAAATAAACACGGTTTTAAAATTCCTCTTGGCTTTACCAAAGATATCGTGGCCAAATTATTCAATGTTCATCACGCAACGGGTGTAGATGTACTGTTTAATTTTTTAAAACTGATCAACAGTTTGCAGGATTTAAACGAAAATGTAGAATCCCTCTGCTCGGATATTTATTCAACTAATGTTAGCGAAAATGAAGGGATGCGGTTGAGCAAGATCATCAGTTTTATTACCCAGAATTACAATAACCAGATTTCATTGGAAGATGTAGCCAATACCGCTTTTATGACTCCGCAAGCCTTTTGCAGGTACTTTAAAAAGCACACCGGACACACCTTTGTTTCATTTTTAAACGAAGTGAGAATCAACGACGCATGTAAGAGCCTGATCTCGGACGAAAAAGCAGATTGTATTTCAGGAGTAGCTTATAAAGCCGGTTTTAATAGTATTACTAATTTTAACAGGGTATTTAAAAGCATTATCGGCCAATCGCCACGGTCTTATATCGATACTTACAACAACGTAAGTAAAGTGAATTACGTAGGCGCTTAAACGAATAGATTATCTTCTTTCATCATAAAAAATAGCCGTTTTTTCAAATGGAGGGAGATGCCTTTTACCTGATTTTTAAAATGTTGCTTATCGTAAAGTGCAACCAACGCTCATAATCCCGTATTTATAACCAAAAAATATAATAATGATTTTTTCTAAGGCTAAAATGCCAGTAATTTTTATTCTGTTAAATTTAGTTCTTTTTCAAACAAAAGCACAACAGTCAAAATTAAGTCCTTATGCTCCGGGCGCTGTAGAAATGGCCAGCGCGTATCAATTATCTGCTAAACTCGATACTGCACTACGCAATATTCCAACCAATAATGATATTGTTCCGTACTGGAAAAAAGATGGAAGTGCATTCTGGTATAAAAAGAACCTGCCCAACCGAACCTGGGAATATTATTATGTAGATGCGGCAAGCGGAAAACGTAAGTTGGCGTTCGATCATGATATCGTAGCCAGGAATATTGAGAAAATTACTGGTAAAAAACAAAATCCGCTAAAAATTCAATTTGCTGAATTGTATTTCGCTGAACAGGGAAATACCGCGAAAATAAAAATACAGGATAACTGGTTTCAACTCAATCTTAGCGATTTTAGCCTGACCAATACCAGCGACACCACAATTTACCGCTATTTTGCTAAAAAAGCCTTACAACAACGTCGGTCGCGTTGGCAAAGGAACCGCGAATCGCCAAAATCGCCCGATGGTAAAAACGAAATCCTGATTCGTGGAGGAAACCTGTTTGTGGTCGATCTTAAAACCAAAGCAGAAACACAATTGAGCACCGATGGCAATGCCGGCAAACCCTATGGCGATTTTGAATGGTCGCCGGATAGCAAAACTATAGTGGCTTACAAAACCGATCCCAAAGAAATTAAAAAAGTACATTATGTATTGAGTTCCGTTCCCGGTACTACACGGGGCGAGTTAAAATCAAGAGAATATGCACAGCCGGGCGATGATTTTACGGCGTACCAACCCTACGTTTTTAATGTATCAGCTAAAACTGCCATTAAGGTAGATGCAGATCCGATTGATTTTTTCGGTCCCCCAGACCTGCATTGGCGTTCGGGCAGCAGCAGGTATTACAGCTACGAAAAAGTAGACAGGGGCCATCAGCGTTTCAGGGTGATTGAAGTAGATGTGCTAACGGGTAAAACCAAAAATATCATCGACGAAAAAACAAAAACTTTCATTTACGAAAGCCGGATTTACACCCGTTACCTGCTTAAAACAAATGAAATGTTATATACCAGCGAGCAGGATGGCTGGCAGCACCTTTATCTTGTAAATACGCTCAGCGGGAAACAGTCGCTCATTACTAAAGGAGATTACGTGGTACGTGATATTGATAGTGTAGACGCAATAAAGCGCCAGGTTTGGTTCAGGGCCTGCGGCATGAATAATAGAGAAGATCCATATTTTATCCACTATTACCGCATTGGCTTTGACGGTAATGGCCTGATTGACCTTACGCCCGAAAAAGGCAACCACAGCCTCAGTTTTTCTCCCGATCGTAAATATTACCTTGATACCTATTCTCAGGTCAATGTTCCACCAGTTACAGCATTAAGGTTAACGGCGAGCACAAAAAAAATAACTGAAATAGAACACGGGCAAAAGGAGGCGTATTTGGCTACTGGTGTTAAATTACCTGAGGTATTTGTAGCTAAAGGACGAGATGGTGTAACCGACATATGGGGCATCGTTTGCTTTCCATCAAACATGGATGCCAGCAAAACCTATCCCGTTATCGAAAATATTTATGCAGGGCCGCACGATAGTTTTGTGCCTAAAAACTTTTTACCGGCCAGCGAAATGCAAAGTATGGCTGAATTAGGGTTTATTGTGGTGCAGATTGACGGAATGGGAACGGCTAACCGGTCTAAAGCCTTTCATGATGTATGCTGGAAAAATATTGCCGATGCCGGTTTTCCTGACCGGATATTATGGATGAAAGCCATGGCAGCGAAATATCCGAATGCAGATATTACACGCGTGGGAATTTATGGTACTTCTGCAGGTGGACAAAGCTCAACGGGGGCACTGTTATTTCATCCGGAGTTTTACAAAGCGGCCGTTTCTGCTTGTGGCTGCCATGATAACCGGATCGACAAGCAGTGGTGGAACGAGCAATGGATGGGTTATCCCGTAGGACCGCATTATGAAGAACAATCTAACATTACAAATGCGGCCAAATTACAGGGTAATTTATTTTTGATTGTTGGCGAAGCGGATGAAAATGTACCGCCAGAATCAACCTATCGGTTAGCAGATGCCTTAATTAAAGCGAATAAGAATTTTGATATTTTAAGCATACCAGGGATGGGCCATAGTGATGGAGGTATTTATGGACGGAGGCGTAAGCGCGATTTTTTTGTGAAACACTTGCTTAATGCCGAACCGCCAAATCCAAATATTTCAAAGTAGATTGGTGATTGGTCATTAGTTCAGTAGTCATTGGTTGATTGGTCATTAGTTTATTGATCATTAGTTTATTGGTCATTAGTTATTGGTTATTTATTCAATTGCTACTATAAACCGTCGATTACAAACTGTTAACTGATTTTTTTTAACTGATAATCGGTACATTAGTGCCAAATCATTTTAATCATCAGTAAATATGTTGCCAAAGATCAGAATATCCGGTTTGTTTTTGTTTTTCTTAGCATTTAATGCATTTGCAGCACATGCAGCGAAGAGAGATTTCTATCAGATTAAAATTTACCATTTAAAAAACGATGCGCAGGAAAAAACCGTGGATGAGTATTTACAGAAAGCTTATTTGCCCGCACTCCACCGATCCGGAATTGCAAAAGTGGGCGTGTTTAAACCTATTGTAAGCGATCCGGCTACGGCAAATGAAAAACTTATCTATGTATTTATTCCTTTAAAATCATTTCATGGCGTTTTAGAACTCGATAAAAAACTTGCCAAAGATCAGCAATATAGCATCGACGGCAAGACCTATCTGGATGCGACATATAACGATGCGCCTTATGAACGCCTTGAATCCATTATTTTACAAGCTTTTGAAGGTGCACCCGCTTTTATGCTGCCCAAATTAAAATCACCAATGAAAGAAAGGGTGTATGAACTAAGGAGTTACGAATCGCCTACCGAAAAATATTACCAGAATAAAGTGCAGATGTTTAATAAAGGCGATGAAATAGGTTTATTTAAGCGGCTTAATTTTAATGCCGTATTTTACGGAGAAGTAATTTCAGGAAGTCGCATGCCGAACCTGATGTACCTGACTACTTTTGAGAATAAGGCAGACAGAGATGAACACTGGAAGGCTTTTTCTGCCGATGATTATTGGAAAAAGTTATCTGCAATGCCAGAGTATCAGCACAATGTCTCTAAAAACGATACAAAATTTATTTACCCCACCGATTATTCGGATATTTAAGTTTGTTGGTCATTAGTTAATTGATCATTGGTTATTGGTCATTTTGTCGGATAATCGACTTATAACTTCAGACTAATGACTTCGGACTAAACAGAAATCAACTGCTCAATTGCGTTTAAAAAATTTGTAAAATCGAGTGGTTTTGATAAAAATTTACACTTATTAGCAAAAGTATCAATTGCCTGCGTGCCCTGCGTACCTAAAATTACAACATATTTTACGCTGTTTTTGAGCATCCTGGCTACATCAATGCCCGACATATCCATTTGTACGTCTAAAAAAAGGAAATCTATTTTTCCGAATGTCCAGAAAGCGGCCATAGCATCTACTTTATCCGTAAAGCTGCCTTTAAGTTCAAGTTTATCTATTTGGGAAACGAAATTTTCGAAAAGTGGCTTACTCATGCGGCTGTCATCAATGATTACGCAACTATAAGCTTGGGGTACTAAAAGGCTCATTAATCTTATTTTGCCATCTGTATGCAAAACGCCTGCCATAAATCCTTATTAATTGTAAAATTTTTAGGTAGAATGGTCTATCGGTTACCGGTTAACCGGCTCTCAACTCTAAACCCCGGTTCCTTACTCAAGCGCTTTGCTAAATAAAGTAAAAAACATGATAGACAAACGATTGCGCGGTGTTTGTGCTTAAAAACACAGCGTTTCCTTATGCATCATTGCTAACTTTAGCCAACAGCAGCTTCTACAATAAGCTTGCCTGACTACATAACATAACCAAATCAAATCTTAATGGCCCTGCAACCCTTTTACAAACGCTCTAAAACCATAATCCTGTTAGCATTTACGGCTCTTTTTTACGCATTTCCAGCCTGTGTTTTCGCACAGGAAATGGCGCAAAAAAACAACCAGACTGCTCAAAAAAGCATCAGGGTAACTGATGTAAAAAAGATCAATTCAACCACAATTGAGTTATTGCTTACCGATAACCAGCGCTTAACACTCGATTTTTATGGCGATAATATTTTCCGCCTTTTTCAGGATCCCACTGGTGGGTTTATCCGTGACCCTGAAGCAAAACCAGAGGCTAAAATTCTGGTAGAAAATCCGCGCAGGCCGGTATCGAAACTGGAAATTAAGGATGAAAATAATCAGTTATTCATTTCTACAGCAAAGATTACCGTTCTGATCGATAAAAATACTTCTTTAATTAAGGTCATTAACCTCGCTACACAGGCAGTGGCTTTAGAAGAACTTATCCCCATTCAGTTCGAAAAAGGAAAAGTAACACTCAGCTTTAAAGAAAATCCGGATGAATATTTTTATGGGGGCGGTGTGCAAAATGGTCGTTTCTCGCATAAAGGAAAAGCCATTTCCATCGAAAACCAAAACAGCTGGACAGACGGTGGAGTAGCTTCGCCAACACCTTATTACTGGTCTACAAACGGTTATGCCGTAATGTGGTACACCTTTAATAAAGGAAATTACAATTTTGGTGCTAAAGAAAAAGGACTGGTTAAATTAACACACGAAACCGGTTACCTGGATGCCTTTTTTATGGTAAGTAACGGTGTCGTGCCTTTATTGAATGATTTTTACCAGCTTACAGGGAATCCTGTATTATTGCCGAAATTCGGTTTTTACCAGGGACATTTAAATGCTTACAACCGCGATTTTTGGAAAGAAGATGAAAAAGGAACTTTGTTTGAAGATGGAAAACGCTACAAGGAAAGCCAGAAAGATAACGGCGGGATAAAAGAATCGTTAAACGGCGAGAAAAACAATTATCAGTTTTCAGCACGTGCGGTGATTGATCGCTACAGAAAGAATGACATGCCCTTGGGCTGGGTGCTTCCTAACGATGGTTATGGGGCAGGATATGGCCAAACCGAAACATTGGACGGCAACATTCAAAACTTAAAAAGTTTTGGCGATTATGCCCGTAAAAACGGTGTTGAAATAGGTTTGTGGACCCAATCAGATCTCCACCCCAAAACCGGGGTAAGTGCTTTATTACAGCGCGATATCATCAAAGAAGCCAGAGATGCCGGTGTTCGTGTATTAAAAACCGATGTGGCATGGGTAGGCGCGGGTTACTCATTCGGGTTAAACGGGGTAGCCGATGTAGCGCAGATTATGCCTTATTATGGCAACAGCAGCAGGCCTTTCATCATCTCGTTGGATGGCTGGGCAGGTACACAGCGCTATGCAGGCATCTGGTCGGGCGATCAAACCGGCGGGGTATGGGAATATATCCGTTTTCACATTCCAACCTACTTAGGTTCAGGTTTATCCGGTCAGCCAAACATTACTTCCGATATGGATGGTATTTTTGGTGGTAAAAATCAAACCATCAACACCCGCGATTTCCAATGGAAAACCTTTACGCCAATGCAGTTGAACATGGATGGCTGGGGTGCCAACGAAAAATATCCGCACGCCTTAGGAGAACCTGTGGCTTCCATCAACCGAAACTATTTAAAGCTGAAATCCGAATTAATACCTTATACCTATAGCATCGCGAAAGAAGCCCTTACAGGTTTGCCGATCATCAGGGCCATGTTCCTGGAATATCCAAATGCTTATACCAAAGGAATTTCAACACAGTATCAGTATTTATATGGCCCGTCTTTTCTGGTAGCACCAATTTATCAGGCGACTAAATCAGACGATAAAGGAAATGATATCCGCAACGGCATTTACCTGCCGGAAGGAATCTGGATCGATTATTTTACCAGTGAAAAATATACCGGAAACTGCATCCTTAACAGTTTTGCCGCACCACTTTGGAAATTACCTGTTTTCGTGAAAAATGGAGCGATTATTCCAATGACAAATCCAAACAACAATGTTTCTGAGATTAATAAAGCCAATAGGATTTACGAACTTTATCCATCAGGGAGTACCTCATTTACCGAATATGATGATGATGGAACAACAGAAGCTTATAAAATAGGTAAAGGCGCGTCGACCTTAATTGAGTTGACATCAGATCAAAAAAATAATGCTTCGGTAACCATTAATATTACAAAAGGTGATTTTGAGGGTTTTATTAAAGAAAAAACAACCGAATTGGTGGTTAACGTAACCGAAAAGCCTAAAAAGCTTACGGTTAAGGTGGGGAATGATAAAATTAAACTCACAGAAGTAAATTCAAAAGAGGCGTTTTTGAAACAGAGCAACGTATTCTTTTATGATGCCGCACCGAACTTGAACCGTTTTGCTACAAAAGGCAGCGATTTTGAAAAAGTTGTAATTACAAAAAATCCTCAGGTTTTAATCAAAATTCAGGCTACCGACATTACAATCAATCCTGTAACCGTTAATATAGATGGCTTTAAATTTGAACCTGCTGATAAACAACGCGTATCAACAGGAAAGTTAGCTGCTCCATCGAACGCAAGTGTCACCGATAAAAACAAAGAAGCTTACTCACTTACCCCAACGTGGAGCAAAGTAAATCATGCAGATTTTTATGAAATCGATTTCAATGACATGCACTACACCACTATCCGCGATACGGCCCTGTTATTTGATGGTTTATCGGCCGAAACGCCTTACACATTTAAATTGCGTGCGGTAAATAAGGATGGTTATTCTGACTGGACTGAAATTAAAGCTACCACTAAATCTAATCCTTTAGAATTTGCCATTCAGGGTATTGCAGCCCAAACTACAGCCGAAAATCAGGATGGTGAGGGTGTAGATAAATTGTTTGATTTTGATGAAGGTAACATATGGCACACCAAATGGGGTGTAAAATCGGTTCCTTTTGATATGGTTATTGATCTTAAATCAATTAATCAGCTGGATAAATTTCATTACCTGCCACGTAGCGGGAGAGGCAACGGAATATTATTAAAAGGTAAAGTGTTTTACAGCAACAATAAAGAAAGCTGGACGGATGCAGGCACTTTTGAGTGGGCAAATAATGGTGATGTTAAAATATTTAACTTCACAAGTCATCCAACTGCACGTTACATTAAAATTGCAGTTGCCGATGGTGTGGGTGGTTTTGGATCTGGACGCGAATTATACGTGTTTAAAGTTGCCGGAACCGAAAGTTACCTGCCCGGCGATATCAATAACGACCGTTTGATTGACCGGAACGATTTAACTTCTTACATCAACTATACCGGGCTAAGAAAAGGTGATGCCGATTTTGAAGGTTATATCAGCAATGGCGACATCAATAAAAACAACCTGATTGATGCCTACGATATTTCAGTAGTAGCCACTCAGCTTGATGGTGGTGTAAACGATAGTAAAATTGAGAAGGTTGCGGGTAAGTTGGAAATCAGTACTGCAAAACAGGCCTATAACAAAGATGAGATTGTGGAGATTAAAGTAAAAGGATTGAACCTTAAATCTATAAATGCTTTAAGTTTCGCCTTGCCATACCATGCGCAGGATTATGATTTTGTAAGCGTGCAGAACTTAAATGTGAAACAAATGGACAATTTCACCAACGATCGCCTACATACCAACGGAGATAAGGTTTTGTACCCAACATTTATAAATGTTGGGGCTAAAGATGCCTTAAACGGAACCAGCGATTTATTTATCCTGAAATTGAAAGCCAAACGTAAACTTCAGTTTAACCTTAAAGTTAATGATGGGGTTTTAGTGGATAAAAACTTGAATACGGTTAAGTTTTAAAAGAAAATTTAGTAAAAAAGCGGGACTGATTTTAATCGGTCCCGCTTTTTTATTGGTGTTACAACCCTTATGAGTTGAAAAATTATTTACCATCTTCAATTAAAGCCTGTTTCCTGATTCGGCTAAGTGTTTCGAGCCGCATGCCTATAAACGAAGCTACATACTTCAATGGTACACGGTTAATCAGGTGTGGATAAGAAACTAAAAACCTTTGGTAACGTTTTAATGCAGTAGGAAGTCTGCAGATGAATGCCCTTTCGGTTGCCCCCTGAAAATAAATTTCAGTCATTTTACGCCCTACATAGTTGGCGATGGGGAAATTTTCGTAAAGTAGTTTCGACATTTCATGCGGAATGGCAATCGCAAACACCGGATCAATCGTTTCAATATATTCGTCGGATATTTCATTCTCCCACAAATTCCTGATTGTTCCTGCCAGTTCGTTTTCTGCAGCAATCCATGTGGTAATTTTTTTATTTCCCATTTTAAGGTAACCATGTACTGCCCCTTCTAAAATCAGAAAGATATAACGGTTGTGCTTTAACGGCGATGCAATATGTTTGTTTTTTGCAAAGCGTATAGGAAATGTATAGCGGTTAATAATGTTTTCAATTTCGGGATTAAGCGGGTGGTAAGACTTAAAGACTGTAATAAGTGGCGAAAATCCACCAAATGCAGTCCATTTATCTTCACCATAAATATTTTCAATATTCATTAGGGAAAAGCGAATGTATCCGTAAAAATGAAAATAATAATGAAAATAAAAAAATCATCAGCAGTTCATACAACTAACAGGAATGTTAAAATGTTGGTTAGTTCATGGATAGATTCAGGTGAAAAGAAATGATTCTGCTTTTTACTTACTTTTTTGCTACAACATTAAATCGGAAAGGATATATAAAGGTTTTGAATATTTTAAACAGGCTTCTTTTAAAAAAATATTTCATTTCGATGTAAAGCAGTAAAAAGATACCGGGAATAAGATTTTTTTTAAATGAATTTAACATCATGATTCATAAATATTTAACCTCTTTGAGTTTCATTAACGTTAATTTTATATTAAATATTTTAAATTTATCCTTTGCAACAATAGATTTAATTTCTATCTTTGCAGCCCCGCAAGGGACATAAATAAATGATTCCGTAGCTCAGCTGGTAGAGCATTACACTTTTAATGTAGTGGTCCTGGGTTCGAATCCCAGCGGGATCACAGAAAGCCTCACAGAAATAGACTGCCCCCAAAAAGTTAGACACTATTTGGGGGCATTTTTATGAGAAAAAACAGAAGTCACACAGCTGAGTTTAGGCTAAAAATTGTGAAAGAAAAGCTACGTGGTATTTCTATCCGCGCGCTA
>NZ_BAABBY010000019.1:0-58177 GCF_039538295.1 Pedobacter jeongneungensis | reverse complement strand
GCGAAACTAGCCACGAGATGAGAATTCCATATAGGACCGTAGCAGACTACTACGTTGATAGGCTACAGATGTAAAGCTGGTGACAGCACAGTCGAGTAGTACTAATCATCCGAAGCTTTCAAAGCAAACAGACTGTTGTTTGTTCTTCAAACTAACTTCTTTCAATAATATGTCATTTAAGCTCGAGATAGCTTATCTAAAGAAATTTAGGTGCCTATATCGGTGGTGTCCACCTCTTCCCATTCCGAACAGAGAAGTTAAGCCCACCAGAGCCGATGGTACTGCGGTAACACGTGGGAGAGTAGGTCGGTGCCAAATATTAAAAGAAACCCTTTAACAGCAATGTTAAAGGGTTTTCTTCGTTTATAGCGGGTTTAACGATATGTTTTATTAGCTAACATTTGGTATTAACAGGTCCGGATTATTTCCACCATTAAGGAGTTAAGATAAGTTAAGGCTTGTTCCCGCAAATGGCGCTGATCGCCGCGGAAGCAATTCCATCATCCGTTTTACAGTTAAAGTTAAATTCCTTTTCTTAATGGCCTTAACTTCTTAATGATAAAAGGAACCTAAAGTATTTCTCACCATTAAGGAGTTTAGATAAGTTAAGGGTTGTTCCCGTAGATCATGCTGATTGCCGCAGAGGCAATTCCATCATCCGTTTTCCATCATATTTCTGTCATGGGTTAAATAGCCCTGATGGGAGCGGTATCCCTTTTGGGCAAAGATGATTGCTTATGTTAAAATGATTTCCCAAAAGGATTAAGCGTACAGCAGGACGGAACCCAACCCACACGCACAGAAACCTGCGCTCCAAAAAATATTTGAAGAAATACGGTTAAGAATAAAAACAGGGAAAATATTTAAGCGTTCGCCTCTTCTTTCACGGCTAACTGCCCACAGGCAGCATCGATATCTTTACCACGGCTACGACGGATGTTGGTATTAATTCCCTGACTTTTTAGGTAATTTGAAAATGCATCAATCTTATCTCCTTCAGCATTAGTAAAATCAGCAAAAGAAATTGGATTATATTCGATCAGGTTTACTTTACAAGGAATATGTTTACAGAATTTGGCTAAATCCATTGCATCCGATATCTCATCGTTAAAATGGTTGAAAACAATGTATTCGTAGGTTACCGGATTTTTGGTTTTAGCAAAATAGTATTTAAGCGCATCTGCCAGTGCTTTTAGAGAGTTGGCCTCATTAATAGGCATAATCTCATTACGCTTTTCATCGTTGGCAGCATGAAGCGATAGGGCAAGATTAAATTTAGCACCATCATCGCCCAGTTTTTTGATCATTTTCGCTATGCCTGCGGTAGATACGGTAATACGTTTATAGCTCATATTTAAGCCATCAGGAGCAGTGATACGCTCGATAGACTTTAATACGTTGGCATAATTCAATAATGGCTCTCCCATGCCCATATACACGATATTGGTAAGTGGATTATTGTAATTCAGTTTCGCCTGTTTATCAATCAGTACAACCTGGTCGTAAATCTCATCAGCGTTTAAATTACGCTTGCGGTCCATGTACCCCGTTGCACAGAATTTACAGGTTAAACTACAGCCTACCTGAGAACTCACACAAGCCGTCATTCGGTCTTCAAGAGGGATTAAAACCCCTTCAACAATGTTGCCATCGGCTAACCGGAAAGTATTTTTGATGGTATGATCGTTACTGAACTGGGAATTGTTCACCTGAACCGCATTAATGGCAAACGATTCATCCAAAGCCTTACGAAGATCTTTAGATAGATTACTCATTTGCTCGAAACTCGTAGCCGATTTTTCCCAAAGCCACTGGTAAATTTGCTTGGCCCTAAATGCAGGCTGTTGCATCGCTACAAGGTGTTGTTGCAATTGGGGAAGATCTAGTGCACGGATATCGGTTTTCTTTGCTGTTGCCATTTGTTGCAAAGGTACTTAAAAAGCCGTTAAGCTGAAAGACTAAAGCTAAAAGGCTACTAATCAGCACGTAATTTTACAATTGGTTGGCTTATCTTCCTCTGCCTCTTGTGTTTGACTTACCTTTTGCTGGTTTCGAATTTCTGTTGCCGGAATTACTTTTAACTGCAGGTTTTGGACCTGAATGACCACCTGGTTTCTTACCAAATGATTTTTGACCTGATGGTTTTGGTTTGAATGCTTTTTTAGGCTGTTCTTCTCTCAGTTCAGGGATTTCCTCCCAGGCATTTGTTTTTTTTCTGGTAGGGCTTTTGGTTTTGGGTTTAGCCTCAGAAGATGAGTTTTCGACACTTTTGGTAATGGCTTTCATCTCGTCTTCGGTAAGCTCCCTGAATTCTCCCGTAGGGATACCTTTAAGGTTTATATTCATAATCCGCGTACGCTCGAGTTTGGTTACTTCATAATCAAAATATTCGCACATTCTACGGATCTGCCTGTTTAAACCCTGAATTAAAATAATATTGAAAACAAATGTGCTGATCTGGCGAACCTTGCATTTTCGTGTATTTACCCCCAAAATTGGTACGCCATTACTCATTTCGAAAATGAAATCTTCGGTAATGGGTTTATTAACGGTAACCACATATTCCTTTTCGTGTTTATTCCCTGCCCTTA
Source organism: Pedobacter jeongneungensis (assembly GCF_039538295.1). Classification (NCBI taxonomy): domain Bacteria; kingdom Pseudomonadati; phylum Bacteroidota; class Sphingobacteriia; order Sphingobacteriales; family Sphingobacteriaceae; genus Pedobacter; species Pedobacter jeongneungensis. The sequence goes on along the minus strand of NZ_BAABBY010000019.1, from coordinate 55,586 downwards.
AAATTTTGTTTACAATATCACCATTATTGGTGAGGAAAATAAGGCCTGACGAATCTTTGTCAAGGCGGCCGATCGGGAATATCCTCTCACTATGGTTCACATAATCAACAATATTATCGCGCACACTGGCCTCAGTTGTACTTGTAATGCCAACGGGTTTATTAAAAGCCAGAAGAATAAAATTGCTTTCTTCTTTCGGCTCGATGTTGTGACCATTTACCATCACTTTATCGCCTGCAAAAACCTGATCGCCTACCTTTGCTCTTTTTCCATTGATGAAAACTGTGCCCTTTTCGATATAACGGTCTGCTTCACGGCGTGAACATAATCCACTTTCGCTGATGAATTTATTTAAACGGGTTGCAGAGTTATTGTTCATGCTGCAATTTTACGGAAATAAATTGTGTTATCCATTCTCTATGCCGGCAACAAATGCATCAATGGTATTTTTAAGGCTTGCTAAAGTTTGGTGATCTGTTACAATAGCATCATTATTAATCCGGGCTTTTGCAAACGGAATGAGCTGAGCAGATACCCTGGCCTCTAGAACGGTTAAAATATCGATAATAGATTGATAGGCTTTTTCTCCTTGTGTTGAAGCCACGATGGCTAATACGGGCTTACCAGAAAAAGATGCTGAACTCACGGTCCAATCAAGCAGGTTTTTTAGCGAGCCTGGTAAACCCATCGCATATTCTGGTGTAGAAATGATAACGCCATCAGCCTGCAGGATATTTAAGCGAAGATCCTGAATGCTTTGTGGTGGATTTTCCAGATCTAAATCAGGATTGAAATGTGGAATATCTGCAATAGACGGAAAAATTGTTACCTCATAAGCTGCCCCTAAAAGCTGGCTAATTGCCGAAAGGTAAAGTCCGTTGGTTGATGAAGCTTTTGTGCTGCCAGAAATCGCGAATATTTTTTTCATCGCTAAAAGTAGCAAAGAGGAGATAAATTATGAAAAAGGACTGGTAATCCGACCGTCATTTCGAATGAACCATTGAAACGTACCAGGTTTTCAATGGTTCATTTTAAAAAAGATTAAAAAGCTAAAAGTTCTGATCATCTGCACTTGGGCCATAACTTCCTGGGATTGGAATATCCAATAACCTTAAATATACACCCAATTGCGCACGGTGGTGGCTGGTTTGGCTAAGCGAGTGGCGGATGGTTTCATATTTAGAATAATCGGCAAGCACTTGTTTACCCATGCTCAGTACCCAGCGACCGTTTAAATTTTCTTCGGTGGCTTTTTCTAAATCTGCCTTGCCTTGTACGTAATTTTCCTCTAAAATTTTAACCAGGTCATCAGTACTTTCTACTGAAGGTTCTGTGTAAGGAGCCGTTTCAAAATCCAGTCCATCGGTAGTTAAAGCCAGTGTAACCCAGCGGGGCAAATCAGCAATGTGGACAGTAAGCGATTTCATTTTCATGCTTTTTTCATGTGGTGCCCAGTCGAATTTATCAGCGGGTACCAGTGCCAGGAATTTTTTTGTAGTATTAAATTCGGCTTCATACTCTTTCAATAATAATTTAATAATGTCCATATTTTTCTGTTTTGTTTTTTCTACTGTGTGTAATTCCATAAGTAATAAATCAGCTATGCTCATGATTTTTGATGTTGGTTTACACAAAGAAAATACGGGCTACTGACAACCCTATGGCAGTGTAAAAAAATAATTAATTAAGAAATGTTATATTCAAAAATTGTATTTTTGTGGTAATGACGACGTTAACAGTAAATATCGAAAACAAGAAATCTGAAAAAGCTGTAAAGGCTGTGCTTGATGCCTTGGGCTTGAACTACGAGGTCGCATCTAATATTAAAGCAAAAGAAAGAGCACCTAACAAGGCTGAACAGGCAATTTATAAACGTCTAAAAGATTCTTTTGAGCAAATCAAACTTCACCAAGAAGGAAAATTAGAATTTCGGGATGCCAAAGATTTTTTAGATGAGCTTTAAGGTTAAAACGGTTCCTAATTTTGAAAGGGAAGTTAAAAAAATCTTTAAGAAACACCGCTGCATAAAATCTGATTTATTAAAACTCATTAATGATTTAGAAATAAATCCTGAATTAGGGATTCATCTAGGCCAAAACATTTATAAAATACGATTATCCATTTCTGGTTCGAATAAAGGAAAATCCGGCGGTGCAAGGGTGATAACCTATGTAGTTATTGTTGAGAAGATGGTTTATCTTGCAGAAATTTACCTAAAGAGCAACCATTCAACTGTAAATATTGACGATGTTATATTACGTTTAAAAGAGGCCGGAATTATAGATTCTTAATAATTTACCGGCAGCAGATGCATGTAATCGCTTAATGGCATATGTTGCGTTTTCCTGAAAGGGACGCCCAGATTTTTTAGACAAACAATCCGCGTGAGGTTAAAATCTCGGTACTGGTTCCGGTAATGGCACCAGGCAATCAAATGCCAGCTAAAAGCGTAGAAAATTAAACCGATAGGCTCAACCTCTCTCTTACTTGCCTCACCCTTATTATTTTTATAATCGAGTTCGATGAGGTGTTTTTCGGCAATGGCGTGCTGAATAAGCGACAGGTATTCGAAGTTAAAACTTAATCTTTCAGGAATCTGTAATTTAATATGCTGGTTTAAAGTCTCCAGTTTTTCTTTCTGGCTTGTTTTTAATACCGCTTTTACCTTGGTTAGTGCAGAGGAGTAATGCGTTCGGATGGAGTTATCGGCAAAACCGTTTACCAAACTTTCTACCAGTAACAATGCATTGGCTTCGTCCATATTAAAAGAAACCGGCGGCAAAAAATAGCCCTGAACAAGATAATAACCTTTATGCTGCTCAAAACTTACCGGTATGCCCTGCTCGCAAAGTGCTTTAACATCGCGGTAAACCGTACGTACACTCATATTAAACCTTTCTGCAATTTTTTCTGCAGTAATATACTTTTTGGATTGGAGTAAAGTTAAAATTCCGAAAAGTCGGTCGATACGGTTCATGTCTGGTTTTTTTTAGGCTTGATAAAATTAAAGCTTTTTAACCAATTTTCTTGTGGTACGTTATTTGTAAACGATAAACAGATATCATTTCTAAACGATAAACCGTTATTATAATGGTTTAAGATATAATCTGAATTAAATGGCGGCTGTTATTCAAAAGCGTTTCTTCCGGGCAATAAAAAGTAAAGTAATTATAGGTTTCTTATTTGCCTGTTTTGCGCTGCTATTGGCATGGGGCATCAGCAAGTTTGCTTTTACACGGATGCTTAATACCGTTGAAGAAATTTCGGCGCCGAACGACCGATTAAGAATTGTTAATGATCTTTCGCATAAAATTGCAAGGCTAGATCAACTACAGCGCGATGAAGCCTTTAATAAACAGGGTACCTATAGTTTTCTTAAGGAATCGCGTAAATTAAGATCCAGCCTGGATACCTTACGGAAACTATACCGTGGCGATTCTGCCCAGTTGGCCAGGATCAAATCAATTAAAAATTTACTCTCAGACCGCGATAAACAGTTTGTAAATTACCTTAAAGTGCGCGAAACGCTGGTAAATACCAAATCGTTCTCTGATGAAGTTCAAAAACTAAATGAGCTGGTGGCTACAAGGGCAAGGCAAACCGATAGCGCTGTATTAACTACCGAAACCACCACCTCAACCACCACTGTAGCGCCAGAGGAAGAACAAAAATCGCGTGGTTTTCTGAGTAAACTTTTTGGAAAGAAAAAATCCGACGTTTACAAAATCATTAACGAGGAATTTAAAGTTAAACGCGATACCTTAAATGCAAAAGCTGAAGACAGCATCATGAAAAGCATGACGGGTTCATTAAAAAATATAGAACTCGAACAACGTCAGAAGAGCCAGAAGTTTTTAAAACGCGAAGCCGATTTATCAAGCGCCAGTAATGCTTTAACGGCTAAAATGCTGCAAATTTTGCGTGAAGTAGAAGGCGAAGCCGTAGCACAGGTAGATTTAAATGGCATCCAGGCCAAAGAAGTGGTTAACGATGGGATTACGCAAATCACCACCATTATTATCATTTTCTTTTTGTTGACGGTAATCCTGCTTTACCTGATCCTGGCAGATATTACCAAGAGCAATAGATACAGAAAGGCCTTGGAGCTGGCGAAAGATGAAGCTGAATATCATGGCAAAGCAAAACAGCGTTTCCTTTCTAACATGAGCCACGAAATCAGAACACCATTGCAATCTATTTTAGGTTATGCCGAATTGATTACCCAGCAGGATGTGCCCAATAAAAAGGATGTGGATGCCATTTACCAGTCCTCTATCCATTTATTACAAATTGTAAATGAAGTATTGGATTACAACCGGATTATTTCGGGCGAATTTAGTTTCAATAACCAGGTGTTTAATATCAGAAAAGCTTTAGATGAAGTGGTTTCGGTTATGAGGCCTTTGGCAGAACAAAAATCCCTTCAGTTAAATGTAGCCCTCGATCTGGCTAACCTCGAATTTGTAAAGGGCGATGCTTTTAGACTCAGGCAGATCTTATTTAATTTATTGGGTAACGCCGTTAAATTTACGCTGAAAGGCGAAATCGGTTTATCTGTTTCTTACAAAAGGCAGGGAGATGACCTGCATTTTCATTTTACGATAAAAGATACAGGGATTGGTTTCGAAGAAAAAGATATTCCTAAAATATTTAATGAATTTGAACAGATCGAATCTCCTGAAAAATATATCATCAATCAGACAGGTACAGGTTTAGGCTTACCTATTGTTAAATCATTGATCGAAACACAAGGTGGCCGGATTTACGTGAAAAGTAAGCCTGGCATCGGAACCACTTTTAATATTTTCATGAAATATGAAAATACAACTGAAAGGGTAAATGATGCGCTGGATTTGGAACATTATGCCATTATTAATCCTGGTACCGTATGGGTAATTGACGATGATAAACTGATTCTCGACTTATGCGGAATGATTTTTCAGAAAAACAAGATTCCTTTCAGAAGCTTTACACAAGTTGCCGACATTCTACACGCTGAAGCTGACCCCGATTTAAAATACGTTCTGGTTGATATGCGGATGCCTGAAATGACCGGTTTCGAACTTTGCCATTTATTAAAAAAGAAACTGCCGCAGCATGTAAAATTCTATGCTATTACCGCACAGGTTTTGCCAGAAGAACGTGAAATGGTTTTGAGTGAGGGTTTTGACGGGCTGATTATGAAACCGTTCAGGGCAGTGGATATCCTTTCGATTTTTGATAAAACAGAAATATTAGCCGAACAGCCCGAATTTGATTTTTCATCTATCGAAAAAATGACTTTTGGAGATCAGCAGATGCTTGAAAAAATCCTGAACCGTTTTAAACAGGATTCTATTGATGATGCTGCAGAACTGAAAAAGCATCTCCAGGACAATGATCAGGAAAAAAGCAGGTTACTGGTTCATCGTTTAGCAGGGCGTACGGCACAGATGGGTTCTAAAACTTTAGCGAATGCATTCCGCACTTTAGAGATAGAAATTGCCGAAAAAGGTTTAACGGATAAAACTAATGCTGAGGTTTTGGAACAAATTAAAAAATTGGATAGCCTGATTGCTTTTATTGAGCAAATGGATTATGCAAATGCAGAATAATTATTCAATCCCATAGCGCTCCATTTTTGCATAAAGCGTTTTGCGGTCGATATTTAAAATTTTAGCAGCTTTTGATTTGTTGTGTCTAACCTTAATGAGTGTTTCGGTAATCAATGTTTTTTCGTTCTGTTCGTTTACCGCTTTTAGGTCCGAAGAATTGCCCGGGGCCGATTGGTGCTGAACAGAAATCATCATTTCATCTGGCAATGCTTCAATCTGGGCAACATCACCAGGACTCAATAACACCATACGTTTAATCACATTACTCAGTTCGCGCAGATTGCCAGGCCAATCGTAACTTAACAGTAAGGCTTTAGCTTCTGCAGATACACTTTTAACATTCCGTTCCAGATCGCGGTTCGATAACTGGATAAAGTGGTTGATAAAGAGTTCCAAATCTCCACCTCTATCGCGTAATGGAGGCAACTGGATCTTAAATTCATTTAAGCGGTGGTATAAATCTTCCCTAAATTCTCCTTGTTGCATGCTATTGGCCAGGTCATCATTTGTAGCCGTGATAATGCGAACATTTACAGGAATCTGTTTAGTACTGCCCAATGGCTGTATTACCCTTTCCTGCAAAGCCCTGAGGAGTTTAATCTGTACTTCATAACTCAGGTTACCCACTTCATCCAGAAACAGTGTTCCACCATTGGCTGCCTCAAACTGACCTTTTTTATCATTCAAAGCACCGGTAAAAGCACCCTTAACATGGCCGAATAATTCGCTGGCGGCTAAATCTTTTGATAAAGCGCCACAATCAATGGCTACAAAAGGTTTATCTGCACGTTTGCTCTGCTGATGCAAAGTTCTGGCGGCAAATTCTTTCCCTGTTCCACTTTCTCCCTGTATAATTACCGACATATCGGTAGGTGCAACCAGGTTGATGTGTCCATATAACTTATCGGCAATTGCACTTTTGCCTTTAATAAAATCGCTGTTTGTTTCTTTTGGAGTAATGCTTTTTAAATCCTTTTTAGCCAAAGAATTTTTAATTACCATCAGTAATTCATCAGGGTTAACCGGTTTGGTAATGTAATCGAAAGCACCTAACTGGATTGATTTAACAGCCGTGCGTACATCATTAAAACTTGTCATGATGATAACCGGGATAGAAAGGCCCAAATCGCGGAGGTGAGTAAGCACTTCGAAACCGGTTCCATCAGGCAGCCGGTAATCAATTAAAAGTAAGTCGAATTCGCTGCTCTCCACTTGTTTAAAAGATTGCTTTACATGGGTTACAAGGGTAATCTCATGACCGTTTTTTGTTAAAAAACCTTCAAGTAATTGAGCAAATGTTGTATCGTCTTCTAGAATCAGGATTCTCGCCATGTAACAAAAATAAGAAAAGCCGGACATAATCCGGCTTTCTTTTGTAATAGGTAGATGTAATATTTGGGTTTTTATTGTACGGGTTTACCGTCTTTATCAATTTTAACCGAACCAGTTTCTGCTTCTTTTTTAACATTGATTAAGTAGTATTCCTTTGTTCCTTCTTTAACAGACCATGCTTCAGTAGCGGTCCAGCCTTTATAAGCATCAGATTTTAATGCTGTTGTTACCGGCTCAGGTAATTCTTCCAGTTTAACCGGAGTTTTAACTGCACTATCCTGAACTGCAACAATTGCAGCGTTTTTAATTGTATTTACTTCACTTGCCTGTACTGCTGAGAATCCTGCAAAAGCTAAGAACGCAGCTGATAAAATTAATTTTTTCATCTTGTTTCTTTTTTAGTTTATGCGCAGCCCGAAGGCCGCGCTTATGTTGATTATGCCTTTATGGCGTATTTATTTGAGATTATTGAACTGGTTTACCGTCTTTGTCGATTTTCACCGAACCGGTTTCAGCTTCTTTTTTAACGTTGATTAAATAATACTCTTTGGTACCTTCTTTAACCGACCAGGCTTCAGTAGCGGTCCATCCTTTATATGCATCAGATTTTAATGCGGTGGTTACCGGAGCAGGAAGCTCTTCTAGTTTAACCGGAGTTTTTACTGCACTATCCTGAACTGCGATAATTGCTGCGTTTTTGATTGTATTTACTTCACTTGCTTGTACTGCTGTAAATCCTGCGAATGCTAATGTAGCGGCTAAAATGATCTTTTTCATGATATTCTGTTTTAATATGATTGGTAACTTTCGTTACTGTTTAAATACTTGTTAATTACGGAGCGCTAATTTTTTATGTTGATTATTGAACTGGTTTACCGTCTTTATCGATTTTTACCGAACCGGTTTCAGCTTCTTTTTTTACGTTGATTAAATAATACTCTTTAGTACCTTCTTTAACCGACCACGCTTCTGTAGCGGTCCAACCTTTATATGCATCAGATTTTAATGCGGTTGTTACTGGCTCAGGTAATTCTTCCAGTTTAACCGGAGTTTTCACTGCGCTATCTTGAACTGCAACAATTGCAGTAGTTTTAAAATCTTTTACTTCACTTGCCTGTACTGCTGAGAATCCTGCGAATGCTAATACTGTAGCTGCTAAAACGAATTTTTTCATGGTATATATTTTAAAATTTATTTGTGTAACAATACTTGCTAATGTTTCATAATGGTGCCAAACAAATATTTTTATTTAAATAATTGATTTTCAGTAATTTATTGTTGTGCCAAAGTTTTAAAGTTGTGGAATTTCTCCACACTTTGTGGTGAATGACTACAAGTTTTGCAGTTATTTCTAACAGAAGTTCTTAATCTTTAGCATGCAGTTGGATGTTACCATACGACCGGGAGGGCAATTTTCAGGTAAAGATGAAATAGCTGCATTCTGAGATTACATAACTATCAGATGGAAACATCAGATAATGCAAAAAAAAAATAAATTTCAATTTTTGAAAAAAGAAGATTTTTTTCTATCATTGCAGCCCGATTAAAAGCCTCCTTAGCTCAGCTGGTAGAGCAACTGACTTGTAATCAGTAGGTCATTGGTTCGATTCCGATAGGAGGCTCTTTTTCTCTCCCGCTTTTCTAGTTTATTTAGAAAAAATCCTAAAATCATTTCATTTTCAAAAACAACCCAGGCGTAGAAAAATATTTTTTTTGCTGCTGTTATTGCGCTAATTTGCATCATGCTAAAATATTTTTCAGCCGATTGGATTTTTCCTGTTGCTTCGGCTCCGGTAAAAAATGGGGCGGTGGCTGTACGTCCGGATGGTGAAATTGCAGGAATCTTAACTGAAGAAGAGATTACAAACCATGGTCTGGACATCATAAAATACAAAGGCGCTATCGTTCCTGGTTTTATTAATACCCATTGCCATTTGGAACTTTCGCACATGCAGGGGCAAATTCCCGAACGCACTGGATTGGTCGAATTTGTGCGGAGCATTATTACAAACAGGCAGGCCGACGGAGAGCAGATTTTAGAGGCCATGTACAATGCTGATCAAAAGATGTTCGAAAACGGCATTGTGGCTGTTGGCGATATTTCAAACCAGGTTTCTTCCAAAGCAGTAAAACAAAAAAGTAAAATCCATTACCATACCTTTATAGAGGCATTGGGTTTTAACCCTGAAAGAGCTGGCGCCATAATGGACCATGTTAAAGGCGTTAAACAGGATTTTGAATCGCTGCCGGCATCTATCGTTCCACACGCACCCTATACTGTATCTCCCGAATTATTTGAATTAATCAGGGTTCAAGCTGAAAAAGATAATGCTTTTATCAGTGTGCATAATCAGGAAACGGATAATGAAAATGCTTTTTTCGAAAGTAAAACAGGAGGATTTTTAGACTTATACAAATTTTTAGGGCTGGATATCTCTTTTTTTGAACCCTTAAATAAAACATCATTACAAAGCTGGCTACCTTATATTAAGGAGCAAAAAGCTTTATTGGTGCACAATACCGTTTCAAATAAAGCTGATATCGAATTTGCGAAAGCACACAATCAGAATTTATATTGGTGCCTTTGTCCGCAGGCTAATCTTTATATTGAAAACACTTTGCCCGACGTTGATCTCCTGATAGGTGAAAAAGTGAAAATCACCTTGGGTACCGATAGTTTGGCGAGTAACCATCAGCTTAATATCCTGTCGGAAATGATCACCTTGCAAAAACATAAACAAGTAGACTTCGAAGCGCTTTTGAGTTGGGCAACTATAAACGGTGCCGAATTTTTAGCTCTTGACCAACACTTAGGAACAATAGAAACTGGTAAAAAACCAGGATTAAATCTGATCCAGCTATCGGCTGATTTTATAATTGAAAGTGATAAGGTAGAGAGATTAATATAATGGATTTAATGCCTTAAAACATCAAATTTTTTAAGGCATAAATTTAATTTGGATTAGATTTTAATAGCATTTATTAGTTTCGCATTAAAAAATCATTTTTTTAATGTGAAATGTGTTTGCCTTTAATGGTTTGAGGTGATTTTATATTTTGACATTAAATATTTAAATTTTTAATGTTAATAATGATATATTTGAATATGCCATTTGCCATTAATCCAGATCGTACCAAACCTTGGAACTCACTTCCTGAACTGCCAGTTGATCCAGTTATCTACCTTGACATTGATATTTTATTACAACTTGGCAATAGTAAAGCAGCATTAGGACGTCTTCAAGGTAGAAGTATTGTTATTCCCAATCAAGGACTACTTATTAATTCTATTAGTTTGCAGGAAGCAAAAGCATCAAGTGCGATTGAAAATATTTTTACTACGGATGATGAACTTTATAAAGCATATAGTGAAGAAAATGTCGGTCAGGTAAATGGTCCGGCAAAAGAAATTCTATATTATAGAGAAGCGTTATGGGAAGGTCATCAATATCTTCAGGAAAATAAACCTATCGATAGGGAATATTTTATCAAAATGTATCGGATTGTTAGTCGGTTTAATGATGGAATACGACCACCAGTGGCTCAAGTTGTAATTAAGGAGGGTGGCTCGGGACCAAATGCAGGAAAAGTGTTTTATACACCACCCAGGGGAGCGGGTGTAATCGAAGCTAAAATGGATAACCTGATTAATTTTCTTAATGATGAAATAAACTACCCGTTGGACCCATTACTTAAAATGGCAATAGGGCATTATCAATTTGAGGCAATACATCCATTTCGTGATGGTAACGGTAGAACAGGAAGAATTTTTAATATTAATTATTTAACGCAAAAAGGATTACTAGATTACCCCATACTTTTTTTAAGCAAGTATATTATGGAAAATAAAGAAGAGTATTATAGTGGTCTTGCAGGAATTACCCAACGTGGAAATTGGAAAAATTGGATACTTTATATGCTTAAAGCGGTTGAAGTAACAGCGAATATTACCTACGATAAAATAAATGATATTATTATAGCTAAAGAAGCAATTATGAGGGCTGTTTTAGAAGACACTGATATCCAGCGGCCAGATTCGTTAATAAATTCAATATTTACGCAACCCTTTACACGAGTTCAGCATTTGGTTAAGAAAGGAATATATGCAGAAAATACGGCAAGAAAGTATTTAGACCAGTTAACCGAAATGGGGATACTTGAAAAGAGGTCGGTAGGTAAAGGACATTATTTTCTTAATTTAGAATTGTATAGAATTCTTTCAGAATAATATGAAAATAGCCATATTAGACGATTATCAGGATGCGGTTAGAAAACTGAAATGTTTTAGTTTATTAAAGCAGCATGAAGTTGTTATTCTTAATCAGACAGAAAAAGATCCTAATGCTTTAGCCGAAAAAATAAAAGATGTTGAAGCCTTGGTTTTGATCAGGGAGCGGACAGCGATTACTGATGACTTACTTTCAAGGTTACCCAATTTAAAGCTAATCAGTCAAACAGGCAAAATTTCCAATCACCTTGATTTAAATGCCTGCACTAAATATAAAGTGGCGGTTGCCGAAGGGGTAGGCTCTCCAATTGCTCCGGCAGAATTAACCTGGATTTTGTTAATGAATGTTTTAAGACAGGTACCAAATGCAATTGAAGGGATGAAAAAAGGTAAGTGGCAAACGAATATCGGTGAAAGTGTGAGCGGAAAAACAATCGGGATTTGGGGTTATGGAAAAATCGGGAAACTAATCGCCGGTTATGCGAAAGCTTTCGGGGCAAAGGTTTTGGTGTGGGGCAGTGAGCAATCCAGATCCAATGCAGTAAATGATGGATTTGAAGCGGCACAAAGTAAAACCGATTTTTTTAAAACTGCCGATGTGGTTTCTCTTCACCTCCGTTTAAATAAAGAAACCACTGGTATTGTAAAGCAGGAAGATTTAAATGTAATGAAAACCTCTTCGGTTTTGATTAATACTTCCCGTGCAGAACTAATAGAAGAAGGAGACCTGATTAAAGCTTTAAAAGCAGGCCGGCCGGGTTTTGCCGGCATAGATGTTTATGAAAATGAGCCCGTTTACGATACCGGTTTCGAACTGCTCAATATGCCGAACGTGGTTTGCACACCGCATCTTGGTTATGTAGAAAAGAATAGTTACGAATTATATTTTAGTAAAGCATTCGAAAACATCATCAATTATATCAACGGAAAACCAACAAATATTGCCAACCCCGAAATACTTTAATATAAAGCGCAATGGTACGTGTCACCACGTACCATCACTAAAAAATTTTTATGAACCCAATCTGTAAACTCTTCAATATTCAATATCCCATTATCCAGGCCGGAATGGTTTGGTGTAGCGGCTGGAAGTTGGCCTCGGCAGTTTCTAATGCCGGTGGTTTGGGGATTATCGGTGCAGGCTCCATGTATCCTGAAGTTTTAAGAACGCACATCCAAAAGTGTAAATCAGCTACTGATCAACCTTTTGGAGTAAACATTCCATTGCTTTATCCAAATATTCAGGAAATCATTGAGGTAGTGATTGAAGAAGGTGTTAAGATTGTTTTTTCTTCAGCTGGTAATCCCGCTACCTGGACCGGCACCTTAAAAGAGAAAGGAATTACCGTTGTTCATGTGATAGCGAATACAAAATTTGCATTAAAGGCACAAGAAGCGGGCGTAGATGCCATTGTTGCCGAAGGTTTCGAAGCTGGCGGACATAACGGTAGGGAGGAAACCACTACCATATGTTTAATCCCGATGATTAAAGAAACAGTGCAAATTCCCGTGATTGCTGCCGGAGGTATCGGCAGTGGTAAAGCCATGTTAGCTGCTTTTGCTTTAGGTGCCGATGCCGTTCAGATCGGTTCTGCCTTTGCAGTTGCCGGAGAATCATCAGCCCATCCGGCTTTTAAGAATAAAATTATTTCTGCAGTAGAAGGAGATACCAAACTGGCCATGAAAAAGCTCGTTCCGGTAAGGTTATTGAAAAATGAATTTGCTGACGCTGTTTCCGTAGCTGAAGCCGAAGGAGCCGATCGAAGCCGCTTAATGGAACTTTTAGGCAGGGCAAGGGCAAAGTTAGGGATGTTTGAGGGAGATATGGAAAACGGGGAGCTCGAAATCGGCCAGGTTTCGGCATTACTCAAGGAAATTAAACCTGCAAAAGCCATTCTCGATGAAATCTGGCTGGAATTTAAATCCGGATTACAAAGATTTAACAGTTTATTCCACGAATTAAACTTATAAACAAATCGGTAAACGATTGGATTATTAACTTTGCAACATTAAAACATTTCAACCTTATCACAATAAATGAAACATCTTAATATAATTATAACCGGCAAAGTGCAGGGCGTTGGCTTTAGGGAAACTACCAAAATTATTGCCAACCAGATGATGGTTAACGGTTTTGTAAGGAATGAGAAAGACGGGTCGGTTTACATCGAAGCAGAAGGCGAAGAAATTTTCCTCGAAGAATTTGTGAACTGGTGCCACGAAGGTCCCGACCGCTCGCGTGTAGAAAATGTAACAGTAAGCGATGGCGAAGTAAAAAACTATCGTAATTTTGAAGTTTTAAGAAAATAAATTGCTGAATTGTTGGATTGCTATACTGTTCCCCAGGGAGCTTATCTCAATACGCAATGCTCAAATCTCAATACTAAATGTCTGTATATAAAAAATTTCTTGGGCAAACCATGATTTATGGTATCAGTACCATTTTTTCGCGGTTGTTCAACTTTATTTTAACGCCGGTTTACACGGGTGTTTTCGCTCCTGGTGTTTATGGTGTTTTTACCAAAATGTTCAGTTATGTATCTATCATCAATCCAATTTTGGCTTTTGGGATGGAAACCACTTTTTTCAGGTACTTAAATAAACATGAAGATCGGAAGCAGGAAGTGTACAATAACAGCTTTTTGGTAATTGCTTTTATATCAACCCTGTTTTTAATCACCGCATTAATTTTTTCAGATTACCTGGCCAGGTACACCTTAGATGGTAACATTGCAGAATTGGCCGACCAAGAATCTTATGTACATTATTTTGCGTGGATTTTATTTGTAGATGCCATTAGTGTAATCCCATTCGCCAAATTACGGGCCGATGGAAAGCCATTTAAATACAGCCTGATCAAATTCCTTAATATTGGCACTTTTGTAGGTTTAAATCTGGTTTTTATTTACGTTATTCCATTCCTCATCAAACATGATATATTAAGCGGATGGTTTACTTCCTGGTATAAAGGCCGTTGGGTGGGTTATGTGTTTGTTGCCAATTTAATTGCAAGTATAGTTACCCTGCTGATGCTTATCCCCCAGTTTTTAGAAATCCAGTTTAAATTCAATAAAAGCTTGTTCAATAATATGCTGGGCTACAGCTGGCCGGTTTTAGTTGCTAATTTATCTTTTATTATCAACGAAAATTTAGACAAAATTTTATTGGGAAAATACCTGCCAGAAAGCATTGCCAATCACGATGTAGGTATTTATGGGGCCGTGTGCAAACTGGCCATCTTCATTAGTATTTTTAATACCGCTTTTAGATTAGGTGCCGAACCGTTTTTCTTTAGTCATGCTAAAAATGCTAATGCTAAGCAAACCTATGCCAACATCTTATATTATTTTGTACTCGCTTTATCCATCCTTTTTGTGGGTTTAACAGCTAATATAGAGATCATTAAATATTTTATTAATTCGAGGTATTGGGTGGGGTTAAATGCCGTGCCTTTTTTATTATTCGGGTACGTTTGTTTAGGTATTTACATGAATTTATCCGTTTGGTACCGTTTATCCGATCAAACCAGGTATGGTCTGTACATTTCGTTGGTAGGAGCAGTTTTTACCATTATTATGAACATTCTGCTCATTCCTAAATTCAGCTATATGGGTTCGGCATGGGTATCCATGTTTGCGTATTTTATCATTATGGTAATCTCTTATTTATTGGGACAAAAACATTATCCTATACCTTATAAGCTTAAAGCCATGAGTTTATACATAGTGGTCTCAATAGTGATGGTGTACTTATCATTTTGGGTTTTTAAACGCAATATTTACATCGGAAACGGTATTTTAGTGTTATTTCTGCTAGGTATTTTCTATTTTGAGAAGAATAATGTGATGAAAATGCTGAAAAAGGGTTAAAATTTATAGTCCACAGCCTTTAAACTATGGACTAAATAAACTATGATCCATCAACCTAAACATCCAGCTATAAAATGGAAATAAAAATTATCAATACATCAGAACATCCGCTTCCGCAATACGAAACTGCGCATGCAGCCGGGATGGATCTTCGCGCTGCCACAACAGAAGAAATAATACTGAAACCTTTGCAGCGCTTATTGGTGCCAACAGGCCTGTTTATCGAACTGCCAATTGGTTATGAAGCGCAGATCAGGCCAAGGAGCGGACTTGCTTATAAACATGGCATTAGCATCGTAAATTCTCCTGGAACAATTGATGCCGATTACCGTGGCGAAATAAAAGTTTTATTGGTAAATTTATCAGATACAGATTTTAAAATTGTTAATGGCGACAGGATTGCCCAAATGGTAGTGGCCAAACACGAAACCGTAAGCTGGCAGCCTGTTACTGAACTGGGAGAAACGGCACGTGGAGAGGGTGGTTACGGGCATACGGGAAAAGTTTAAGGATCGAAAGATAGAATTAGTGATTAGATATACATAATTGAATTATTTAGACTTGATTTTGCACTTTGCCAATTCACTCATTCAAAATTCATTCATTCAAAATTCACTCATTCAAAATTATAATTATGGTTAGAGGGATTATTTTTCTTGTGTTAGGTTTTATATGTACCCAAACGTTTGGGCAAGGAACGGTTACGCCAGCTACCAATCGCGACAGCAATGTGGTAAAACAATTGTTTTTTGCCGGCTTGCGTGAGAAAATGTCCGAAAATTATGTGGTTGCCTCTACCAATTTTAATAAAATTGTTGGTTTAGATCCCAATAACCACGCTGCATATTTCGAGCTGGCCAATGCCAATCTCCGTTTAGATAAACTCCCCGAAGCAGAGCAGAATATAAAACAGGCCATTAAGTTAAATGCCGATAATTTATGGTACTGGCGTTTGCTTGGCGAAATATATAAACGCACCAATAAAATGCCCGAGCTGATTGAAGTTTTTAATCAGCTGATCCGCATTGACCCTGAAAATGATGCCTATTATTTCGATAAGGCCAATGCACAGTTTTTAGCTAACCAGTTGGATGCCGCTAAAAAAACCTATGATGAGATACAGGTTAAATTTGGCGATTCAAGAGATTTAACAAATGCCAGAAAACGGTTTCAGGCCAATGGAAGCGCCACCGAAAGTGATATTGTAAAATTACTGGAGGGTAACCAGGCCGATGTAAAAAATTATTTATATGCTGCTGGTCTGCTTTTACAAAAAGGAAATGATCCCGAAGCATTAAAAGTACTGGTTAGAGCACAAAAATTAGAACCCAATAATTTTGAAGTCAACCTTGCCCTGGCCGATATTTACCGCAGGCAAAAAAATGATGAAGCAGCTTTTGCTTCGCTAAAACTGGCTTTTGAAAGTGCCGAAATGCCTTTAACAGAAAAAGTTAAAATCATAGCAGCCTTATTCCCGAAACTGAGCCAGCCCATTGTGGCTAAAAACGTAACCGAGCTGAGCAAACTGGTCGCAGAAAAAAATCCAAATGATGCCAAAGCTTTAGCGCTCTATGGCGATGTGCTTTATCAGCAAAACAACCTGAAAGAGGCATTGGCTCAATATCAGACTGCTTTAAAACTTAACGAACAGGTTTATGTGGTTTGGGAGCAGGTTATCAATATTCAAACCTTATTGGGTCATTACGATGATGCTGTAAAAGTGGGTGATGAAGCCTTAACCATTTATCCCAACCAGGCCAGTTTATATTATTATATGGCCTATGCTTTATATAAAACAGGTAAATATGAGCCTGCGCTTGGCAATTTAAAAACTTCGCTGCAGCTGGATGTAGAAAATAAGAGTTTGCAGGCGCAGATTTATGCCTTACAGGGAGACATTTTTATTAATCAGAATAATTTTTCGGCAGCAAAAACCGCTTTCGAAAAAGCCATTTTAATAGAGCCCGATAATTACCTCATCATGAATAATTATGCCTATTATTTAGCGTTAAAGAATGATGATTTAACAAAAGCGGCAAAATATGCAGAAACTGCGGCCAACGGAATGCCAAATAATCCCTCTGTGATCGATACTTATGCCTTTATCCTGTTTAAACAGCAAAAATACGAGCTGGCAAAAACATGGATCGAAAAAGCGCTGCAAAACAATAGCGATAAAAATGGTGTTTACCTGGAACGCTATGGAGATATTCTTTTTATGAAAGGTGAAAAGGATCAGGCAGTTATCCAGTGGCAAAAAGCAAAAGAGGCCGGAAACGGATCAGAAGTATTAATTAAAAAGATAAATGAAAAGAAGTATTTTAAATAGCGTGTTCCTGTTGGGAGCGGTAGTTTTTGTTTCGGCCTGTAAGCCTAAAAAAGAAATTGTGGTGGCTCCGCCTACTAAAACGGAAACCAAAACCGATAATTCTAAAGCAGAAACCTTAACGCTGTTAAATAGTAAACAGCTTAAATTTAATACCTTATCTTTAAAAGCCAAGGCAACTTTGGATATCAGCGGCAATGCTAATGATGTAACCATGAATTTCAAAATGAAAGATAAGGAAACCATCTGGGTAAGCATTACTGCATTGGGCGGAATGGCAGAAGTTGCCCGTGCATTGATTACACCCGATAGCATCAAGATTATGAACCGCCTGAAAAGTGAATATTTGAAAAAGCCTTTCAGTTATGTTTATAATTTCACCAATAAACAGGTTAATTTTAATACTTTACAGTCTATTTTAACAGGTAATGCCATGGGCGAATTTTTAACCCAGCAATCAGATGTTAAACAGGAAAATGGTGTTTGGGTAGTTTCGGGCAGCAAAGCAGAACTGGATTACAAACTGCTTTTCAATACGCTTTTTAAAGTTGCTGAGACCAATCTGAACGATAGTAAAAACGGTCAGGCATTAAAGGTTACTTATGCCGATTATCAAAAACTAAACGAATCTTTATTCCCAGGTGCTTTACAAATCAACACGCTCTCTAAAGCGAAAAAAATAAACATCGATTTACAGTATGTAAAAATTGATGGCAATGTTCCGGTTGATTTTCCGTTTACTGTACCAAAGAGGTTTAAGGTTGTAAACTAGCTTCAGAGTTACATTTAATCATGATCATAAATGGTTTGCCAGGGTTAACTGCTCCTTAAGTAGCTTACCTTTGGCAAACTTTGTTTTATGTGAAGATTAGGTGAAGACGGTTCTGTAATAAGTAATTATGACTTTAGTATCTCGATTTTAATACTTTTTACTATAAAATTTTTATACTTTTGGCTTAATGAAGCTACAAAAACTCCTATTTATCCTTTTTTTAAGCGTGCTAACCCTTTCGGCGGTTGCGCAAACTGAAAGTCAGCTCAGAAGGAAAAAAGAAGCTATACAACGTGAAATCGAACAGCTTCAAAAGAATTTGAATAAAACTGCCAGTGGTAAAAAGCTTACCTTACAGCAGATTAATACCATAAATGCCCAGATCAGGTTGCGCCAGGATAAAATTGGTACAATCAATTCTGAAATTAAAAATCTGGATAACCAAATCTCTCAGAACACAAATACCGTACATACGTTGCAAGGTCAGCTGGGCGATCTTAAAAAAGAGTATGCTGGCATGATTCGTTTTGCACAGCGGAACAGGAACTCGTACGATAAAATGATGTTTATTTTCGCCTCGAAAGATTTTAACCAGGCTTATAAAAGGATCAAATACTTACAACAGTTTAGCCAGTACAGGAAAAAACAGGCTGGTTACATCGAAAACACACAGCAAGACCTGAATGGTAAGATCAAAGTGCTGGATAAAACACTTCGCGAAAAAAGCGACCTGTTAAAAGAGCAGGAGCGTGAGCGCGAGCGTTTAGGTAAAGATAAAAGTGAGCAGTCTGTTGTATTAAGTAAGTTGAGTAAAGATGAAAAGCAGTTTAAGCAGGATATCAATACCCGAAAGAAACAACAGGCGCAGATAGATAGGGCCATTAGTGCGGCTATCCAGAGGGCGATTGAAGAAGCCAGAAGAAAAGCTGCCGAAGAGGCCAGAAGAAAAGCAGCAGAAGAAGCGAGGATTGCTGCCGCAAAAGCCAAAGCAGAAAATAAACCGGCTCCTGCAGCCCCAGCAGCGCCAACGGCGAAAGCAAAATCGACCGGTGAGTTGCTAACCGCAACACCAGAAGCTGCAAGGTTATCGGCCGGCTTCGAAAACAACAGGGGAAGGTTACCTTGGCCGGTTGCTACAGGTACCATCACCGAACGTTTTGGCATGCACAAGGTAGACCAGGCCACATATACCAACGATGGGGTAGATATTACCACCAGCGATGGTGCAACAGTAAGGGCGGTATTTTCCGGTAAAGTTGCTGCTGTACAGGTGTTTATGGGCAGAACAGTGGTGTTGATCAACCATGGTGAATACTTTACGGTGTACCAGAATTTAAGATCGGTGAGTGTGAGTGTAGGTAATGATGTAGATACCAAACAGGCCATTGGCGTAGTGGCCAATACCGGGGATGATGCTATCCTTAAATTCCAGATCAGGAGAGGTCAGTCGGCTTTAAACCCTGAAGCCTGGATTAGTAAATAGAATAGTTTTTAAAATGTTTATATTTGTATAAATTATATTAGTGATGTATCAAGGCACGTTATTAGAGTTTTTAAACATGGGTGGATCGGAGATCGTGCTCATTTTAGTGGTAGTCTTATTATTGTTCGGTGGTAAAAAACTGCCTGAGCTGGCAAGAGGACTTGGAAAAGGGATCAGAGAGTTTAAAGATGCATCTGAGGGAGTAAAGCGTGAAATCCACAGGAATATTAATGCTATGGATTTAGATAAAGAAGAAGCGGAAGAAACAGCGGTAAACCATAGTCAGCGTCACCATCCGGCAGAAGAAACGCCTGTTGATGAAAAAGTTGCGGCAAGTGTGCCACATACGGAATCAAGCACCCCGGTTGACGAAAAAATTGTAGCAGACAATCATAAAGTTTAAACAAAAAAGTTATGTTAAATACAACAATAGCAGCAATGCTTGGAACACCAGAAATTATCATTATCGCGGTTGTGGTTTTGTTATTATTTGGTGGTAAAAAAATCCCTGAACTAATGAGAGGTTTAGGTAAAGGTGTTAAAGAATTTAAAGATGGAAAAGATGGTGTTGATGGAGATCAGGTAGATCCATCTAACCGTGATAAAACCGTTTAATTGCAATAATTTTAGTTTTGAAGAAATACAGCGCTCTAAAAGAGATACAGGCACTCATTTCGCAAAAGCAATTAACTTTACCCGATTTACTGGCTTATTATTTTAAGCAGATTAAAGATAAAGAACACCTCAATGCATTTAACGAGGTGTTTTTTTATTCGGCCGAAGTTCAGGCAAAAGCGATACAGCAAAAAATAGAAGCAGGTACTGCAGGTAAACTGGCAGGGATGGTAATTGGCATTAAAGACAATATCTGTTACAAAGACCATATTGTTACTGCTTCTTCAAAAATGCTCGAAGGTTTTGTATCTCCATATTCATCAACCGTTGTTGAACGTTTGTTACAGGAAGATGCCATCATTATCGGCCGTTTAAACTGTGATGAGTTTGCTATGGGCGGCTCTAACGAAACTTCTTACTATGGAGCGGTAAAAAATGCTGCAAATCCTGAGCTGGTTCCCGGTGGATCTTCCGGCGGTTCGGCAGTAGCTGTTCAGGCAGATATGTGTCTGGCGGCCTTGGGTACCGATACAGGAGGCTCAGTAAGGCAACCAGCTGCTTTTTGCGGGCAGATTGGCTTAAAGCCAACCTATGGCCGCATTTCGAGGTATGGCGTTATCGCTTATGCCTCTTCATTTGATCAGGTGGGGCCAATTACTTCATCGGTAGAAGATGCAGCTTTACTTTTGCAGGTTCTGGCTGGTGCCGATGAGCACGATTCGACTATTTCACCTTTGGCCGTTCCCGATTATCCTGCGCGTTTAAATGAACATAAAAAACAAAAAATAGCGGTTTTAAAAGAAACGATTGAGAGCGATGCCCTTGATCCGGAGATTAAATCGGCCATTTTAGCTTCGATAGAAAAGCTAAAAGCAGATGGACATACCGTTGAATATGTTTCATTCGATCTGCTGGATTACCTGGTTCCGGCTTATTATATTTTAACCGCGGCCGAAGCCTCTTCTAATCTTTCGCGTTACGATGGTGTACATTACGGACACCGCAATACCGAAGCGAAATCGTTAAACGAACTGTATAAATTATCCCGTGCCGAAGGTTTTGGCGAAGAGGTAAAACGCCGTATCCTTTTAGGTACTTTTGTTTTAAGTGCCGGATATTACGATGCTTACTACCAAAAAGCACAACAGGTTCGTCGCCTGATCAGGGAAAAAATGGATGATTTATTTCAGGATTACGATTTAATTCTGTCTCCTGTGGCACCAACAGCAGCCTTTAAAATCGGCGATAACGTACAGGATGCACTGGTTATGTACATGGCTGATATTTTTACCGTGTTACCATCATTGAGCGGAAATCCGGCTATTGCTTTGCCTTTGGGCAATAATGAAGCTGGTTTGCCGTTAAGTATTCAATTTACAGCCAAACATTTTGAGGAAGATAAGCTTTTAGCTTTTTCTCAGGCATTTTTATCATAGTTTTATCGTCGTTGCGAAATACGGAACATTTTAGCGCATTATTGCATTAAACTGAAGTATGGCAATGGCATTTCATGAGTCGTTTCCCTGAGGTAATCATGGAATTATTTATCCTGCTCCGTTTATGGATAGGATGATTAAGGTTTTGCACCGCGGCTTATGAAAATTTAACCAATAGCCCATGATTAAAAAATTACTTTTTGCTTCAATTTGTGCTTGCTTAGGATACATTTCTTCCGCTTCTGCGCAACAAACCCTTAAACTCGATAGTCTTCCGAAGATACACAACAACATCTTTATCAATACTGATACCGTTGCCGTACCTGCAGTTTCTGAAAATCCCCTCACCATGGGGCAAAACTTTATCTATAAACTCAGGCTCGATTCCATTGCTAAAGCCGTTCCGCTTCCTTATAATGAGTATGTTCAGCAGTATATAGACATCTACTCCAAGCGTAAGGATATGTTCGGGAAAATGATCGGCTTATCAAGTTACTACTTCCCGATTTTTGATAAAGCCTTAAAAGATTATAATATTCCGCAGGAAATAAAATACTTAACCATTGTAGAGTCGCAGATGAACCCCCATGCCATTTCGCGTGTGGGTGCAACGGGTATCTGGCAATTTATGTTTGGAACCGGTAAGGCTTATGGCTTAAAGATGGACAATTTTGTTGATGAACGTAAAGATCCGATCCAGGCCAGTTATGCTGCCGCGGCTTATTTTAGGGATGCTTTTGAAGAGCTTGGCGACTGGTTGCTGGCCATTGCAGCTTATAATTGTGGAAAAGGCAATGTAAAACGGGCAATAGACAAAGCAGGATCGAGGGACTTTTGGGTAATCAGACAGTTTTTACCTAAAGAAACCCGGAATTATGTGCCGGCATTTATTGCAGCTGTTTATGTGATGAATTACTCTGGCAAACACCAAATTACCGCACAGGCTTCGAACATGTTCCTGAAAACCGATACCGTTCAAACCACCCGTTTTGTATCATTAGCTACTTTGGCCAAAGCACTAAATATTGAGGAAGAAGCCATGATGGCCTTAAATCCATCTTATAAAAAGAAGATCGTAAATGGTACCGATGATGAACCCAAGCGGATCATAATGCCTAAATTAAGGGATATCGATTATGCAGGTATTTATGATGTGCTTAATAATCAGGAAGTTGATGTAAGCATGAAAGTAATAGAGGCCAGCACCGATGATGTAAGGGATCTAAGAAAGAAAAAAGTAAAAACCATTGCTGCATCTTCTGTAGTTTACCATAAAGTTACCGCCGGGCAAAATTTAAATGCGGTTGCCGATAAATATGGTGTAGAGGTTCAGGATCTGCGTGTTTGGAACGGCCTGAAAAGTAAAACCCTTGTGCCTGGACAGAAGCTAAAAATCTATGCTAAAAACCGCACCCCTTTAAAGGCTCCATCCTCATTTTTAAGTTATAAAGTAAAAACCGGCGATACCTTATCTGATATTGCTGAAAAATTTGATGGTGCAACCGTCCAAAGTATCAGAAGGGATAACCGCTTATCAAAAGCAGGTTTACAGGTAGGGATGATCCTTAAGATTAATAAGGGGTAGTTTACTCCATATCATATTGTCAGTTTGAGCTTGTCGAAAACATTTTTTCTTCGAAAGTAACATTTGTGCCTCATCCCGATCCTAGAGGAGAGATCTATGAAAATTATTCAAAGATTTATTTCCCGAATTAATGCCCCTACCGTTTAAATGGATCATTTTTTCTGATCCTGATAAAGATCTCTTATTGATCTTCCTTTTCATCTTGTTTAAACTTTTCAAAAGCCTGTTTTATTTCCAATAAGTCATGCTTGTTTAAGTTGGGCTCGAATATTTTCACATCAATCACCTTTTTCGGAATTGCTGCTCCACTGCTACTTTTCTCTTTACTTATAGGGTTAAAAATTAAATTGATGCGAACAAGCTTCATTTTCCGCACACTATCAATATTTTTGGATAATGTGTAGTTAATCTTATTTTTCCAGCTTTTGTCAAAAATCAGATAAGTCGAATCCGGATAGTTGTCTCCTGGATTGGCGGTATATTTATAAGTTTCCTGAACATAGCCTTCTTTTGTATTGGTTTTTGACAATAAAATGCTTTTATCATCAAAATCAGCCGTTCCGCCTTTTAGAATCGGATTTTCTATTAATAGTGAATCAAGATCAAAGCGTTTTTTACTTCCATTTGTTCCTACCGAATCATATCTTCTGCCCGTCTTTTGATCTATGTAATGGATGAAAAAACTGTGTTCAAAGGATCTTGAAGCTATTGTGGAAGGATCATCTCCAACTTCCATTACACCGTTTTTAATAGCCTTCTCGTTGTACACCGTTCCATGGATAGTTTTACGATATAAGATCATGTTCCCCAGTCTGGAAATTAAACTGGTATCAATATTTGTAGGTATGATAGCACCAGTCTGGCGGTCAACAATTTCTGCGTAGCTAGTCGTAGCTAGTATTTCAGGACTGGTATTGATACTACATGATGAAGCCAGTAATGCTGCTGCAAATAAAATGATTAGCAAAAATCTCATTCAAAAATATCGTTTACGTACCAAACTTCACACGTTGCACTCAGATTTTGATTTGTACCAGGAATTGGGTTCAATTTTGATTCGCAGAGCAATTTAGCCTTAAAGTTAAAATAAGCTTTCGCTGTTGCATAATATTTTCCGATTGTAGGCTGAAGCGTAAAATTAGAGACTGATATTTCTGTTGCAGGTGTAATCCCGCTTAAGCCTTCGCCTAAATGTTCCAGTTTATCCCACTGCCATTCATCTCCTATCTTTTTATGAAAGCCGCGTTCAGTGCTCATATATGACCAAAAACCAAACGAATTTCTTAAAAATGTCCATCGGTATATCATACTTCTTGTTGTACCTCCAGCTGCTTCATTATCAAGCACGATCAGGTTATTTTCACCAGCGAGTTCATAACTTAAAGCGTTTTCAGCTTTATCATTAGCACATGGATCTACTTCCGGTTCAGATGGAGGAGTGGTCGGGTTAATAACCTCTGGATCAGACTGATCTTCACAGGCATCATATAGCCATGTCTGAGAAATAATCCGCCCTGTTTGTTTGTCATAGATATAAAGATATACTGGTTCGCAATTAGAAGTGCCATATCCGTTCATCAATTTATTGGAAAAATTTGAAACATGGGCATTTGTTTTAGATCCAATTGAATTGCTTAGGCTTACTATTCTTCGCACTGCTAAATATCTGTTGCTTTCAATTTGTCCGTTTTTAATAGAAAAGCCCGCAACATTCATATTGTGTTTAGCGCTATACTGAAGAAAAATTCCATCAGCGATGTCAGATTTTCCAGACTTCAATTTGTTAAATGATGCCAAGATCTTTAGTCCTTTATCTTTAACTACAGCTTGTTTACCAAAAAAATCTACTTTTTGTACACGTATTATCTGTTTATCCTTAAATTTAAAAATTACGCCGGACACCATAGCCACATCACTGTCCTTATTGCGGCCATTGCTGGAAATACTTACCCCTTTTGTTTTGACAACCAAGATACTATCTCCTTCAAATACATAATTGCTCCAGTCTACGGCAAAGCGGCTTGTTGGAGCATCCGTTACTTTCATTTCGTATAACTTTTTTGCTGGCCCGATCAGTTCAAGCGCTTCTTTTTCGCTTAGGGCATTGTTACTACTGTCTGCGCCCTTTTTGCAAGAGTAGAGCGAGAGAATCAAACACATCAACATTGATGTTTTGAGCATTAGAGCGATAATCTTTTTCATTGTTTTCTATTTTTTTTTGATATAAGTTGTATGGATTAGTTGCGCTAAGATATAGGAAAATGCAGACGCAAATTGTTATTTTTTCATTACCATATTGTTAGCACATTGGTAAATATGAGGTGTATATATTCTTGGTAAATGCCCAATTAGTAGGCATATAAATTGAAATTATGGTTGCCAAATAGCCAACTATGTATTTTGGCACGGAAAAGATGTTCTTGGTTTCTTCAAATGCGCTGTGCAACTGAATATTCTCAAGGACTTCCAAATCATTGAAAAAGTAGGGCATATCATAAGGTTGTAAATAATTATGCCGGAGAACATAATCAAATATGTATTGAGGAATTTAAAAGTATATCCAATCAGTGATTAGGTAAATTATGTAGTTATAGGAAGCTAGCCCGAAACTGGCTTTTTCTATTAATAAGTGGTCATAGGTCATAATAGTATGTATAAAGAATAAGAAATACAATAAGAAATTTAAATTATCAACGGCAAATGTCTTACTCATATCAGCAATGGACTTTGCTCAAAACTCCAAAAACGACCGTTTAAAAATAATTATTTTTGACATTCTTCTACCGCTCTATGCCGCGAGGCATGGTACTTTGGAGCGCCAAAGTGCCCAACGCGCCTTGTCAATCCCGCAATGAGCCTTTTGCACAGTCTCATGCGCATCAAAAAACAGCGGCATTTCGTTTTGTGTTCAATTTTTTTAAAATAAAATCATCGTTTATGAACACAAAACCACTGCGTTTCAGGTTTGTTAGTTCCAATTTACCTGACCTTGCAACTGTTTTTTGATTTCCCCGCTCCTGAGATTGACAGCGTCCTTGGTTTAAATCTGTGCTTTATTTAAGTTAGTTAGCAAAATGCCTAAATTATCCTTAAGAAGATTTGTCCTTACGGTAAGACTTAATGTGAGACTGCACTTCATTCGATAGCTATCGGATCAAAATGTCAATCAAACAACTTAATCCGATTAATAAGTAATTACCTTAACATCTGTTAGCCCCACATCCCATTTAACTTTTTTTGAAAGGCATTTTATTTTAAGCCTCATAAAAAGAATTGTACCTTTGCACGGTCACTAATAAGTTACTTAATGAGTAATACGAATAGAAAGCAAGATGCGTTGGATTACCACTCGCAAGGCCGTCCGGGAAAGATACAAGTAGTACCCACGAAACCTACAACATCACAAAGGGATTTAACTTTAGCTTACTCTCCGGGAGTTGCAGAGCCCTGCTTAAAAATAGCAAATAATAAAGAAGATGTTTATAAATATACCGCTAAAGGTAATTTAGTTGCAGTAATTAGTAATGGAACGGCCGTTTTAGGTCTGGGCAATATTGGCCCCGAAGCTGGTAAACCCGTAATGGAAGGTAAAGGCCTTTTATTTAAAATTTTCTCTGATATCGATGTATTCGATTTAGAGCTGGATACCGAAAATGTTGATGATTTTGTAAAAATCGTTAAAGCATTGGAGCCAACTTTCGGGGGGATCAACCTCGAAGATATTAAAGCTCCTGAATGTTTCGAAATCGAGCGCCGTTTAAAACAGGAGATGAATATCCCTGTAATGCACGATGATCAGCACGGAACAGCCATTATCTCTGGCGCAGCTTTATTAAATGCCTGCGAAATCCAGAAAAAGAAAATCGATAAAATTCAGGTTGTAGTAAGCGGCGCAGGTGCTGCCGCGGTTTCCTGCTCTAAAATGTATCTGAGTTTAGGGGTTAAAAAAGAGAATTTGGTGATGTTCGATATCAACGGTTTAATTGATATCCACCGTACCGATCTCGACGATATCCGCATGAGCTTCGCCACCATCAGAAAGGATATTTCGAACATTGGAGAAGCCATGAAAGGTGCTGATGTTTTTATCGGACTTTCGGCTGCGAACGTAATTTCACCTGAAATGTTAATGGGTATGGCCAAAAATCCGATTGTTTTTGCCATGGCCAACCCAAATCCTGAAATTGCATACGAACTGGCCATTAAAACCCGTAAAGATCTCATTATGGCTACCGGCCGTTCTGATTATCCCAACCAGGTAAATAATGTATTGGGCTTCCCTTATATTTTCCGAGGAGCGTTGGATGTTAGGGCAACCAGCATTAACGAAGCCATGAAAATTGCTGCGGTGAAAGCCATTGCAGAACTCGCGAAGAAATCGGTTCCGGAGGCGGTTAACCTTGCTTACAATGCCCGTAACCTTAAATTTGGCAAAGATTATATCATTCCAAAACCTGTAGATTTCAGGTTAATTACCGAGGTTTCTACTGCTGTAGCAAAAGCTGCCATAGAAAGTGGTGTGGCCAGAAAAATTATTACCGATTGGGATGCTTATAATGAAGAACTGAGAAAACGTTTAGGTTTGGATGATGCCATCATGAGGGCGGTAACCACCAAAGCCAAAATGGATCCCAAGCGTGTGGTGTTTGCCGAGGCTGATAATTATAAAATCTTAAAAGCAGCCCAGATTGTAAAAGATGAGAATATTGCTATTCCGATTCTTTTAGGTAACAGGGATAAAATCCAGGCCATTATTGATGAACATGCGCTGGAACTGGAAGGTGTAGAGATTATTGATCAGATGCAAAATCCTGAGAAAACCAAACAATATGCCGAGGCACTTTTTAAAAAGCGTCAGCGTAAAGGGGTTTCTTCTATGCGAGATGCAACGAAATTGTTGAGAGACCGTAACTATTACGGAGCATCAATGGTCGAGTTTGGCGAGGCTGATGCAATGATTTCGGGCTTAACAAAAAACTATGGTGCTACCATTAAACCAGCCTTACAGGTAATTGGTGTAAAGCCGGGGGTAAAACGCGTTGCCGGCATGTACATGATGATGACCAAAAAAGGTCCGGTTTTCTTTGGCGATACCACGGTAAATGTTGATCCAACTGCAGAAGAACTTGTTGACATTACATTATTGATTGATAAATCGGTAAAACAGTTCAACATTAAGCCACGTATTGCACTTTTATCGTATTCAAATTTTGGCTCAAACGATGGCGTAACCCCAAATAAAGTAAGGGAAACTGTTAATCTGCTTCATAAAAATCACCCGGAAATCGTAGTAGATGGGGAGATGCAGGGAAATTTTGCCATTAACAACGAGTTGCTAAAAGATAACTTTCCTTTTAGTACATTAGCTGATGCTCCGGCCAATACTTTGGTGTTCCCAAATCTTGAGTCAGGCAACATTGCATACAAATTGTTACAAGAGCTTGGTGGTGCAGAAGCGGTTGGCCCGATCCTTTTAGGATTGAATAAACCTGTTCATATTGTTCAGTTAGGCAGTTCGGTACGCGAAATTGTAAATATGGTTACCATTGCTGTTGTAGATGTTCAGGCAAAAGAAGAAATTGAAACTTCGAAACGAAAAGGTATATTTGGGAAAACAAACAAAAAGTAGAATTGCATGTACGCCTATATTGATGGTAAATTGACATTCAAAAACCCAGCTTATGTTGTGGTTGAAGCCGGAGGTATAGGCTATCATATTAACATTTCTTTAAATACTTACAGCGCTTTGGGCGATGCAGAAAGGTGTAAACTCTACACCTGGCTGCATGTAAAAGAAGACGCACATACATTATACGGCTTCGCTGATGAGGGCGAACGCCGTTTATTTTTACATTTGATTTCGGTATCAGGAATCGGACCAAATACCGGCAGGATGATTTTATCATCCATTACACCTATAGAAATCCAGACTGCAATTGTTAAAGCAGATTTGCCTCTTATTCAAAGAATTAAGGGGCTTGGTGCGAAAACCGCACAACGCCTGGTTTTAGAATTACAGGATAAACTGAAAAAAGAAGGGGCAGATTCATTAATTTCTATGCCTCAGCACAATACTGTTAAAGATGAAGCGTTATCTGCATTGGTAATGCTCGGATTTGCCAAACAAACCGCCGAAAAAACTATAGACCAGATATTAAAAGTGACAGAGGGAACACTTTCGGTAGAGCAACTAATTAAACAAGCTTTAAAAACCTTATAGACCAAACTGCCTTTGAAGAGAATATCTACATTTCTGTTTCTCATCCCACTTTTCTTAATTGCTTCTCAAAACACTTTTTCCCAAGTTGTTCCAAGCAAAGCGGATACCATTACGCCAAAAAATAACTTCGGCCTCAAAGAAAAAGAGCGCCTGGGGCTTAGTCCGGCTGTTAATCCCTTTTATCCGGCACCGAATAACTTAAGGCGCGTGGTAGAATACGATGCCAAAAACAAGCGTTATGTGGTTAAAGAAATTATAGGCGACCGGTTTGTTTTAAATACACAATATTTAACCATTGATGAATACCAGCGGCTGGTAAACAGCGAGATAAAACGTGGCAACTGGCGCAGCATTTCTAATGCTGAGGTAAGCGATTACCGCAGTACCGGTATTATCCCTCAGATTCAGGTAAACAGCAAGGCCTTCGAAAAACTATTCGGCGGTACCACCATTGATATTCAGCCACGCGGAGAAGCTGAACTTACTTTCTTAGGCCGCATCAATAAAAATGAAAATCCCCTTTTTAACGAAAGGCAAAGGGTACAAACCAATTTCGACTTTAACCAAAGGATCCAGATGGACCTTGTTGGAAATATTGGCACGAAATTAAAAATCAAAAGCAATTACAACACTGAGGCGCAGTTCGATTTTGAAAATCAGATTAAACTCGATTATACTGGTGGAGCAGATGATATTATCCAGAAAATTGAGGCCGGTAACGTAAGTTTACCTTTAAATACTTCTTTAATTACCGGAACACAGGCACTATTCGGTATTAAAACGCAGTTAAAATTTGGTAAATTAAATGTAACCAGTGTTTATACCCAGCAAAAATCACAATCGAGGGAAATTAAGATTACCAATGGTGCACAGCAAAATACCACAACCGTAAGTATTGATAGTTACGAGGCAAATAAACACTATTTCTTATCACAATATTTCAGGAATAACTACAATAAAAACCTGGCTAACGCACCAATTATTACTTCTCCGATCCAGATTACCAAAATAGAGGTATGGATTACGAATAAGGCAGGCAACACTACCGATTCAAGAGATGTATTGGGTTTGATGGATTTAGGCGAAAACGTTCCTTTTAACAACCTTTTGCTTACAGGCGGAACTTCGGGCCTGCCTGCCGGAACTACTGCAACAGGCTTTGCACAACAATCGAATAATTTAATTGCACAGTTAAACGCTTACCAGGGAGGGGCCGTAAGGCAAACCAATTCTAATGCTGTTCTTTCGTTCTTCCAAACAACCCCTGTTAACACCAGCAATACCGATAACTTTGCCAAACTAATCTACGCCAGAAAATTAACTGAGCGTGAGTTTACCTTTCAGCCACAACTGGGATATTTATCATTAAACAACCCCTTAAACGCGGATGAGGTTTTGGCTGTGGCTTATCGCTATACCTATAATGGTGTGGAGTACCAGGTGGGTGAGTTTTCTACTGATATCCCTTTTGATGCGGCAAACCCAAAGGTACTTTACGCCAAATTATTAAAAAACGAAACCACCAAAATTCAGTTGCCTACCTGGGATCTGATGATGAAAAATATCTACTCTATCGGTGGGTATCAGATCAGCAGTCAGAATTTTAAACTCGATATTTACCGCATTGATAACGAAACCGGTGTAGATAATCCGGTAATGACGGAAGGACAGAATACGGCAAATAAACAATGGATTGCTCTGACCGAGTTTGACCGTTTAAACCAGCAAAACGAGCGTAGACCAGATGGTGTTTTCGATTTCGTGGCGGCAAACAATGCTTTTGGTTCTTATTCTACAGCAAGCAACGCCAACCAGGCCAGTTTGTTTGGTACCGGAAGTAACGGGCAAACTTCATTAATTACCAATACAAATTCGGGTTACATCACCATTGATCCTGCAAATGGAAGGATCATTTTTCCGGTGATTGAACCTTTTGGTAAAGATTTAGCCGCCAGGTTTTTGCCCAGCGAGCAGGCCCTGATCAATAAATATACTTTTACCGCACTTTACGATTCAACACAGACCATTGCAAAGCAATTGTTCCAGAACCAAAACAGGTATGTGATCAAGGTTAATTACCAATCTGATATTTCTTCTGAATTTAGTTTAAATGCCATCAATGTTCCCGAAGGATCGGTAAAGGTTTTCGCCGGAACGATGCCATTAACGGAAGGGGTAGATTTTACCGTTGATTATCAGGGTGGCCGGGTAAGTATTATTAACCAGGCCCTATTAATTTCTGGTCAGCCAATCAGGATTACGACTGAAAACAACGAACTTTTCGGACTGCAGCAGCGTTCACTTTTTGGTACCCGTTTAGATTATCGTGTAAACAATAAGCTAAACCTCGGTGGAACGATTATGAACCTCACCGAAAAACCTCTCACCCAAAAAGTAAACATCGGCGAAGAACCCATTTCGAATACCATCTGGGGAGCCGATATTAATTATAGCTCGCCATCAAGATTTCTAACAAAACTGGTTGATAAACTTCCGTTCATTTCAACCAAAGCACCATCAAGCGTAACCTTTTATGGTGAGTTTGCACAGTTGATTCCTGGTCACCCAAGGGCACTGAATTTTGCCGGAAGTAAAAATGGTGTAAGTTATTTAGATGATTTCGAAGCGTCAAGATCGGTGATCGATTTAAAAAGCGCTATCGCCTGGCAACTGTCGGGCACACCGCAACTTTTCGCCGAATCTAACAAATCCAACGATTTATCTTATGGCTATAACCGTGCAAGGATTGCCTTTTATAATATCGACCCTACTTTTTATAACTCAGCGGCATCTACCACTCCAGCCAACATCCGGAACAACCGGAATGAGCTTTCTAACCACTATGTAAGGGAAGTTATTGAGCAGGAGGTATTCCCTTTTAAAGAAACAGCAACCGGACAGGCTTTAAATATTACCACGCTTGATGTGGCCTACTATCCAACCGTGAGGGGACCATATAACTTCCGTACTACCGATTTTAGGCCTGACGGATCTTTACTGCAACCTAAAAATAACTGGGGTGGTTTTCAGAGGAAAATCGAAACCAACGATTTCGAAGCCTTAAATGTTGGCTTTATTGAGCTTTGGGTAATGGATCCTTTTATTTATAAACCAAATTCTGCCGGTGGTGATATGTATTTCAACTTAGGAAATATCTCCGAAGATATCCTTAAAGATGGCAGAAAATCACTGGAAAACGGTTTGCCGGCTACCAACGATCCGAGTAAATATGATGAAACAGCGTGGGGTCGTGTACCAAAATTACAACCCGTTGTGCAGGCTTTTGATAATAATCCCGATTCGCGCCGTGCGCAGGATGTGGGTTTAGATGGACTATCGGATGCAGATGAAAAAACAAAATTTGCTGCGGCCATCACACAGATTAAATCGCAATTAAATGCTACTGCTGCTGCTGCAATTGATGCCGATCCATCATCAGATAACTACTCCTATTTCAGGGGACCTGCTTTAGATCAGATTAATGCCGGTATCCTTAAACGTTACGAAAAATATAACGGAACAGAGGGTAACTCTAAAACTTCGCAACAATCGCAGGCAGAATTAGGCCTCGAAAATTCGGCTTCTACTTCATTGCCTGACGGGGAAGATATTAACCGCGACAACAACATGACCCAAAGCGATGAATACTTTCAATATAAAGTTTCTATCCGCCCCGGCGATTTAAATGTTGGACAGAATTTCATTACCGATAAAGTAACTTCACAGGTAAAACTGGCTAACGGAAATACACAGGCTGTTACCTGGTATCAGTTCAGGATTCCGATTGGTCAGTATCAGGATCGTGTGGGTGGCATCCAGGATTTTAAATCGATCCGCTTTTTCAGGATGTTCATGACCAACTTCGCCGATACTGCAGTATTGCGTTTTGCAAAACTTCAACTGATCCGTGGCGAATGGAGAGAATACAATGCATCAAATGTTGCCGCTCAGGTAATTGTTGATCCATCTTTACCTGCCTTAACGCCAGATAATTCTACCATCGAAGTTTCAACTGTAAATATCGAAGAAAACGGTAAACGTTCTCCAATTCCTTATGTTACCCCTCCGGGCATTCTGCGTGAACGCGATTACAGTAATTACCGTGGCGATACCAGGCTGAACGAGCAATCTTTATCGGTTACTGTTAAATCTTTAAGAGATGGTTATGGCAGGGCGGCCTTTAAAACGGCCTACAGCGATTTCAGGTCTTACAAGCATTTAGAAATGTTTGTGCATGCTGAGGCGGTTAATAACCAGCTTCTAAATGATAATGATGTTTCGGCCTTTTTAAGGATCGGTACCGATAACCAGGATAACTATTACGAATATGTAATGCCTTTAAAGGTTACCAATCCGGGAACCAGTGATCCTGATGCCATCTGGCCGGAGGCGAATAGAATGGACATCGATTTAACGCTTTTCCAGAATGCCAAATTGGCCCGTAATGTGGCTAAACTGGCTAATGGACAACCCTGGCCAACCAATGTTCCATTTACCTATACAGATGGTGCAAGAACCATTGTGGTAAAAGGACAGCCCGATATGAGTAAGGTGAGGGTTTATATGGTGGGTATTAAAAACCCGTTACGTGCGGCCAATGATGATGGTATCCGCGATGACGGTCAGGATAAAAGTGCTTTGGTTTGGTTTAACGAATTAAGGTTAACCGAATTTGATGAAAAAGGTGGCTGGGCTGCAACAGGAAGGTTGAATTTAAAACTGGCAGATTTTGCCGATGTAAATATTTCGGGTAGTAAATCTACCGTGGGTTTTGGTTCTATCGATTCAAAAGTAAGCGAAAGAAACCGGGCTGATAATGTATTACTGGATGTTTCTTCAGCCATGGAATTGGGTAAATTCCTGCCGCAGAAATCAGGGGTAAAAATCCCGATGTTTGTGAGTTATTCGAAACAGGTTTCTACCCCGCAGTACAATCCAAGGACGCCGGATATCGAACTGAAAAATGCTTTGGAGCAATCAACCAAGGCACAAAAAGATTCGATCTTAAATTTTGCGCAGGATTATACGGTTAGAAGGGGGATCAACTTTACCAATGTGCGTAAAGACCGTGTAAACACGAGTAAACCGGTTCATCTCTGGGATATTGAAAACTTTGCAGCGAGTTATGCTTATACCCAGTATAATCACCGCGATTTTATTAACCAAAGCAGTATCCAGAATACTTACAGGGCATCTTTACAGTACAGTTATTCTAAAGAAGCCAAAACCATAGCGCCTTTCGAGAAGATCATCAAATCGAATATGCTTGCTTTACTGAGGGATTTCAACTTTAGTATTTTTCCAAGTGCCATTAACTTCAGGATTGATGTAGATCGTTTGTATTCAGAAAATACGTTGAGAAATAACGACCCGAACAATACCATTGGTTTGTACCAAAATGGTTATGGCACAACTTTTAACAAAAACTTTACCATGAGCCGCGTGTATGGTATCGCCTGGAACCTTACGCGTTCGTTACAGTTAGATTTTAATGCCACCAACTATTCAATTATTGATGAACCAGATGGTAGAATTGAAGGTTTAAAACGCGATACTGTTTGGCAGAATTTAAAACGTTTGGGCCGTACAACCGATTATAATCACAATTTAAATGTTACTTATAACCTGCCAATCGATAAAATTCCGGGTTTAAACTGGGTAAGTGTTAAAACCCGTTACGGTACAACCTTTAACTGGCAAACTGAACCACTTTCTACCCTGCGCGATCCGAATATTAACCTGGGTAATACTGTGCAGAACAGCAGAACAATCCAGGTAAACCCAACATTGAATTTAACAACTTTATACAATAAATTTGGTTTTATCCGGAATACTGGCAACGACCAGGATGGTAGTAAAGCGAAGAAGTTCTTCATTAACATATTAACGAGTTTGAAAAACGTTAATGCCAGTTATGTACAAACAAAAGGTATTTTCTTGCCGGGTTACCTGCCAACCACCAAATATTTTGGTATTGATAATGCAACAGGAGCCCCGGGGCTTGGCTTTGCTTTCGGTAGTCAGCGTGATATCCGCGAAATGGCGCTTAACAATGGCTGGTTAACTACTGATACCCTGCAGAACCAATTGTATGTAAATACATTAAGGGAAGATTTTCAGCTTACCGGGCAGATAGAGCCGTTTAAAGATTTACGGATTACTTTAAAGGCCAATAAAGCGCAAACGAGAAATTTCTCTACCAATTTCAGGTATGTGGCAAGTGTATCATCATTCGAGAATTTAAGTGCCATTACCACTGGTGATTATAGCATTTCGTATATCGCGATTGGTACTGCTTTTAAAGAGAAAAACTCAAATACTGTTTCTAGCCTGTTTAACCAGTTTATGGCCAACAGGATTATTGTTTCGAGAAGATTGGGCGCTCAAAATCCCAATTCATCAGGTATTAACGGAGGTTATGCAGATGGTTACAGCAAAGAAAGTCAGGATGTAATTATTTCTGCCTTTATGGCTGCCTATTCAGGGAAAGATGCAAGCAAATCAACAATGAATGCCTTCCCTAAAATACCGCTTCCAAACTGGAATTTAACCTATAGCGGCTTAACAAGTATTCCTTTTATAGCCGATAAATTTACCTCTGTTGATATCAGGCATGGTTACCGTTCTGCCTATAACATCAATGGCTTTAATTCATTGTTGCGTTATCAGGAGACCAACGGCGCTTCGAGCAGCAGGGACGTAAATAATAACTTCCTGCCCGAGTATCAGTTTGCGCAGGTAACTGTTTCAGAGTATTTTGCTCCGCTGGTTGGGGTAGATACCAGGTTTAAAAATAACCTGACTGCCTCTTTCGAACTAAACCGTTCGAGGCTATTGGGTTTGAGCT
Organism: Pedobacter jeongneungensis; assembly: GCF_039538295.1. Classification (NCBI taxonomy): domain Bacteria; kingdom Pseudomonadati; phylum Bacteroidota; class Sphingobacteriia; order Sphingobacteriales; family Sphingobacteriaceae; genus Pedobacter; species Pedobacter jeongneungensis. The sequence continues at coordinate 19,279 of NZ_BAABBY010000019.1, read as the reverse complement.
TATCAAACAGTCAATTGGCGCAGTTATCGGAGAACAATATGGTTTTAGGTTTGGGCTACCGCACCAATAAATTCCGTTTTCCTTTTGGCTGGTTTAAAAGCCTGAAAATGGATAACAATATGGACTTTAAACTGGATGTGGCCATCCGCGATAACAAAACTGTTATTTACCGAGCAGATATTACCGAAGCAGAAGTTTCTTCAGGTGCGAAAAACATTAGCTTAAGACCAAGTGTAGATTACGTGTTAAACCAGAAGTTTAATATTAAGTTATTTTACGATTCGAACATTACAAAGCCTTATACTTCGCAAACATTTAATACTTCGTTCAGTAATTTCGGTTTTAGTTTAAGGTTTACACTGAATTAATGAAATATAATCTAGACTATAAAATCAACAGATTATGTTTATTAAAGTATAATTATACTTTTTTGTTGTTTCAACGTCCTTGCTTTATTATTGTTATTAGTATTTGAATAGCTCATAAAATTAGTGCATAATTTGTTTTTTTAAACTGATTAACTTATTTTAGGATAAAATAACGCTCAATGCAAGAATTATTGTTATCCAGCTTAACTGGGTTAATTTCAGGGGTAGTATCCTCGTTGCTATTTTTTTGGTTTATGTCAATGATGCGACCTAAAATAGAATTAAGTAATAGTATCTGCACGGACACAGATAAAGACGGAAGATATTACGCTTTCAAGATAGTCAATAATACTAGCTATAACTTAATAGACCTCAGAGCAGAAATGATTTTGAAAACACCAGTAAATTCAAATGGTGGGCCAAATTATACTCATCGTTGGATTACATTGAAAAAAGAAAATATATTACTATTTCCAAAGTACAATAAAAAGGATGCTAAAGCTGAATATGCTTTAGTTCTAGGTACAAGGGAAGATCTTTCTAGCCTTTGGACAGATCAGGCACAATTCTTGCAAGTAAAAATTCACTTAAAACATTCCTTCAGCGGAATATCGAAATCCTTTGTCCAAGAATATTACACAAAAAAGAGTTGTATAAAAGATGGAATGTTTAATTTTGGCAAATCTTTTGAGATAAGTTAGAGATTGGTTATTAAATTAATGTATAATAAAACCCCTACCGCTATGATAAATGACACAGTTTTAGTTTAAAGAATTAAAAAAAATTATTAATTAAACTAAGCCACTCTCAAAAAGAGTGGCTTTAATTTATAAAAAAAATATCTATTAAACATCCTAGAGAGTTTTCCTTATATTAAATTATTATCTCAACCTTAAACTTTCTTAGAATATAGGTATTAATTAAAAGTTAATTTCTAGCCATTGCGATTAGCCAAACTAAATTGTATTTTTGAGGCTTAAACTACAGAAAAGCTTTATTCTTTTGCAGTAGAATTTGCTAACATCCTGAGATAAAACATAATAACTTATATTCAAATACTTATAAACAAATGAATTTTCCATCAGAATTAAAATACACTAAAGACCACGAGTGGGTTAGAGTTGAAGGTAACGAAGCTTTTATCGGTGTTACCGATTTCGCTCAGCGCGAATTAGGTGATATTGTTTATGTTGACATTAACACTGTAGGTAGCGAAGTGGCAAAAGAAGAAGTTTTTGGTACTGTAGAAGCCGTTAAAACCGTTTCTGATTTATATATGCCAGTTACCGGAACCGTATTGGAAGTTAATGCTGAATTAAATGATAACCCGGAATTGGTTAACTCTGATCCTTACGGACAAGGCTGGATGGTAAAAGTATCTTTAGCTGATTTAGCTGAAGTAGAAGGTTTATTAACAGCAGAAGCTTACCAGGAACTGGTAGGAGCTTAATCTTTATATTTTGTACAAAGCACTAAAACATCAAAAATGGGCCATTCTCTGGACCATCGTTGTTTTAGTGTTTTGTAATATGCACATTTCCGATTCTGTCGGGAAAAGCGGCTTTTTCTTTGAAGGCTTTGATAAAATGACCCATATGGGTTTTTTCTTTGTGCTATCAGTCCTGCTCTTTTTTGGTAAGATAAAATATCAGCATACCTACGCTTTCAGAACACTAACCATTTTTAAAATTTTGCTCATCAATGCAATAATCGGTGGCGGAATTGAGTTACTACAATGGAAAGTTTTTACCTATCGCTCTGCAGAATGGTGGGATTTTGGATGCGACATGTTAGGTGCATGTATGGCTGTTTTTAGCTATGTGTTGCTCCATAAATTAAATTTCGATGAAACCTCCGCTGAAAATAAAACAGACTCCTATGAAAATAAGATTTAGCATCATCTGTGTAGTTGTGGCCATTAGTTTAAGTGGATGCAGCATCTTCAAAAAAGACTGTCACTGTCCAAAAGTGTACTACAAAAGTTATCCTTCTCAACGGAAATAATAACTTCATTTCACCTTCCTTTTTTCGATTTGGTAACCTGCCGGTGGGCTGTATTTAAAATGTTACCAAGCTTTTAACACACCTTAACAAACCTTTGGGCTTTTCTATAGTCTGATAGCTTAGTTTTATACAATAATATCTAATTTTTTTTGATGAAAAGAAACGTTCAGAGGGCAATATTTGTGGTGCTCCTATTTTGTGGTTATATCGCTCAGGCCCAAAATACTGGTTCTATCAGCGGTAAAGTAATTAATGCTAAAGATAAAAAGCCGGTTGATTTTGCTACTGTAGCAGTTAAAAGTTTAAAAGATTCAAGCGTAGTGGCTTCCGGACAGACTAATCCTGACGGAACTTTCAGCTTTAAAGCCATTGCCCCAGGTAAGTACCGTATTTATTCGGCTTTTTTAGGTTTAAAAACTGCAACAAAAGATGTTGAAGTAGCTAAAGCAGCTGTAAATGCCGGCGATATTGCCATGAGCGACGATGGTGTAGATTTAAATACAGTTAACGTTACAGCAACCATCCCGATTGTGGTAAAGAAAGATACTTTGGAATTTGATGCAAAATCAATCAAAGTACGCGAAAATGCCGTGGTAGAAGACCTTTTGAAAAAAGTACCTGGTGTAGAAGTAGCGAAAGATGGTAGCGTAAAAGCCCAGGGTGAAACCATTACCAAAGTAAAAGTAGATGGTAAAGAGTTTTTTGGTAATGATCCGTTACTGGCAACCAAAAACCTTCCTGCCGATATGGTAGATAAAATCCAGGTAATTGATGAGCTTTCTGAACAGGCACAGTTTACCGGTATAGATGATGGAACAAGAAATAAAATCCTGAACATCACCACTAAAAACGGAATGAAACATGGCTATTTCGGAAACAGTACCGCAGGTTATGGTTCTAACGACCGTTATGATGCCAGCTTAAACGTAAACAAATTTGATGATGACAGGCAGATCAGTTTTATCGGCCAGTTTAACAACGTAAACAAACAGAACTTTGGTCAGGGTGGTGGCGTAGGTAACGGCTTTGGCGGTGGGGGCGGCGGTGGCCGTGGTGGCAATACCAGTGGCGGTAATTCTGGCAGTAGTAACAGCGGCATTACCAATACCAATGCAGCGGGTTTAAACTTTGCCGATACCTATAAAGATGGTACCCAGTTTCAGGCCAGTTATTTCTTTAATAAGGCAAACTCAGAAAGAATCCAGAATTCTAATACACAAAACCTTACTGGCGGTACCAATAATATTGCTGAGGCAATAACCAATACTACCGATCGTATTAACCACCGGTTTAACTTTATGGTTGATACCAAGATAGATCCGTCGTTATCTATTAAAATACAACCAAATCTGGCCTATACCGAAACAGATGGGAATAATTTGAATGAATATACGAGAACCCTTACTGATGCCTCAACTGTTGGTACGCAACGCAATACCACAACTGCTGCTACGCCTACCATCAGCAATAATTTACTGATCCGTAAGAGTTTTAAACGCAGAGGCCGTACCCTTTCCTTAAATGTTAATACCAGCATTAACGATAACGATGGTACCAACCTTAATTACCGTAAGGAAACCATTACCATGGATGGTGTATCAAGGGATTCGTTAACAAATCAGTTAAACAATACAACCAGTCACTCATTAAATAACACCACGCGTGTTGTTTATACAGAGCCATTAAACAAAACCTTAAGCGTAGAGTTTAACTACCAGAATGGTTATTCAAACAGCGATTCGCAAAGGGATGTATTCAATTACAATCCTTCAACCCTGCAGTTTGATATTGTTGATGATACCTTTTCGAATATCTATAACAACCGTACCTTAACCAATGCGGTAGGTGCCAGTTTAACCACTACTGAAAAAAAATATAACTGGAATATTGGTGTAGCCGCGCAGCAAACCAACAGGGTAAATACCAATTTAACTACTGGTTTAAGACGTACGCAGAACTTTATTAATATCACACCTTCAGCACAGTTTAGGTATAACTTTAGCAACCGTAAACGTTTATTTATTAACTACCGCGGTTCTACCACACAACCAAGTATCGATCAGATCCAGCCGATTCCTGATAATACCAATTCACAAACCATTTATGTAGGAAACCCGGCGTTAAAACCTTCATTTAATAACCAGTTGAGGATCAATTTTAACAACTTCAATATTGAAAATGGCCGGTTCTTTTTTGCAGGTTTAAACCTGACCCAAACATTTAATAGCATTGGTAACAGTGTAGCTCAGTTGCCTAGTGGTATCCAGCAGGTAAGTTATATCAATGTTGATGGTGTTTACGCAGGTAATGCCAACGCAACATGGTCTTTACCATTAATGGCAGAGCGTAAATTAACCCTAAATATTTCAGGAAACGGTGCTTATAACAGAAATGTGAATTATATCATTCCTCAGGGAGGCACCACATCTGTAAAAAATGTTACAAATAGTTATACCATTTCGAATGGTTATAAGCTGGTTACCAATGTTGATAAATTCGATCTAACAGGTGGTATTACCGGTAGCTACACCAATTCAACGTTCTCAGCTCAACAATCAGCAAATACCCAGTTTTATACCATTAACCCAAGTTTTGATGTGAGTTACGTGCTGCCGGGAAATATCAGGTTAGCGATGGATATTGATTATTTCAGAAATTTTGGTGGTGGCGATTTATATAACCAGGAATACACCATTCTTAATCCTTACATCAGCCGTCAGTTCTTTAAAAACCGTGGTACATTTAAATTCTCGGTAAATGATGCATTAAACCAGAACACAGGCGTAAGCAGAACAGCTACTGGTACTTCCATTACCGATTTAAACTATAATGTATTAAAACGTTATTACATGCTCTCATTTACTTATTCTTTAACCCGTATTGGCGGAAGAAATATGAGTGGCGATATGCAGATGCCGGGTCAGCGCGGTAATGGCGGTGGTGGCGGCGGTGGTCGTCAGAGAATGTAATCTCCAGCGTACCGTTTCGTCATTTCGACCTGAGTGGAGAAATCTGAAGGATGATTTTTAAATGGTCGGTTCTCCATCTGCCATAATTAATACAATAACACAAAGTCCTGGTTTTAACCGGGACTTTTTATTATTTAATCCAAACGGCATTTAATTTTTAAATATGATATTCTTAGCACTTTAAGAATTGGATTCTCAATTCGATGCGTTACCATAACAAACTTTATAAAAAGCATCGTCATCTCGACTGGAGCAACGCGGAATGGAGAGATCTAACTCGAGATAGATCTCTCGGCTGCGTTGCACTTCGCTCGAAATGACGTATCGGGTACCTTAATTTAGCACTTCTGTTATTAATATTACTTTTTACACAATAAATTATTCTTCTAAGTGACGATAATTTGTATGTATTTCAAATGTTACCTTCTCAAAAATAAACCTTTAGCAAAGTCGGTAGTCTTTATCTCAACCAATCAAACTAACCGAATGAAACAAATTTTTACGCTGCTTCTTATTTTATCATCATTTTATGTTTATGCCCAGAAAACCGGTTCGGTAAGTGGCAGGGTAATCCAGTCGAAAGATAAAAAACCGATTGATTATGCCTCACTTGCTGTAAAAAACCTGAGCGATTCGAGTATGGTTGGTGCAGTTAGTACAACAGAAGATGGGAAATTTGTTTTCAAAAACTTAAAACCAGGTAGTTACAGGCTGTATGCTGCATTTTTAGGTTTAAAAAACACCACAAAAGATTTTACCATTACCGCTGATAAAACAGATGTGGCTTTGGGCGATATTATTCTGGAAGGTGGCGCAATCGATCTTCAAACCGTTGATATCAAAGCCGAAGTTCCGCCGATTGTGGTGAAAAAAGATACACTCGAATTTAACGCCAGCTCTTTTAAAGTAGTAGAAAACGCCGTGGTAGAAGATTTGTTAAAGAAACTGCCAGGCGTTGAAGTAGATAAGGCGGGAACAGTAAAAGCGCAGGGTGAAACCATTACCAAAGTAAAAGTTGATGGTAAAGAATTTTTTGGTAACGATCCCTTACTGGCCACCAAAAACCTTCCGGCAGATATGATCGATAAAATCCAGATTATTGATGAGCTTTCCGATCAGGCGCAGTTTACCGGCATTGATGATGGCTCGCGCACCAAGATCATTAACATTACCACCCGAAAAGATAAGAAAAACGGTTATTTTGGCAACAGTACTGGAGGTTATGGTTCTGATAACCGTTACGATGTAAATGCAAACATTAACCATTTTAGCCAGGATAAACGTTTAAGTGTAATAGCGCAGTTTAATAACGTAAATAAGCAGAATTTTGGCGGTGGTCTGGGAGGTGGAAACGGGGGAAGCAATGGTGGCCGTGGCGGGATTACCGATACCAAGGCCGGGGGATTTAATTTCTCGGATGTTTATGGCGATCAGACAGAAGTGAGCCTGAGTTATTTCGTGAATAAATCAGATAACCTGATTCTCAGGAACAGCGTAACCCAAAATTTGCTCGGCGACGTAACCACGGTTTTTAATAATGACCAGACCAATAATTCAGACCGTTTAAATCACCGTTTAAACTTTATGATCGATACTAAAATCGATTCCCTGACTTCGCTTAAAGTACAACCCAATTTAAGCTATACCGATAACGAGAGTTTAAACAGCAGTATTTATACCCGCGATTATAAAACTTATATGATTAATGGTACGCAATCGCTCAGAAACCATAATACGGCACCATCAATCAGCAATAATATTTTGTTGCGGAAAAAATTTATGCGCCGTGGCAGAACATTATCTTTAAACTTCAATACCAATATCAATAATAACGATGCCGATAATTACAATATCAACCCCGAAACGCGTAAAGAAAACGGAGTGGAAACCAAAAAAACTACCGATCAGTTTAATGATCAGGAAAGTGAGTCGATCAGTCAGAATACGCGATTGGTGTACACCGAGCCCCTGGATAAAACTTTAAGTTTAGAGCTGAACTACCAGAACGGTTATAACCACAATACATCCGACCGTTTTACCTATAATTTTAACCCGCTTACCCTGAAATACGATTTGCTGGATACAACCTTTAGCAACGCTTACGAAAATACCATCATCACCAATGCTGCAGGCCTTAGTTTTAATAAAATGGCCAAAAAATACAACTGGAATGTGGGAATTGCCGTTCAAAACACCGATAGGACCAATAACAACATCAGCGGTGGATATGTGCTGAAGCAAAACGTGTTCAATTATACCCCTTCGGCCATGTTCAGGTATAATTTTAGCAATAGTAAACGTTTGGTGTTCAACTATAGGGGAAGTACCAATCAGCCAACCATTCAGCAGTTGCAGCCCATCCGGAACAATACCAATACCCAAAGTATTCCGGTAGGTAATCCTGATCTGAAACCTGAATTTAACAACACCCTCCGCGTGGCTTACAATACTTTTACCGTGGGGAAAAACAGGTCGTTATTCGTGAATTTAAACCTGACACAAACTTCTAACCGAATTGCAAACAGCACCAGTTTAATTCAAACCGGTCCAGATCAGGGTAAGCTTGCTGTAACACCTGTTAACGTTAGTGGTGTATATTCAGGATCCGTTTCTTCTTCTTTAAGTTTGCCGATTATGGCTGAGAATAAATTGAATTTCCACATTAATGTGAGCGGTAATTACGATCGCGATGTAAATTTTACCAATTCACTTAAAAATATTACCAACAGCTGGTCTGTTACCAATGGATACCGCCTGGTTTCCAATCTGGATAAACTTGATTTAACTGCAGGTGTAAACGGATCGATCAACCGCGCCACTTATTCCGTGCAGCCAAATTCAAATACCCGTTTTTATACTTTTAGTCCGAATATCAGCGTAAGCTATTTATTCCCCGGTGATATCCGTTGGTCGGTTGATGCCGATTATAACCAGAATACCGGCAGGGGTGAAGCTTTCGATACCCATTTTACACTCGTAAATTCTTACATCAGCAAACAGTTTTTCAAAAACCGTGGAACCTTTAAAGCAGCGGTAAACGATTTGCTAAACGAAAACCAGGGCGTGAGCCGTACCGCCAATAACAACACCATTCAGGATGTGAGTTATAATGTGTTGCAGCGCTATTTTATGTTTTCATTTACCTATTCTTTAAACCGAATGGGAGGTAAAAACAGGATCAGGGGAGGCGAGGAAGGTGGTAGAAATCGTGGTGGCGGTTTTGGCGGCGGCAGGCAAAGAAATTAAATCATTTAAGGGTAAAGCTGTGTAATTTCTCTTTTCATAATCGCCATCTTATTTGGAATAAATCTAAAGAAAGGGTAACTTGCGCCAAATTTAGCACATGAAGCTGTCGCACCTGAAAATTGGAGAAAAAGGAACAATTGTAGCATTTACAGATTTAGATATGTCTGTAAAGTTAATGGAGATGGGCTGTTTGCCGGGCGAGGTAGTAGAAGTTGAGCGTTTTGCTCCACTTGGCGACCCGATGGCGATCCGTGTTGCTGGTTATCAGCTTTGCTTGCGTAAAAGTGAAGCCGATGTGATCATTATACAATAAATAAGCTGGGTTTGGATATTAAAGTTGCGTTAGTTGGTAATCCCAATACAGGTAAATCTACTTTATTTAACCGTTTAACAGGGTTAAATCAGAAAATAGGAAACTTTCCAGGTATCACTGTCGATAAGAAAACTGGTTTTTCAAAACTTGTGGGCGGCAGAGAAGCTGAGATTATCGATTTACCCGGAACCTATAGCTTATATCCAAAAAGTGCTGACGAAAGTATCGTTTTTCAGGTACTTGCCGATAAAAACAACAATAGCCATCCCGATGTAATTGTATTAATTGCTGATGCTTCCAATCTGAAAAGGAACATGCTGCTGTATTCACAGGTGGCAGATTTGGGGATCCCGATGATTTTGGCTTTAAACATGATCGATCTTTCTGCAAAACAGGGAATTGAAATCGATCTGGATAAACTTGCCGAAAAACTGGGCATCCAGGTGGTTTCCATTTCTGCAAGGAACAATATTGGTATCGATAAATTAAAACAAGCCATTGCCAATACCAATAAAATTGCGACCCAGTTTCAGGATGTTGATGTGAATTTTCTGGCGCCTGAAGCCATTAATGCCATTAAATCGAAACTGAATTCGGATAACGATTATTATGCATTACAGGTTTTGCATCAGCATGAGTACCTTACTTTTTTTACTGAAAAAGAACAGGAAGAAATTGAGGAGATAGAGCAATCACATCATTTCGAATCGTCTAAAATACAGGCAGCAGAAACCATTGCCCGCTATAAACACCTCAGTAGTATATTATCAGGTGTAGTGGTAGATAAAGGCACCGAAAAGAAATTTTCTTTCAGCGATAAACTCGACGGAATTCTTACCCATAAAGTTTGGGGATTCGCCATCTTTTTGCTGATCCTGTTTGTTATTTTTAATGCCATTTTTGCCTGGTCATCTTATCCTATGGATTTGATTGAAAGCGGATTTGGTTATCTCACCAGCTTAGGTCACGAATACCTGCCCGAGGGTATGTTAACAGACCTTGTGTTAGATGGCGTTATTGCAGGTTTGGGCGGTATTTTTGTGTTTATTCCGCAAATTGCCATTCTTTTTGCTTTTATATCCATTTTGGAAGATACCGGTTATATGGCCCGTGTTACCTTTATGATGGATAAAGTGATGAGTAAAGTTGGTCTTAACGGAAAATCGGTGGTGCCGATGATCGGGGGGTTGGCCTGTGCCGTTCCTTCCATTATGGCTGCCAGAAACATCGAAAACTGGAAAGACAGGATGATTACCATCATGGTTACCCCATTGATAAGCTGCTCGGCCAGGCTCCCGGTGTATATTTTGATTATATCCTTAATTATCCCTTCAAAAACGGTTTTAGGTATTTTTAACCTGCAGGGTTTAGCATTGATGGTGATGTACCTGGTGGGTATTGTTGCTGCGGTATTAGTGGCCTGGGTAATGAAATTTATCATCAAAACCAAAGAAAGGTCTTATTTCATTATGGAATTACCGGTTTACCGCATGCCCAGGTGGAAAAACGTTTTTTATACCATGTATGAAAAATCAAAAACCTTTGTTTTTGAAGCCGGTAAAGTAATTATTGCCATTTCGATTATCCTTTGGGTAATGGCCTCATTCGGACCTGGAAACCGTTTCGAAAGCATTGATAAAAAATACGAAAATGCACTGGCCGATACTACAAGAAATACCGACCACATTAAAACTTTGGTGGCTACAGAGAAACTTGAAAACTCTTATGTCGGGATTCTTGGTCATGCCATTGAGCCTGCCATCCGTCCATTAGGTTACGATTGGAAGATTGGTATTGGTTTAATTACCTCTTTTGCCGCCCGTGAAGCTTTTGTGGGTACCATGGCAACCATTTACAGTGTGGATGGTGGTGATGAAGATACCAGCACGATCAGGGAGCGTATGTCGGCCTCTAAAAATAGCCGCGATGGCTTGCCTGTTTATACTTTTGCTACAGGAATTTCGCTGATGCTTTTTTATGCTTTTGCCATGCAGTGCATGAGTACGGTTGCCATTGTTTACCGCGAAACCAAAGGCTGGAAATGGCCGGTTATCCAACTGGCATACATGACGGCTATGGCCTATATCGCCGCATTGGTGGCTTATCAGTTGTTGAAATAGCTACTGCTTTTATAGATTACGTCATTTCGAGCGAAGTGAAACGCAGTCGAGAAATCTATTTAGGTAATTCTCTTCCGCATATCGTCACCCTGAACTTGTTTCAGGGTCTTTCATGCACGATAGATCTCTCCACTCCGCCATGCTCCGGTCGAGATGACGCCCGTTTTGTTAAATTGTCATCCTGAGCGGAGTCGAAGGGTAGATCATTGAGATTTGGAGAGCAGCACCTGTACAAGTATTTTAGTTTCCTCCCGCTTTCCGTTTTATCCCGATGAAAAATCGGGATGCTCACTTCAATCGGGTCTAGGTGGCCAATATTATGATGCTATTAAGGGTTGGAAATATAGCCCGGTTACACCAATTTTACACCGGTAGTGAAATCGTAAGAAAACTGTTTCAAGATAGATCTCTCCCCGCCTGTACGGGCAGGCATTCCGCTGCGCTATAGTCGAGATGACGACTGCTATAGTAGCGTAATTTTAGGGTTTGTCATCCTGAGCGGAGTTGAAGGATTATCAGGCGAATCGCTACTTATTGCACAACCCTTTGTTAAATAAACCCGGTAGAAGCGGTTCCGATTCTTTACCGATGAACCGGCACTAAATTAGCATCGGAATTAGCGGATAACGGGACTGCAGTTCCCCAAGCCCTACTGAACGTTTGTTTTCAAATAAGTCACTAATAGTTATTAAATTTTTTACCATATAAGACATATGAGGTCATTCAGGCTCAGGTATTTTTAAATAAATTTGGTCTTTCTTCTTTATCCCAACTCAATCTGCCGCTTGATGCTCTCTTCCAGTGAAATTAATGTCTCAGTACGCTGAATGCCATTAACGGCCTGTATTTCTTCGTTTAACACATGGCGTAAATGGTTCGTATCCCTGCAGATAATTTTAGCAAACATACTGTAAGCACCTGTTGTGTAATGAAGCTCTACTACCTCTTTAATTTTGCTCAGCTGTGCAACGGCATCTTTATACTGGATCCCCTTTTCTAGGTAAATACCCAAAAAGGCACAGATATCGTAGCCAGCTTTTTGTGGATCGATAATTAAATGAGAACCTTTTATAATGCCCATTTCCTGTAGTTTCTTCATCCTAACATGTATTGTTCCGCCCGAAACAATCAGATCTTTAGCGATTTCTGTATAGGGTTTAGTGGCATCCTGCATCAATTGTTTCAATATATCAATGTCGAGGTTGTCAATTTCTAAATTGGAATTGTCTTTTTTAAGCATATTTTTGAATTATGATAAGCGAATTTACAAATATTTATCAATATTATAAAAATAAAATTAAATGTTTAAAATATTTGTAAGGTAATGGTTGTTCCTTTACATTTGTATCAAGCAATTAACAAAAAGGAAACGTTCTTTCAAAATTGTTTAACAAAATGTAGGGTGGTGAAACAGGCAGACACACCTCCTTGTCTCGGTGGCGGAGAATAATGGGAATATACTGGCAACAGTACTAACCACTCCTTGAAGGTTCGATTCCTTCCCCTACAGCGGCTTTAGTCCTAAGTCAAGAGTCCATAGTCTTTAGTAGACTCACGACTGCAGACTTTGGACTAATGACTAAAATTGTTGGGTGGTGAAATTGGCAGACACGCCTCCTTGTCTCGGTGGTGGGGAATAATGGGACAAACGCAGTTTATTGGGTTGACCACAAATTAATTTTTTGAACTGTAGCTAACTACCCCTTGAAGGTTCGACTCCTTCCCCAACAGCATTTTTTATGAATAATAAGTTAGTTAATTGAGCAATCCTGGATAGGTTGCTCTTTTTCTTTTTACGGGTATTTTTACATTTTTGTAGATATATTCCTATATTACCAGTTCAATTTATTCTAACTGTGTAATGCCTGTAATGAAAAAACGAATATCCATAAAAGATATCGCCAAACAATTAAATATTTCCATTACAACCGTATCGTTCGTAATTAATGGAAAAGCGAGAGAGAAAAACATCAGCGAATCGCTTACCAAAAAAGTTTTAGACCTTGTTGCCGAATTAAACTATCAGCCTAATGCCCTTGCTACGAGCCTACGGACGGGAAAAACAAAAATTATCGGCTTTTTGGTTGATGATATTTCAGAGCCTTTTTTCTCTGGTATAGCGCGCCGCATTGATGAAATCGCCTCCAGCCTGGGCTATAAAATTCTTTTTAGCAGTACCCGTAATGATACCGAAAAAGCGATAGAGTTATTGCAGATTTTTAAAGACAGGCACGTAGATGGCTACATTATGGCCCTTCCCGAAGGTTTAGAAGAAGAAGTTAAAAAGCTGATTCAAACGGATGCGCCGGTGGTGCTTTTCGACCGTTATGTGCAGGATGTAAAAACTGATTATGTAATTATCGATAACAAAAATAGCACGTTCGAAGCTACAGAGCACCTGATTAACAATGGTTATAAAAATATAGGTTTTGTTACCATAGATACCGTTCAGCAGCAAATGGTCGATCGTTTATCAGGGTACGAAACTGCGGTAGAAAAGCATAAACTTCCAGCCATTGTAAAAAAGATCAGCTATGTAAATTCGGCTGAATCGATTAAGGAAATGGTGAAATTTTTTAAAAAAGAAAAGCAATTGGATGCGGTAATCTTCGCGGCTAACTACATTTGTTTAGATGGTTTGAGGACTTTCAGAAAAGAAGGCATCCGCATTCATAAAGATCTGGCCGTTGTATCTTTCGATGATTTCGAAATCCTGGAGTTCTGCGATCCGCCTGTTACGGCAATTGCGCAACCGCTTGAAGCCATTGCAGAGAACATCATGAAAATATTATTGAATAAGCTTAAAAAGGCAGGTAGAAATGTCGAAAATGCTCAGGTATCGCTACCAACAATATTAAATGTACGGGCATCGAGCTCAAAAAAATAGCATAAAAAAAGGGAATAGATTATAGATCCATTCCCTTTATCATGAGTTTGATGCAGATTAAACGGTCATTACATCTTTTTCTTTCGCTTCTGCGTGTTTATCAACCTTAATGATATAGGCATCAGTTAATTTCTGTACTTCGCCTTCACCGGTTTTAATTTCATCATCTGATACGCCTTCGCCTTTTAATTTCTGAATTTTGGTATTGGCATCTTTACGGATATTACGCACAGTAACACGGCCTCTTTCGGCTTCTTCTTTTACTTTTTTAACCAGGTCTTTCCTGCGCTCTTCGGTTAAAGGAGGTACTACCAGACGGATCACAATACCATCATTCTGAGGATTGATACCAATATTGGCTACCTGTATAGCCTTTTCGATAGTGGTTAAAAGTGATTTTTCCCAGGGTTGGATCACAATTGTCCTGGCATCAGGAGTATTGATACTGGCCACTTGAGCTAATGCTGTAGAAGCGCCATAATAATCAACAAAGATACCATCCAACATTCCAGCTGATGCCTTACCAGCCCTAATTTTAGTTAATTCAGCTTCACAATGATCGATTGCTTTATCCATTGCAGATTGAGCATCCATTAATTGTAATTGTATGAGGTCGTTCATAATCGTGTGTATTTCTACAAAAATAATATTTTTTTTAAATGCTTACTTTACCAGGGTTCCAATTGGCTCGCCATTGGCGATTTTCATGAAATTACCATGTTTGTTCATATCAAACACAATAATTGGAAGTTGGTTTTCTTCACAAAGGGTAAAAGCCGTCATATCCATTACATTAAGGCCTTTATCATACACTTCTCTGAACGAAATTTCTCCGTATTTTGTTGCTAAAGGATCTTTTTCCGGATCGGCGGTGTAAATTCCATCAACACGTGTACCTTTTAAAACCACATCGGCTTTAATTTCGATGGCACGTAAAGCTGCTGCAGAATCGGTGGTGAAATATGGATTTCCGGTACCGGCACCAAAAATAACCACACGGCCTTTTTCTAAATGGCGCACAGCTCTTCTTCGGATAAACGGTTCGCAAATCTGCTCCATTTTAATTGCCGTAAGCAAACGGGTTTTGATACCAACTTTCTCCAAAGCATCTTGCAAGGCCATAGAGTTGATTACCGTTGCCAACATACCCATGTAATCAGCCTGAGCCCTGTCCATCCCACTTTTTTCGGCGCTTAAGCCTCTAAAAATATTTCCTCCTCCAATTACGATGGCGATTTCTAAGCCTTTATCGTGTACTGCTTTGATATCTTCTGCATATTGCTTAACACGATCATTATCAATACCGTATTGTTTGTCGCCCATTAGCGATTCTCCGCTAAGCTTTAGTAGGATGCGCTTGTATTTCATGACCTCAAAAATATCAACAATTTTTTAATACCGGGCTATGCTTTTTAATAATTGATGTAAATTGTTTATTGGATTTTACTGTCAAACCATAAAAGCTACAATCAAGGGGCTTTTATAGTCAAACTGCAAGGTCAAATCTGACTGGTGATATTCTAAAATTAGTTAATTGTGAAGCGCCTGCCTTGCTCCGGAAAGATTAGTTTTAAGCCTTCTCTATTTCCTGAAATCAATTGTTGCTTTACTTTTTCTGCGGTTTGTTGCGGAGGTTTTGTATGGGTAACAATAAAAGAAATCTTTTTAAAAGCTTTTTCGTTGGTTAAAGCTTCAAGTTTCGAAAGTTCGCTGAAGAAAAGCTTTGGTGTAAGGTGACCGAATAATTGCTTTTCAGGCTGTTCATTAGGAAAAGAAACCTCTAAAAATATGGCTTTTAACTGGCCTGAAATAATAAACGGGGATATATTTTGCCACAACCTGGCGAGTTTATCTGATTTTTCTATTTCATCAGCTCCGGTATCACCCAGGTATAGTGCATAGCTGTCCGGATGGCTAATCAGAAAGGCCGTGCTTTTATAAGGATTACCGTGGCTGAGTTCAAAGGCTTTTACCTTCATTTCTGTGCCTTCAAGCGGATAAGTATTGCCTTCAACCAAAGGAAAATAGGTGTATTTTTTCAATTGTGGTTTTTCACCCTCATTGGCAAAATTGGCCCAGGCATCCCAGGTGAAATATTTATCTCTTAAAATGTTGAGTACAGCAGGTAAACTGTAGATATTTTTAGCTGTATCAGCCGGGGAATTGATAATTAAGCCAGCAACATGATCTAAATGGGCATGCGAGATCAGGTACCCTTTTATCTGTTTTCGTTGGATTTCTTCGCTGATGCCTTTTAGGGATTTAAGGTCTATTGCTTTCTGGATACCGGCATTTATGGTGCCTGCATCAAGACAAACATAATTTTCGCTTCCTTTTGGCGCAATCATGTACGATGATAAATTGCTCTCGTCATCACCGCCTTTAACACCAAGTGGGATAATGGTAAAAGCAGTATTTATTTCCTGCGACCAGCAATAATTGGCGTAAATGGATAAAAAGATAAATGCTGAAAGGATCCTTCTGAACATATTGGTTTGATTATACCGTTTTTCCTTTAAAAATGACTTCTTTTAAATTTAATTCATCATCAAGCATCACTAAATTTGCTAATTCGCCGCTTGCTATATTCGCTGTAAGGTTCTCGATACCAATTAATGTAGCAGGATAACTTGTAGCCATTTTAACAGCATCATTTAAGTTGATGTCGCAATGCATGACACAATTTTTAACAGCTTCTAACATGGTAAGTGATGAGCCTGAAAGTGTGCCATCAGGCATTACATATTTGTTCCCTTTCTGGATGTGCTGATAAGGACCCGTTGAACATGCCGTAACCGCATCAGTAATGAGGAACAACCGATTTTTTAATAGTTTCTGCGCAAATTTAACTACCTCGAAATCTACATGCTGCCCATCGGCAATAATACTGGCTATAGCTTTATCGTGGCTGAAAACAGCAGTGGGTATGCCAGGTTCGCGGTGGTGAATGGGACTCATGGCGTTAAAAAGATGCGTAGTGGTTTGGATGCCCTTATTATAGGCAGCTGTCGCTTCTTCGAAAGTTGCATTACTGTGTCCTAATGAAACAACTACACCGTTATTTAACAGGTATTCTATTACGTCATCATCCTGAAGTTCAGGGGCAATGGTCATCATTTTGATTACGCCATCACCAAAATCGATCAGTTTTTTAATTTCCTCTAAAGAGGCTTTTCGTACAAATGCAGGTACGTGTGCACCCAAACGTTTGGGGTTTAAAAACGGCCCTTCTAAATGTAAACCCAGGCAATTTTTAGCTGCTGGGCGGTGCTCCTTCGCAACTTTAATACATTCGTTAAAAACTTCTGGAGAATTTGTTGCTATACAAGCCAGAAAGCCTGTAGTTCCTTTTTTTAACAGATCTTCTTCCATTATAGTCAAAGATTCTACACTTGGATCAGCAGAAAATAACCTGTCACCGGCGCCATATATCTGTAGATCTATAAAGCCTGGAACAACAAGGGAATGATTATTTTCTTTACTGTTGCTGTCACTAATATTAGAAATGACATCACCATCAATAATCAGATCTTGATTATACTTTAAATCGTTGCCCTGAAAATAGGAGGTATTGGGGATTACTTTAGGCATATCAAACGTTTGAGTAAATTTAATCTTACACGGTCAAAGTTAAATATTGTGGCTATATATTTGGGTAATAAGATAAAATAACCAAATGAATGAAAATCAGCCCAATAGAAGAAGTTTTTTAAAGGCCAGTCTAACTTTAAGTGCAGCTACATTGGTGGCGCCAACAATGGCAATTGCTGATGTAACTGAAAGAGAAGATGCATTTAAGATTGCAGTTGGTCCTTATCTCCAAACGAATTTCAATAACGAAATGACCATTCTTTGGTTAACCAATCAAAATGCTGCAGGTTGGGTAGAATATGGAGAACAGGCTGATCAGTTGAATCAAAAGGCTTACGGAAAAGCAGAATTGGGACTGATGCAGGCCAATAGTAAGCTTAATGCCGTTAACCTTCGTCACTTAAAACCCGGGGTTAAATACTATTATAAAATCGTTTCGAAAGAGATTAAAGATTTTCAGCCTTATAAATTAACTTATGGGGAAACAGTGAGTAGTCCGGTTGAGGAATTTGTTAATGCTGATCTGAATAAAGCGGAAGTTTCATTTTTAATGTTGAACGATACGCATGACAGGCCTGAATCTATTCCACATTTGTTAGGCCTTGTTCCCGATCAAAAACAGGATTTTATCTTCTTTAATGGCGATATCTTCGATTACCAGACGGATGAAAAACAGATTATTGAGCACATGCTTCAACCCTGTGCAGATAATTTTGCTAAGAACACGCCCTTTATTTATGTAAGGGGCAATCATGAAACCCGGGGTAAGTTTGCCCGCCAATTTCCTCAGTATTACATGCATGTTGGCCATACTGCTTTTACATTAGGGCCGGTGCGCTTTGTGATTTTAGATACCGGTGAGGATAAGGAAGATGCGCATCCGGTTTATGCCGGCATTGTAAATTTTGATGATTACCGCGTTCAGCAGGCAGAATGGTTTAAATCGGAGATCAACTCCAAAGAATTTAAAAAAGCGCCGTTCAGGATTGTAATGATGCATATTCCACCACGTTTCTCTGGAGATGCCCATGGACCCAAACACTGTACCGAATTGTTCGAACCACTATTGAATCAGGGAAAGGTTGATCTGGTATTAAGTGGCCATACGCATAAATACATGGTTCATCAGCCTGATAAAAACTTAAATCATTATCCTTTAATTATTGGTGGCGGACCTAAAACCGGTACAAGAACCATTACAAAAATAAAAGCCGATAAAAGTAAAGTAACGGTGAGTATGCTTGATGATTTTGGGAAGGAAGTTGGGAAATATACTGCTTTGAGGAAGTAGGGGAATTGCATGCGGCCGTCCATTGATAACAAGGTTCCCTTCATACCGTCATTTCGAGCGCAGTGCAGCGGAGCCGAGAAATCTGTCTCAGGAAAGATCTCTCTGCTCCGCCATGCTCCGGTCGAGATGACGTTGCTTTATTTAGGTCTGTCAATAAGTAGCGGAGTACAACGAAGCTGAGAACCCACATGCTCTGCGAAGCTAAACCTATTTCGAGCGTGTTTTTGATTTAGATCTCTCCCTGCCCGATACAGGTGGGCATTTCGCTGTGCTTCAGTCGAGATGACGACGTCTTTTATTGAAGTGAATGGAATGGAGAGATGACGGATATAATTGAAGTAAAGCGCATAAAAAAAGCCCCAGTTTTAGACTGAACCCAAAAAGTTGGACAAAGTTAAAAAATTAATTAGACTGATGAGCTCGATATTTTATCGGGCTCATCCCGTTTAAATTGAGTCTGATTCTGTCGTTATTATAATAGTGAATATAT
>NZ_BAABBY010000018.1:0-66030 GCF_039538295.1 Pedobacter jeongneungensis | reverse complement strand
GATCTGGTCTTCCCTGCTGAATATTGAAAAGATCGGGACCGGGGATAACTTTTTTGACCTTGGCGGCAACTCTCTTCTGGCCATCCGCCTGGTATCTGCGATCCGAAAGGAATATAAAATAGAACTTGGGATAAATATAATTTTTCAGCTTAATACAATAAAATTGTTGGCAAATTATTTAATTTACGAAGAATTAGTTTCCAATAATTCGAATGGATACTCTTCTATTAAAATTTAAATTAATGTTAGCTTGAAACTTGCATAAACCCGAATCTTTTGAATAAAAGTAACAATATTATAATGACAGGGAATATTTATGATGAAATATTCATGATTGTTTGATTAATGGTACAAGTCAAGTTTCCAGTTAGAGGTAAATTTAATTTATAATAAAAACATAGTGCAATGCATTTTATCAATATAATCTGTTTACCATTCGCAGGTGGAAATAAACATTCGTTAAGATTTTTAGAAAAAGAGTTCAGACCTGAAATGAGATATATTTCCTTTGACTCACCGGGAAAAGGTGTACGAGCCGCCGAGAAATTATTAACTAATTTAAATGAAATTGTTGATGATTTTTATTTGCAAATAATACCATATTTATCTTCAAATTATGTTTTGTACGGACATAGCATGGGCGGGAAAATATGTTATTTGCTCCTTAAGAAAATAATTTTGGAGGGAAAACAGATGCCCTTACATGTTTTTTTCTCAGGGTGCCAAGCACCAAGCATTTCACTAAAAAATACTTTAGGTGCTGAGCTTCCTCATGAGGAGTTTATTGACCATTTGCGTTCATTTGGAGGTATGCCCGAGGAAATTATAAATGATAAGGATAGCTTAGATTATTTCCTGCCAATTATCAGAGCTGATTTTATTGCGACTCA
Organism: Pedobacter jeongneungensis; assembly: GCF_039538295.1. NCBI lineage: Bacteria > Pseudomonadati > Bacteroidota > Sphingobacteriia > Sphingobacteriales > Sphingobacteriaceae > Pedobacter > Pedobacter jeongneungensis. The sequence continues at coordinate 65,140 of NZ_BAABBY010000018.1, read as the reverse complement.
AAATCATATCTATAAAAAAACCAAACCCTTTAAAATTCCAATATCTATATTAACGGGAAGTGAAGAAGCTTTTGCAGAAAAAAATCTTGTAAAATGGAAAAAGGAAACTAGTTCTTCTGTTAATTTCTATGTCCTGCAGGGAAACCATTTCTTTATTTATGATAATGGAAAGCAAATGGCAGATTTGTTTTACAAATCACTCAAAAAATTTCTATGATAAATTTATGGTGGACATTTAATAATGAAGAAATAGTGGAATCTCAACTTTGGAAAATGATAAAGCTATTGCCTCCTTGTGATCAACTAAGGATAAGAAAATATACTAGGTGGAAGGATAGGCAAGCATTTTTACTTGCCAGAATGATCATTCTTGAGAAACAAAATCACATCGGAATAACGGATCGGATTTTGGAGAAGATTAAATACACAAAATATGGACGACCATTTATTGAAAATTTGAAAGCTGATTTCAATATCACTCATTCCGGAGATGTAATAGCTCTAGTTACAGCTTCTGAAGGGAAAATTGGAATAGATGTTGAGGCAATTAATGAGATAAAAATAGATGATTTTAAAGATTTTTTTTCGAACAGTGAATTTGATATTTTGGAATACTCTGAAAATAGGCTATTGGATTTTTATCGCTTGTGGACGGCAAAAGAGGCAATTTTAAAAGCAGATGGTAGTGGACTTAGCAAATTTGTAGATTTAAATTTAAAAATAACACAGAATTTTGGTGAAATTGATGGGAAACAGTATCATTTTAAATTTTTAGACATTGCCGATGGATATGTGTGCTGCATCGCCACTTCAAGAAAAATAGATTTGGGGTTGGACATACAAATAAATTTGGTTCACCCTAAATTATAATCAATTTGTTTCGTCGTATATTTAATTTATATCTGTTTTTTCGGCACATGGAAGTCTGCGCCTTTTGCCTTGCTGAATGTTGGCATACAGGTGATGGTGGACACAGCCTGAGCTTGAGTACATTAATCTACAATATCCTCATTCGGGGGCGCTAAATGTGGCCACAGGTTTTTATCCATAGTTCCCATCTTTTAAGCCTATATTGTTCACTAAATTTTGCTTCAAAGAGGAAACTTGGTTCATTTTGACAGGTTTTTAAGATTTTGAAAAGCAGGGTTGGGTTGAATGGTCGCTTCGTCTAATGAAACCGAAATGGAGATTTTCTAGTATCTTAAAATCAAAACTTATATTTCTTATTCTGACCTGTTTTACAAAGTTGGGTGATTTACTATAAATCGTATCCTGTAGGGGCGTTTTTGTTGCAAAGCCTGTGTATTTCGGTGAAAGTGAACCCTCTATTTCGGGCGAAACTGGGCACTAATTAGACTGCTGGATGATGAACATCTAGTTCCTCTCCCTTTATACAAATATACACTTCGGATCCAAATCCATTTTCCTCAAAATTTTTCGGTTTAATCCGTCTTCCTACCCGATTTATATCATCAATTTAGACCTCTCTAACAACCAACAGCCATTCCGGAGGCAATTGTGCGATTCGCTTTAAATCAGCGATAAATTTATTGCTGATTTGAACCATTGTCGACCCCCAACTGGATAAATAATTAAGAGTTATTAACAGTAGGGGCGAGATAACTACCGATATTGTTCTTGCTTTCAAATTGTATATTTTTGTTCGTAAATTGTTGATTTTTAATTGCTTTTATTTCTGTATCGATAAGTGGTCTTTAAAATTGAATTTCCACTTATAATGCCATTGTCTTTTAATAGCGTTCTTGTCCCACTAAAAATCTAAAAAAACGGATGAAATATTTGGTTTAAAATGCATTATTTTGATTAACTTTATCTCCGTTAAAGCAGTTTTGTACTTGGGAAAATGCCCTGGTAAAAATGTGGTTTTGCAAGCTAAAATGTGGACTAAAAATGGCAATCCCTTATTGTGGCACCATTAAAAATATACAGGTATAAAATACTGATAATCAATTTATTATATGAGAGTTTTTCGTCCTGCCATCCCGACGAAACAAGGACGCAAAATCCAACAAATACCCCTTAAACTAAACATTTAAGGGGTTTTGTAATTTTAAGGCATTGGGCGAATAAATTTTACACGTTTATTTTTATTATAAAATTTGTACTTTTATTTATCTAATTTAAAATCCCATGCTCAGGAAAACGCTCCTCTTCACAATCCTGGCCTTTAGCGGCTTTGGCAGCTTATCTGCCCGAAATATTTTTCACCGTATCAATGCTGCGCCTGTTACAGCTTGCATCAATAATCTGACTGGTTATCGGATAAGCGGAGATATTATTTTATAACTAATTCTGATTTTTTGATTTAAGATACTGCTTTTTTGAGAAGAAATTCAGGCAATTTACCTGTCCTGAACGTTTAAAACAGCCAGAAAATGCTATTCTGCTAATCAAAAATAAGCCCTGTCAAAATTCATCCAATTTATAAAAACTAAAAAAACACCATTTTATGGAAGTAACGCTGCTTAACATCATTGATATTTTAAAACAATATCTTCCTCAGGACAACATGCCGAAAATACTGTTCGACTCGCCATTAACCAGTAAAGAGTACAACGATAAGCGACAGATATTTAATACCTATTATCAGTTTCGGCCAACTGCAATTGTATTTTGCACCAATACAGTACAAGTTTCGGAAGTTATCAAATGCATCAGAGAAAATAACTACAACGGCCCTTTAAGGGTGCGGTCAGGCGGTCATGATCATGAAGGAGAATGTTCTGCAACTGATGCGCTGGTAATAGACCTGTCTGAAATGAAGACCGTTGATATCGAGGCAGACAAGAATTATGCAACCATAAAGCCGGGTATTATGTTCATTGATCTCATTAAACAAATGAACGCAAAGAATGTGGGATTGCCGCATGGTACCTGTTATTCTGTACGCATTGCCGGATTTACCTTTGGTGGTGGATGGGGCCCCTGGACACGCCAGAAAGGCATGGGTTGCGAAAGTCTGGCCGGTGTAACGATCGTATTAGGCGATGGCTCATTCCGGACAATTATAGACAACCTGCTTATTCCTGAATATGAAGGCAACACGGTACAGGATCTTAATGAAGAAGACCGCAAACTTTTATGGGCATTACGCGGCGGCGGGGGAATGAGTTACGGTATCATCACCGAACTTATTTACAAAACATTCACCTTGCCTGATTATACCACTAAATTTACTATAGCCTGGGAGCAGAAGCCGGGTAGGAATATCCCACCTGCGGTAAACATTCTTAAACGTTGGGAAGAACTTATCAACTACAATGAAAACACAGATTTACTGGGTACCAACCTAAAAGTGGTGGCTAAATTTAAAGATGTACAGGACACAACGCCGGTAGAAAATTCTGTGCATGATTGTTACTTCTACGGATATTACATGGGCAGTAAAAGCGAGTTTGATGATCAGGATGAATTTGAAGCAAACCTGCAAAATATTATTGAGGAGACCTGGTTTCCGGTACAACAATTTGGTGATTATAGTATCAACTTTGAAGATAGCATACCGGCAATACTATCCAACAATGTTACCAATGCATCGGGCAAGTTAACGGCCGTGCCTGATCACAACAGACGGCAATGGAGTACATTTTCGGCCTGGGACAGGGTTGTAAAATGGGATACAGGTCACCACAAGAACCATCGGCTTGAAAGTGTATATGATACTGCTGCCTTACCTCCACATTTCCAGGCTATTCCGCCTGAGCTGGATAAGCCTGCTCCACACAAAATAACTTCAAGGTTTGCCATGGTTATTGATGATGAGAACATTGCCGCTCAACGAAGAAACAAACTGATAGAAAGCCTTGAATCCAACCTGTTGGATATTGAAGGTGCCAATCAGCGCCTGAGTACGTATTTCACGCTTGGAGCCATTACCGGTGCATATTACAGAGATTATAACTTCAATGCCAGTCAATATCCTCAGGGTAGTTCTTTTGCATATAAAAAATGCTATTATACCGTACAATATCAGGCCTGGTGGGACAATGATGGTGTTGAAAATCCAAAAGTACAACCTTACGTAAACCGTGCTCTGGATTGGCTGGAGGTTTGCCGCAATTATGAGATCCCTGCAACTTATGGTGCCTTCATTAGTTTTAAAGATGAAAGTATTCCAACACGCGTTTATTTTCAGGAAAGTTACGATAAGCTTAAAGAAATAAAAGAAACGTATTGTCAAGACCCCAACAATTTATTCAGCAGTCGCAAGACTATTATTTGATGTAGTAACCTGACGGAGGATTACAAGGCAGCCTAAGTGCTGCCTTTTGATTTTTAAGATTATTAAATTCTATGCTAAAAAAAGTGGTAAATAAAAAGCAGTAAAAATTAATAATATAAAAGAACCTCTAAGTCAAATGATTAGAGGTTCTTTTATTTTTCGAAATGTTAGTTCGATCTGTTGATTTGCTAATTTTCCGGAAAGATGAATTCAATGGCATACTAGCTATCGCCTCGTTCCTGCGGAAAAATATTCTTATCGAAATGGTGGTGACGGTAGAAGTTTTGCCTGTCAATTTCTACTGTTTCTTCTTCCAGTTTTAATGCGGCTGGACTGCCAATAACCACCCTGATGTTGTCTTCCATTTCTGGAGTTACCTCTCCGATAATGTACCTGGGCATTGCTTCCAGTTGCTCATGGTGAAAATCAGGAGTCTGGATTTCTTTTGCACTGGTATCGAGGTCGATAAGACCAATGGGAATGAGTACCTTTTTATCCTCTACCATTGTGGTGCCTTCATCAAGCGTAACAATCGCATAGCGAACGGTATTTGCCTCAGGGTCAAAAAGTAGGTCGTGCACTTTGCCAATGCGGTTGTCGCCGCTCTTTACCGGCCAGCCTGTGATATCTGCCTCACCTTCGGTGAGTGTATAATTACTAATGGATAATTCTTGAAGATTACTGTAAATGATCTGGTGATTGTTCATAATAAATAGATTAAAGCATAAATAAATACAACAGTTGCCGAAAGCGATTGGTTTGAAGTTTTTAGTTTAAACACCTTTAGGTGCTGGTAATAAGGTTGTTTGATAATTTTATTTAAGTCGCAATTTAAGTGTATTTTGAGTTGTTCTATACGAATCGCGTGTCAGGTAGAATCTGGTTAGTGATGATTTTTGTTTATTTTAGCGAAAAATAATAATATGTCATTTACCACCCTGGGTTTATCTCCGGATTTATTAAAAGTATTATCAGATCAGAATTTTACTGCACCAACGCTTATTCAGCAAACAGCTATACCGGCAATATTAAATAAAAAAGATGTTTTGGGTATTGCTAAAACAGGCTCTGGAAAAACAGCCAGCTATGTTTTGCCGCTGCTGATGAATCTGCAAAAAGCACCTAAGCTTAAAAACCGCCACGTTAATGTACTGGTTTTGGTACCTACCCGCGAACTTGCCGGGCAGGTAAAAGAAGTTTTCCGGACTTTTAGCTCAGGACTTTCTGTGCCTGTTAAAACGTTAGCGGTATTTGGCGGGATTTCCATTAATCCGCAAATGACTGCGTTACAAGGGGTAAATGTACTTGTTGCTACACCGGGAAGGCTATTAGAACTGCTGGATTCAAATGCAGTGAACTTATCTCTTATTGAAACTTTGGTGCTTGATGAGGCAGATAAAATGCTTAACCTGGGATTTAAAGAAGAAGTTGATAAAATCATCTCTCTTTTGCCTCAAAATCGTCAGAACATATTATTGTCGGCTACTTTAAGTGCCGATATCCGGTCGATTCATCAAATTTTGTTACACGATCCGCTGGTAATTAAAATTGAAGGTCAGGAAGATTCCATAGATCAGATTAATCAGGTGGCTTATATCGTTTCAGATGATAAAAAAGGACCTTTTTTACGTTATCTGATCAATCATCATGAAGTGCAGCAGGTATTAATATTTGCCTCTTCAGTTCATACTGCCGATGCTGTAGTAAATAAACTGCGTAAAAATAACTTCGATGCAAAAGCGATCCATAGCAAAAAAAGCCAGGGTGCGAGGAAAGAGGCTTTATATCTTTTCAAATCAGGAAAACTCAGGATATTGGTTGCTACGGATTTAATGGGAAGAGGAATTGACATTAACCAGCTTCCTTTTGTAATTAATTATGAATTACCAAGATCACCAAAAGATTATATTCATCGCATTGGCAGAACCGGCCGGGCGGGCAGCATAGGAGAAGCCATCTCACTCGTTAGTCCGGACGAATTACACCATTTTAGGGTGATAGAAAAAAAGATGGGTAAGCAGGTTGAAATGATTGATAGTGAAAGGGTTAAATAATTTATAACAGCTTACTTTTCTTGCTTTTAAGTCTTAAGAAAGAGAACCTGCCCAGCTCGTTGTTTTGTGAGCCAAGCAGGTCTTTAATTAAACAAACTACTGTTGATTTTTTAATTTTAGAGAGTCTTTAGCCCTTTTCTTGAAAAAACCGCGCAGCAGGAAATTGCTTTGTACCGCTTCCAGATCTTCGTCTAATTTTTTACTGCTTTTCTCCAGGTTCAACATAATTGTTCTTACCTGTTCTGCCGTTTTCTGGTCGTTTAACAGCAGTCCGGCGGCATTGTCTGAAGTTTTTAGTTTTGCCGATGCAGCATCCAGGTTAGCGGCCAGGCTTGATGCCGACTCTACAGATTTTTGTAAGGTAGCAGCAGAACGCTCGAGTTTTCTAAATACTGCCGTATCGGTCAGCATTTTATCCATCAGTCCGTTTTTGGTATTCAGTGTTTTTCCGAAACGGCCAAGCAGTTCCGCACTTTGCGCAGTGGCAATAGAAGTACGGTTTAAATTTGCCACCATCGATTTAAAATTAGTAGCAAGCTCCTGATCGGATAATAAAGCACCAGCGGCACCTTTGCCATCAATCAGGTTTCTGGCCAGTATCTTAAAGTCGCCGGTAACATCCACCAGGTTTTTATTGTTTACCTGTAATGTTTTCATAATATCATCGGTAGAGAGGGAGGTATTCACTTTTAGCATATCGCCATCTTCTACAAAAGGAAATTTTGGGTTTCCGCCGGTGATAACCACAATCTTATTTCCGATCAATCCATCAGCACCAATGCTGGCCCCTGCGTCTTTATGGATGTATTTATGCACATCTTCCTCTATACTAAGCAATACTCTTACCTGCGAGGTGCCAAAAAAATCAATTTTTTTGATGGTACCGATTTTTACACCAGAAAACCATACGTTATTGCCCTTTTTTAAACCCTGAATATCGTTAAATACTACACTCAGCGTAAAACTTTTAACAAATGTTTTCTTTTGGCTGCCCAGGGTAAATATGCCCAGTACGAAAATCAGGATACCTATGGCGATGAAAATACCTACTGTTATTTTTTTTCTGTTTTCATTCATGGTTATTGTATAAAATTGTAATCAAAAAATGGTTGAGCCTGTTTATCACCCGAATTAAAAACCTGTTCAAAGGTGCCTTTTCTATCAAAATTTCTCTCAATCAGCATGGCTACCCGGTTGCCTACTTCTTTGGCGCAGGTAAGATCGTGGGTGATGATAATTGCACTGGTATGGTAACGTTCCTGTACGTCGTTAATCAGTTTATTAATTTCACGTGAGGTAATCGGGTCAAGCCCGGCAGTAGGCTCGTCATAAAGCATAATTTCAGGTCTCAAAATTAAAGTCCGGGCAATACCGATCCTTTTCCGCTGTCCGCCTGAAAGTTCTGAAGGCATCTGGTTAATGGTTTGCGATAGGCCAACGGCATCCAGCATTTCTTCAACTGATGATTTTACTTCCTGTTTCGTCAGATCCTTCCTGTTGCGCACCAAAGGAAATTCAAGGTTTTCCCTTACCGTCATGCTATCATAAAGCGCACTGTTCTGAAACGAAAAACCAACCCTTAACCTTAATGCAAGAAGTTCTTCGTAAGATATCTCATCCACCACCTGGTTCAATACTTTTACCAGGCCCGAATCAGGTTTTAACAAGCCGATAATAATTTTAATCAGTACCGATTTTCCCGTTCCCGATTTACCTAAAACCACCAGGTTTTCACCCTTATATAAATCAAGCGAAGCATTTTCGAGCACGGTGTAATTGCCAAAAGATTTGTTAAGCCCTTTAATCTCAATCACTTTTTCCACACTTTCGTCTGTAAATTGTTTTTCTCTCATAACCGATGGCTTAGGTATTAAACAAACTAAATATCTGTACGCAAACTACTTCTTCCACAAAAATGAGGAACATGGCAATTACCACCGAAGAGTTAGCCGCTTTACCCACACCTTCGGTGCCTTTTGATGAATTATAGCCCTGATAACAGCCTACAATAGCAATGGTGAAGCCAAAAAGTATGGCCTTAACGGTAGAAGCGATAATATCCAGATACGTAATGCTTTCGAGCGAACTTTGAAAAAAAGTGGTGGCACTTGTTCCCTCATTTACCGATACATTGAGCAATGCGCCCAGCATGCCTACCATAGCGGTGTAAAATGTAAGGATGGGCATGGTAATGGTAGCTGCCAGTACTCGTGTGCTCACCAGAAATTTGAAAGGGTTGGTGGCCGAAACCTCCATGGCATCAATCTGTTCGCTTACTTTCATCGAACCAAGTTCCGCACCTATGCTCGAACCCACTTTTCCGGCAGCAATAAGTCCGGTAAGTAAGGGGGCCAAGGTTCTTAATAAGGCAATTCCTACCAAAGAAGGAAGCCAGGAGGTTGCACCAAACTCAGAAAGCGAGGGCCTCGATTGTTTTGTAAATACCAAACCAGTAATAAAACCCGTGGTAGAAATAAGTAAAGCAGAGCGATAACCGATTTCGTAACATTGCCTTACCAGTTCTTTTAGCTCGTAGGGTGGGAGAAAGGCTTCTTTAAAAAACCTGCCTATGAATTTAAAAACATCATAAAGGGTAATAAACCAGGCAGCAAAACGCCCAACCGGTTTCACTTCATTTTGGCTGGCACTTAAATCTTTCTCTGTTGCCATTGTTTTTGGGTTCCTGTTTTCATCTATTTGATCAAATGTTTTATAGGCTATTTTTTCTTGTTTTTGAGTTAACCCGATGTGCAATAGCTTAATATCCTAACCTATACATAAAAGTGTGCAAATTGTTTGCTTTTTAACCTTAAATTATGTTAAATCTGATAATCACTGTATTTAAAGGATGAGCATTTAATAATATGTAAGCAATTTGAGCTTATATGAAACCTTATGTGGTTCAAAAATGGTTTGTTGAAGTATAAAATTATAGTTATGGTTTTTCACCATGTAAAACATTTAAGAACATGAAAGCCTTTGAGCTTATATGTTATATGGTTCGAAAATGCTTTGTTGAAGTATAAAAATTATAGTTATGGTTTTTCACCATGTAAGACATTTAAGAACATGAAAGCCTTTGAGCTTATATGTAATATGGTTCAAAAATGGTTTGTTGAAGTATAAAATTATAGTTAGGGTTTTCACCGTGTAAGACATTTAAGAACATGAAAGCCTTTGAGCTTATATGTAATATGGTTCAAAAATGCTTTGTTGAAGTATAAAAATTATAGTTATGGTTTTCATCATGTAAAACATTTAAGAACATGAAAGCCTTTGAGCTTATACAAAGTTTTATTTGTTCAACAGGCGTGTATAAATAATAAAGGAAGAAATCTTTAAAATATGTTAAAGATTTCTTCCTGAATCCGGATCGAAAAGGTGATCCGACTAATATTGACTTCGATAAAATTACTTAATAACCAGGGTTCTGAACAAGGTTCGGGTTCCCAAGCTGGTTATCCGGAATCGGGAATACCAGGTATTTTGCATCACTAGCGGGTTTCTCCTGCCAGGCCGCTAAAAATTTACCGAAGCGGATCAAATCCTGTCTCCTGAAGCTTTCCCAATAAAGTTCTCTTCCACGTTCATCAAGCAAATTATCTAATGTTAAACTGGTAAAGGCTGAAGCACCTCTCTTCGTTCTGATCAGGTTAACAATGGTTAATGCCGGGCCAGGTTGAGAAGTTCTTAATAATGCTTCGGCTTTCATTAGCAATACATCTGCATAACGGTAATACACCCAGTCGTTTTCCGGTTTTTTTGAGCCGGTATTGGCATAATCAATCGGATATTTTACAACCCTGATTCCAGCCACTTCCAGGTGATTCGGATTACGTTCAATAATGCTTACTTCAGGGGTAAAAGCTAAAGGATTACCTTTCCTGTCTTTCAGTGCAACCCCGTTCTGGTCAAACTGCTGGCCGATTAAAAAGCCTACCCTTACTCCGTAAACATTGGTTTGTCCGGCATAATCGCCACCTCTTCTGGTATCGCTTGCTTCAAATTTATTGTAGAAGTTAGATAGCGTAGAAAAGCCATTATAGCCATTCGGATTCTGATTATAATGTAAAGTACATTTCCACATCCCATCCAGATCGCTTCCGGCTACACCGGCAGTGTTCTCAGAGGTAAAAATATTTTCAGTGGACAACTTATTATTTGAAGGGGCAAAATTATCAAAATAATTGGTGGTAAGGGTATATCCGCCTGTTGCAATTTCATCGGCAAGAGCAATTACTTTAGCCATATCTGCCGGGTCGAAAGTTGGTGCCGCACGGTTTAAAATAGCACCTTTATTGAGGTAAATCTTCATGAGCAGTGTCCGGGCGGCATTTTTATTGGCCTGGCTAGCCGGACCATCTGGCAACAGCGGAATGATGGTAGTTAACTCATTAATTAAATAGGCAATTTCATCGGTTGCATTTCTCACCCTCGATGGTTTGGTAACCCCTTCTCCCGGATCGCGGTAGGGTACCTGGCCCCAGCCATCTAAAACCGAAAATTCAGAAAATGCCCTGATAAAACGTGCTGTTGCAGCCTGTGCCGGAGTAGGGTTAAAACCCAGTACATTTGTGCTTACATAACTAATGCTGTTTAAATCCCTGAACACGTCCGAAATTCTGGCATCATCTGCAGCCCATTTATGCAAATGCAGGGCACGCCAGGCGCCGTTATCATCCCAATCGCCTGCACGGGTAGGTACAATTGCCTCATCAGAGGTTACTTCCTGCAAGGCCGACCAGTTCCAGGGAGCCTGGTAAGGACCCCTCATCGCCGTATAACTTGCTGTAATTAATCCGGGTACATCATTTGATCCCAGTGAACCCGAACTCACCTGGCCATTTAGGTTTTCGTCTAGTTTGGTACAGCCCGCAAGCGCCAGGGTAGCAGCTACGAAGCTGATGATATATTTATTTTTCATGTGGTTGTTGAATTAAAGTGAAAAATTAACACCAAAATTGAAAGTTCTCACCGTAGGATAAGCCGTATAATCTATGCCTGCTGAGGGTACGCCATTGATGCTTTTATTTACATTTACCTCCGGATCGAAACCGGTGTAATTGGTGATTACGAACAGATTCTGTCCATTAACATAGATATTTAGTGATTTTATGGCTTTACCTATATTACCAACGTTGTAATTAATGGTGGCATTGGCCAATTTTACGTAATCTCCTTTTTCAATATATCTTGATGAAGCAGCAATAGGGTTGGCCAATGATTCCTGAATACCTGAATTAACAAGCGCTGATGCGATATTTCTGTTTCCCAGATTAGAAATGGCTAAAACCGAGTTCGCCGTATTGTTGTAAATGCTCTGCCCGAACGAACCGTTTAAATTAGCCGTGAATGTGAATTTTTTATAGCTCAGGCTGGTACTTAATCCCATAATTGCTTTCGGGTTGGGATTGCCGAGGTAATATTTGGTGAATCCATCATCGGTATAGGTAGAAAATCCTTCGGCATCTAAACCATTGTACTCTCGGGTTACCATGGCAAATAATGGTAATCCGTTTTTGATAACTTCAAGATTTACACCACTTAAGCCCTGACCGCTTAAAGAGCCTGTTCTGATTAATCCGGTAAGGTTTTTAACCGTATTTTTAATAAAAGTAACATTACCGCCTACATACCACGATAAATTGTCATTATCAATAATATTCGCATTAAGGCTGATTTCCAGTCCTTTGTTCTGAACTTCTCCATCTAAATTGTACCAGGTAATTACGCCGTTAGGTGCCGCTGGCGAAAATGCACTTTGTGGAAACAAAAGATCTGAAGTAACTTTATTAAAGTAGTCGATTGAGCCGGTTAGCTTATTATTTAAAAAGCCGAAATCAAGACCGATGTTAGTTTGTTTATCTTCCTGCCATTTTAAATCCGGATTGGCATTATTGATACCTACCAAGCCATCAACACCCCTGATTACAAATCGCTGTTGAGAGGATCCCGATGGAAAATCCTGATTACCGGTTTTACCATAGCCTAATCTTAGTTTTAACTGGTTAAGCCATTGCGCATCACTTAAAAAACTTTCCTTTTTAACATCCCAGGCGGCAGCGAAAGAGGGGAAATAACCATATTTATTATTGGCTCCAAATTTGGTTGAACCATCGGCCCTGAAAGTGGCTGTTAAAATATATTTACTGTCGTAGTTAAAAATGGCCCTTGCAAAATATGATTGCAGTTCTGTTGTGGGGTCGTTACTGGTTACAAAAGTGCGGTTAACCGGTAGGGTGGCTTCAAATGCATCCGTATAATCTACCGCAATATCTCCAAAGCCGGTTGCTGTATTAATGGCTGCCTTGTTAACGAAATTAGAATATTCATAACCGATCACGGCATTTAAATTCAGTTTGCTTGCAATCTCTTTATTAAAATTTAAGGTATTGGTAAATTGTTGTGTTACCAGTTCGGTGTTTGAATAACTGGCAAAACCGCCTTTAAAGGCTCCATCAGGTTGAATACCCTGAAGATTTAACGTACTTCTGGTAGAAGATCTTCTAATACCCGTACTGTAATTAACGCTGGCCAGCATCCTGTACTCCAGCCATGGCGTAATTTTATAATATGGCGATAGGCTACCCAAAATGGTAGAAACCTTTGCCTTATCGCTATTTGCAGCTAAAGCAGCCAACGGATTAATCGTGGTAGAACCATAATCGATAAATAAACTGCCGTCGGGATTATAAAAAGACTGGGTAGGGTTCCAGGATAGTGCCTGACTGATTAAACTACCGGTAAAACCAGCATCGGTGGTAATGGGTGCAATATTTTCCAAATACTGGTTGCTGATCATATTTACATCTAAACCCAGTTTTTTGCTTTCTAAAAATTTAAAGTTGCCATTAAAGCCTGCGCTGTATTTTTTAAAATCCGATGCTTTAATAATTCCCTGTTGGTTCTGATAAGCCAATGAGGCCCTGAAAGTGTTGCCATTAGTGCCTCCGCTAATTCCTACAGAATAGTTTTGGTTATAAGCTGTACGGAGCACCTCATCAAGGGCATTAACACTGGTGCCAAAATCACCGGCGGTGAGGTTATATTTTTTCAATGCTGCCCTGTATTCATCGCCTGTCAGCACATCCACTTTTCTGGCAATACTGCCAACACCTGCTGATGCGTTCACATCAATTTTGGTTTCGCCTGATTTTCCTCTTTTGGTAGTGATTAACACCACCCCATATGCTGCACGCGAGCCGTAAATTGCTGTTGCCGAGGCATCTTTAAGGATTTCCATCGATTCAATATCAGCGGGGTTGATAAAGTTTAAAGGATTCCCATCGGGTGTGGTACCTGTGCCAGCGCTGGCGGTTAAGCCTCCAACACCGGCGTTGGTTGATGGTCTCGCAGATCTTCCATCTAAAGCGACACCATCCACTACATACAGTGGCTGTCCGGTGCCTGTTATGGCTGAATTACCTCTGATGCGTACTGTTGAAGCGCCGCCTGGCTGACCGCTATTGTTAATCATCTGCACACCTGCAACTTTACCTTGTATCAATTGATCAGGAGCATTTAAAGGTCCTTTGTTAAAATCTTTTGCCGAAACAGTTGTGGCAGCGCCTGTTAAATCGCTTTTCTTTACCGAAGCGTAGCCAATAACCACCACTGCATCAAGGTTATTTAAGGAAGCCATGGTAATATTGATTATCGTTTGGTTATTGATGCTAACCGTTTGTGTTTCCATTCCTACAAAGCTGAAAACAAGCTGGGTGCCACCTGTTGGAACGGTAATGGAATATTTCCCTTCAACATCGGTTTGGGCTTTGGCGGTACCTGGTTTTGCCTGGATGGTTACACCGGCCATCGGCATCTTTTCATTGTCGAGTACAACGCCCTTAACTACGCTTTGTGCAAAAGCCGATGCACTGAGGAGGCATATAAAGCAACTTATCATTACAAGCTGCGGCAAAAAATGCAATTTCTGTTTGTTGGTTAAAACAGGAGAATTGCTTTTTGGTAAAGTAATCTTCATAGTCGATTTATCATTTTGGTTAGAAATATTTAGCTGATTTTCAAAAAGACAGGCATAACCTAAGGCGGTTTGTTTTCGCTGCAGAAGTTCATGATGTTTTGTTTTAGTTCATAAATGATTTCAGGAATTTGATTAAGCCATTTCCCGGATTCGCAAAAAAAAAATCCGCCTGCTTTTCACTTATTACCTGAAATACCGTTTGGTTAAATTACATAAAAATGTAATACATGTAAGTATATAATGTAGTTATTAATTTAATGTAACTATACTTCGAATTTGTCTTGTAAAAAAAATACAAAGTTTTTGTTTTATGCGGAACAAATACAATAGAGATATATATGTTTGATTATTAACTTTTTATTTATGATTATCTCTTGCTGCGCGGAGTTATTTAGTTTTATAATTGTATTTTTAGAAATACAAGATATTTTCCTGTGACTCAGCTTAAATAATTTTATTATTTCCATTCGCGAATACAGATAATACTAACGAACGCTCATTTCCTGACAGCCTATGGAAGGCATAAAGCGGCTAATGGAAAGGGCTTTGCAGCGATCACCGCAATTTGCGGGAACAAAACCTTAGCTTATCTAAACCCTTTATAGCAAGTGGGAAGTAATGAATGGAATATATTGGATTTCTATCATTGACAGACCTAACAACCTGAGTTCGATTAATAATGTTCTTTTACTTGTTCTGTATGCACATTTGCATGAACGGGTCGTCACCCTGAATTTATTTCAGGGTCTTTCCTGCAAATAAGATGCTGAAATAAATTCAGCATGACGCGACGCTTAGACTAGAAGCGATAAAAGCAAATAATTACTGCTAATATTAATCGAATTAAGGTTAACAGTAGGATCGCCAACTCAGCCAAAGCAAAGATTTCTCCCCTAATCTTCGGGATCGAATATGATACTTTTAGTAATTTATCTCAAAAATATGATAACCTGCGGCATAGCTGTATGAAATTTGCCATCCATATAGCCAGCATATCTGTTGCACAATAGGTAAACCAAGGCCATTACCTGTTTTACCAGGGCTGTTTTTTCCGAAACGTTTAAATAATTTTGATTCTTCAAAAGGCAGTTTATTGCCCGAATTTTCGAAGGAAAGTTTATGCTTTTGCAATGTTATTTTTGCTGTAGCGCCTTTTGGCGAATGAGCAATCAGATTAGATATCAGGTTTGAGATTAGAATTTCCATCAAAGAAGCACTTACCATCAGTTCTTTTGGTTCGATATCGATATTGAGAGAAATTTCTTTATGATGGATCAGATCGTCTACCTGCCCGAGCTGCTTTTTTAACAGTTCAGCCAGATCCAGAAAAGTTTCATCCGGAAATACCTTGTTTTCTAATTTTGCAAGTAATAAGAGGCCTTTATTTACCTTACTAAGCCTGTTAATGGCCTGTTTAACATCCGAAATATAACCTGCCATTTCCGGGGAGTGATCAAACTGGCTTATTCTTTCCAGCCTGCTTTGAATAATGGTTAAAGGTGTCTGAATTTCATGAGAAGCATTTTCAGTAAATTCTTTCAGGGTACTGTATTCTGATTTTGCACGATCGGCAAGCTCTAAAATTACACCGTTAAGTTCCTTAAACTCATCAATCCCCGAGCTTTCCATTTCAAGTTTCTGTCCCGAAGACACAGAATAGTTTTTAAGCCGTTTCAGGTTAATTTTCATCGGATTCCACATTTTCCTGTTTTGCAGGTAATTCATTCCCGACCCCACAACGGTTAACATCATCGCAATAAAAATAAAAATGTAAAGAATGGCTCGCGAGTACCCGCTCCAGCCAATATGCGTAGTCATAACCTCAATCATGTACACCTGCCCGTTAATTAATCTGGGCTGGCGTAAAATATAATAACCTTCTTCTTTTTTCTGAATGTTATCATAAATTAATGTATCCTTAAAAACCGGATTTACCATTAACCGATCGATAGGTACAGCTTCAGTTTTTACGAGCGGAAAATTCACTTTTCTGCCCTGGCTGATTTCTTTGGCAACCATCGACTCCTGTAATTGCAGTTGTTCTTTTATTTCTTCAAAAATCTGCAGGTATAAAAAGCCGTAAAGCAAGAATCCTGAAACGAGCAATACAGATATCGTTAGCCAAAAATAGTTAATGATGGTTCTCGACAGGAGTTTCATCAGCTCACAAATTTATAGCCCAGGCCCCTAACCGTTTTAATATAATCTGTACCGTTTGTTTTGATCAGTTTTTTCCGGAGGTTCATCATGTGTACATAAATTACATCAAAGTTATCGGCCTCATCAAAGCTATCTCCCCAGATATGTTCGGCGATTGCCGATTTGCTCACCACCCGGTTTTTGTTGACTACAAAATAAATTAAAAGCTGATATTCTTTTTTGGTGAGTTTGATTTCTTCCGTTCCGTACATTAAACATTTTCCCGCGGTATCGATCGTAAAACCATCAAACAGGATGTTTTCTTCTCCCTGCAGGGCTTTCCGGCGGTAAAGTGCATTAACCCTTGCACTCAGCTCTTCCAGGTAAAAGGGTTTGGTTAAATAATCATCCGCGCCAAGATTTAATCCGTTTACTTTATCTGCGAGCGAATTTTTTGCTGATAAAATCAAAATTCCTGTGCCCATCTGGCAGGTTCTGATCTGCGGTATCAGGTCTATTCCATTTCCATCGGGTAAGGTTATATCCAGCACAATTCCATCATAAGCATAAGTGTTTATTTTTTCAACGGCCTGGCCATAATCATTTGCCTGCTCGCAGATGTTGCCATCCGAAGAAAAATAACTGAGCATCTCGTCCAGCAGAACGGGCTCGTCTTCTACAAATAATAGTTTCATGATTAGTTGGATTTTCTAAAAAAAAAAAACTGAAAAATTCCAATTCTTTAGAAAAACTTTAGAATCGGTTTTAATCTTTGCACAAGAATAAGGCTTATTTAGACTTAATACAAATTAAAAATCAATTAATCATACACAATCAATAAAAATGAAAAACAAATACTTTAAACATCCGGCGCTGATAGCCCTTGCAGTTTTGAGCCTTGCATCATGTAAAAAAGATAAGGTAGGAGAAGAAGCTATTGAGCCTTATACAGTCCCTGCAACGTATAATTTTGCCGGCGTAGATTACAGCAGTTCTACAAACCGCATTATTATGTATAATGAAATGAACACCTACCTGGGTACGGTAACTTCGGCTGAGGTAAGCAATACTGTTCTTTTAAATTATTGGAATAATACCGGTAATCCTTTTACAACAAATACCTTTTTAAACTCATTGGGTTATAACCTGGCGGCAAAAACAGCAGATGCTGCTGTAATTACCGGTTATATGGCTAAAGTAGCATCTAACAGCCTTTCGCGTACGGTACCGGCAGTTAATGGTACAGCAGGTTTCTTAACCCGTGTAAACGGTAGTAAAGTAATTGTTGGCCCGGAGGGAATGAACTACAACCAGGCAGTTAACAAAGGTACCATGGGTTCTTTGTATTTTAAACAAGCTTTAGATTTATTGGCTGCTGTTCCTGCTGATGACAATAACAACCCTAAAGGAGCAACCCCAACAGCTATGCAGAAACACTGGGATGAAGCTTTCGGTTATTTAGCTGTACCTAAAGACTACAGTCCGGATCTGGATTATACAGTTGCACCGCTAAGCGCATTGGTATTCCCTGCAAAACCTGGTGCATGGGGCGGATATCTGGCTGAACGCGGAAAACAGATCAATGCGGGTAAAACCTTATTCGATGCCTTTTTGAAAGGTCGCGCTGCTATTGGTGCCAAAGATTATAAAGTGAGGGACGAAGCCATTGCTACCATTAAAACTACCTGGGAGCGTTTGGATGCCATTTCTGCTTTAGCTTATGTAATCCTTCCTCAAAAATCAGATTTTATTGGTAAAAAAGGAGATCAGTTCGGTTATATTTCAGAAGGTTATGGTTTTATTATCGGATTGAAATTCCGTCCGTCTACCAGTAAACTTACTGAAGCCAATTATCAAAAGCTTGTCAGCATCTTCACCACTAATTATTACACATTGGTTGACGATCCGGGACTGGCTAAACTGAAAGAGGCTGAAAGCATTTTAAGAACAACTTACGATCTTCAGAATGTAACCTTCTAAGCTTCGGAAAAATAAAGAATATCTAAGCAAACTCTCTGCATTTTTTATGCGGGGAGTTTGCTGTTAAATGAAGAATTGATTAAAAACAGCGAAATTATGAATTTCAAAATATACAAACTGGGTGGCCTGGGCATCGTTTTAGGGCTGCTGATTTTCTCCTGCGGGAAAAAAAGTCCTGATTCGGAAAATCCGACCGAAAATGGTTTTGATAAAAGCGCCATGCTTGCCAATTATGCAGATAATGTAATTGTTCCTGCTTATTTAGGCCTTCAACAGCAATTAAGCCCTTTAGAAGTTGCAATCAACGCATTTCTGGCGAGCCCTACTCAGGCCAATCAGGACCTGGCAAAGGCAGCATTTAAACTTGCTTATCAAAAGTTCGAAAGGGTTTCTTCTATCCAGTTTGGGCCAGGAAATACCTATCTGCAAAATAACTTCCTGAATACGCTTCCTGCCGAACCTGAAAATGATAACAATGCAGGCATCAATGCCATTGAAAATAATGCTGCTACCGGTAATTATAACCTTACCTTAAATTCTACCACCAATCAGCAGGGCTTTCCCGCACTCGATTATTTATTGTTTGCTCCGGATGCCATTCAAAAGCTAAGCGCTGCAGGCAGCGAAAAGCGTAAAAAATATGTTCAGGATGTGGTGGCAAGAATGAAAGATATAACAGGACACATTGTTACCGATTGGCAAGGCACTTACCGTGCAACTTTTGTAGCCAATACCAAAACCGATGTGGGTAGTCCGATTGGCTCGATGGTAGAACGTTTTGCAAACGAGATGGACAAAATGAAAGGACCGCGTATTGGCTGGCCATTTGGAAAACAGTCGGGTGGATTGATTTTTCCTGAAAAATGCGAAGGTTATTATTCAGGTATTTCGCTTAGCCTGGCTATCGAAAACATTACCGGTTTAAAAGAGATGTACACCGGCGGTGGCAATGGAAAAGGAATTTCTGATTACCTGATTGCATTAAAGAAGGAACAACTGAATAAGGATGTACTTAAACAATTCGACCTGGTTATTGCCGACCTGAATGCGATCCCAAATCCTTTATCGGCTTCATTAAACAATCAAAAACCTTTAGTAGAAACAGCTTATAAAGACATTCAGATTTTGCTGACACTCATTAAAACCGACGTAGCATCGGCAACAGGCGTACGTATTACCTATCAGGATAGCGACGGTGACTAATACCCCAAAAACACTAAAATGGAATCCGGATACCTTAAAGGTTTATTTAAACCGCGAGGTATCCATTTCTCCGCTTATTACTTTCCGGATTGCTTTCGGGGTATTAATGCTTTTCAGTACCATCCGCTTTTGGGTTAATGGCTGGATTACTTCCCAGTACATTACACCAAAATTCTTTTTTACCTATATGGGCTTCGATTGGGTAAAACCATTGGGCGATATGGGAATGCATCTTGTATTTTTACTGATCGCCATTTCTGCAGCAGGAATCATGCTCGGCTTATTTTACAGGTTATCGGCTGCGGCATTTTTTTTAAGCTTTACCTATGTCGAACTGATTGATGTTACCAATTATCTAAATCATTATTATTTTGTGAGTATAGTTGGCTTGCTGATGATCATTTTACCGGCAGGGAAGTATCTTTCTATCGATGTATGGCTCAATCCAAAGAAACAAATAGCTAAAGTGCCATTCTGGACGATCGGTATCATCCGTTTACAACTGGGCATGGTGTATTTTTTTGCTGGTTTGGCCAAATTAAATTACGACTGGCTGATCGATGCTGTTCCGATGAAAATATGGCTGCCGGCAAAAAGCCATCTTCCATTGGTTGGCTCAATTATGCATTACAGTTGGGTAGCCTACCTGTTTAGCTGGTTTGGAGCCGCTTACGATCTGACCATTCCATTTCTATTGATTAACCGGGCGACCAGAAAATTAGCATTTTTAGCAGTAATGGTATTCCATGCCTGCACAGCCATATTTTTTCCGGGCATTGGTATGTTTCCATACGTAATGATGCTATCGAGTTTAATATTTTGCAGTGCAGCCTATCATGATCAGTTACTGGCCAAAATATTCAGGTTAAAACCATTCGAAGGAGATAATAAAAGCTATAGCAAACAACGGAATTGGGGCTTTGCCATTTTTCTGGGATTCTATTTTTTGCTCCAGGTGTATTTACCCCTGCGGTTTTTATTTTATCCGGGCCCATTATTCTGGACTGAAGAGGGTTATCGTTTCTCCTGGAGGGTAATGCTGATGGAAAAATCGGGGAATACCTTTTTTTACGTTAAAGATGCCGGAAACGGAAAAACATGGGAGGTTGATAATGCGCAGTTTTTAACTCCCTTGCAGGAAAAAATGATGAGTACCCAGCCTGATATGATGGTCCGTTATGCACATTTTTTAAAAAATACCTATCACAAAAGGGGCATAAAAAAACCTGAGGTTTATGCTGAAGGTTATGTCGCCTTAAACGGAAGGCGCTCGCAGTCTTTCATCGATTCGAGCGTAGACCTGAGCGAACAGCAGTTAAGCCTGCAGCACATGAAGTGGATTAAACCATTTTCCAATCAAACACACAAATGAGAATATTAATTATTATTGCCTTTTTTATCGGCCTTTCCACCGTGCAGGCACAATATACCGTTAAAGGAAGAATTAATTTAGGTGCCAGCGCAGCCGAAGGAGTTACCCTTAGTTTATTACCCACCAATTTTAAAACGCAGAGCAATGCTGCGGGAGATTTTATTTTTACCAATGTTCCAGGCGGTCAATATCAATTGAAAGCAAGTGCTGTGGGTTCAAAAACAGTTATCAGGAATTTTACGCTGAGGAAGAAGGATATTGTGATAGACATATCAATGGAGGCTGAATCGGCTACACAGCTGGAAAACGTAGATGTGATTTCGAAAAACGAAGCGGTTTCGGGGAAATTAAGGCAGGTGGAAGGAACAGCCATTTATGCCTCAAAAAAAACCGAAGTCATCAATTTGGCTAATCTAAACGCCAATCTCGCAACCAATAATGCCAGGCAGGTGTACGGGAGAATTGCCGGTATCAACATCTGGGAATACGATGGTGGCGGTGTGCAACTTGGAATAGGAGGAAGGGGCCTGAATCCAAGCAGGGTTTCGAATTTCAATACCCGGCAAAATGGATACGATATCAGTGCCGACGCACTTGGCTATCCCGAAAGTTATTATACACCACCAACTGAAGCTTTAGAACGCATTGAGATTGTGCGTGGTGCAGCAGGATTACAATATGGAACCCAGTTTGGGGGGATGATCAACTTTAAATTAAAAAACGGACCAATTGATAAACCTGTAGAGGTTACCTCAAGGCAAACCGCAGGATCTTACGGTTTTTTTAATTCTTTTAACAGTATAGGCGGAACAGTAAAAAAACTGAATTATTATGCCTATTACCAATATAAACGTGGTGATAATTTCCGTCCTAACAGTCATTTTGACCAAAATGGGGCGTATATCCACCTGAATTATACTTTTAGCGATAAATTTAGCCTTACAGGAGAATATACTTACATGCATTACCTGGCCCAACAGCCTGGAGGCTTAACCGACAAAGATTTTAATGCCGATCCGAGAATTTCGGTGCGCGATCGGAACTGGTTTAAAGTAAACTGGAACCTGATGAGTTTGACGGCCGATTATCGTTTTAGTGCCAGTACAAAGTTAAACTGGATGGCTTATCATTTAAAAGCAGGTAGAGATGCACTGGGCATTCTACAATACATAGACAGGCCCGATCCGGGCGGCGCAAGGGATATGATGGCCGATACTTATGATAACTATGGAACCGAACTCAGGGTATTACACCAGTATAAACTTTTTAACGGACAAACCAGTACTTTACTTACCGGGGTAAGGGCTTATCACGGACTTACCCTTCGCAACCAGGGCAATGCCGATGCTGGCAGTGGAGCCGCTTTTGATTTTTTAAACGGCGAACCCAGCAGTTCGCAGTACCGTTTTCCGGGGCAAAACCTATCTGTTTTTACCGAAAATATTTTTCAGATTAATGATAAATGGAGCATTACTCCCGGAGCAAGGTTCGAATATATTTCTAATGAGGCCAACGGATATTATTATAAAATCCAGCGTTTTGTTCCCAATGTAAAAATTAACGAAAGTAAGCAAAACGGAAGATCGTTTGTTTTCTTTGGTATAGGTTCCTCTTTCAGGCCTGCTAAGGAAGTAGAAATTTATGCCAACATCTCGCAGAACTACCGTTCGGTAAATTTTAACGATATCAGGGTGCTTAACCAGAATGCAAGGGTTGATTCGTTACTGAGGGATGAAAAAGGGTACACTGCCGATGGCGGGATCAGGGGGAAGTTAAAAGGCTGGCTTTCTTATGACCTGAGCGTTTTCTACTTAAAATACAACGACAGGATTGGGTCGTTAAATGTAAAAAGCGAAGACCTGACCGAAACTTATCGCTTCCGAACCAATGTGGCAGATAGCCGGAACATTGGTTTTGAAAGTTTGATAGAGGCCGACTTTATGAAACTGATTAATGCAGAAAGCAAATACCATTTATCGGCCTACAGTAACCTCGCCCTGATCGATGCCCGTTACATCAATACCCAGGAAACCGCGATAAAGGATAAACTGGTAGAATTTGTACCTCCGTTGTTGTTTAGAACAGGATTGTCATTTGGCGCAAAAAAATATGATGTGTCTTTACAATTTTCGCATGTGGCCAAACAATATTCGGATGCTACAAATGCTGAGTTTACCGAACGTGCCGTGGATGGTGTTGTGCCGGCTTATAATGTGATGGATTTAAGCGCCAGTTACAACTGGAAATGGTTTACGCTATCAGGAAGTATTAATAACCTGTTAAATGAGAAATATTTTACCAGAAGGGCAGATGGTTATCCAGGTCCGGGGATTCTACCTTCTGATCCGAGAACGTATTATTTAACGCTTCAGTTTAAGCTATAAACGCAATCGGATACTTAAAATGCCATAAAATAAATTTACCTGTTGCGGGCAGTATTTATTTTATGGCATTCGCTTTAATAACTGTTGTACTTATCGTTTGGTAATCGTTTCCAGTATTTTAATAGTCCGGGCCTGGTTTTTTATAGTGGCCTCGTTTAAACGGAGCAGTTCATTTTTCTCATCCAGAAGGTCGATGAGTTTTTTGTGCTCGCTGATATTTAATTGTTTTTGAGAAATATTGAATTTGCTTAATTCCTGATCCTGTATAAAGTGTTCAAAAAGATTAACGCCCAGCACAGCAGAAATGCGGCGAAGGATTTCAGTGTCTATTGACGATTCTTTCATGATTTTATCCAGTTTATGTCGCGAAACCCCGATATCCTCAGCAAACTGATCCCTCTGTATCAATCTCGCTTTCACCTCTTTCCAGATAATCAATCCAATATTTACATCCATAATTTTCTTAAAATTTTCCTTGTTCCGATACTTTTAAAACATTGTTGCACAGACAAAAAATGATGATCTGTATCTACAGTTTTCTTGCAACCTATGTTAAAAGGGTAATATCTCAATCAAATCTGTAGAAATTCTGTAGTTGCGGGCTTAACATTAAAAACAGTAATTATTTTCCTCCTCCTAAATCAGGTAATTGCGGTGTATTATCCTCATTTGCATCTTTTTTAAACTGTAGTTTGCCAAACTTATAGGATAAAGTAAGCCCAAAAGATTGCACCGGGACCATTCTGAGGTTAGTTTGATTAAAATTTGGGCCAAAGCTGGTCTGCCTTTGTGTGAGGTACCTGTTAAAAGGATTGGCAGCAGTAATCCCGATACTTGCGTTTTTGTTCAAAAACTGTTTTCTAACCGCTAAACTATAGTTAAATACCGGTGGCCTGGTGCTTCTCAGGTTTTTTTGTGATGAATTGTAATTTCCAAAAACTTCTGCCAGTAAATTGTTGCCAAACTGATAACTGGCATTGAGGTTTGCGCGGTAAGCAAATGCACTTACGCTTGCCAGCCCTGGAGAAACATTGTTTCTGTTGCCAGCCTGTATATTGGTGCGCAGGTTAAACTTTTCGGTTATCGGAACGGAAGCAAATAAACTTGCCCCGATACTGGTTTGCGTACCAAGGTTAAATCTTTGTGTAAGCGAAACCGCAGAATAATCTGTCCCGTTAATATTCAGCACATCATAATAAGTGGTAAACTGCTGCATATCGTCGGTATTTCTTCTAAAATAACCTGCAAAATAGATGTTTGCGCCATTTTTAAAGTTTTTGCTGTAGCCAAGTTCAAAATTATTACCGATTTCTGGCTTTAAGAGTGGATTTCCGGTACTGATGTTATGTGGGTCGCTGATGTTATAAAAAGGGTTAAGATCACCGTAATCGGGTCTTTCGATCCGGTATGTGTACGAAAGTTTTATCGATTGCGAGTCGCCGAGTTTGTGCTGAAGGGTGAATGAAGGGGCAAAAGTATTATAGCCGGCTATTTCTGCACCCGAAAAATTTGCCACTTTCCCTGTACGCTCATACCTGATTCCGGCTTTTCCGGTAATAAAATCTTCAAAAAGCGAAAAAGAAGCAGAAAGATAGGCTGAATATACATTCCTTTTATAATTAAAGCCATAGGTTTGGCTGGCATTGTTAACATACGATCCGTTTGTGGTTAAAGTATCGGTAATCACATTATTGTTCAGATCGTCGATGATCATTTTTGCACCACTTTCAATCGTTAATTTTTTGCTTACCGGCAAAGTGTAATTAAGAGAAAGTTCGGTTTCATTTTCTTTGCCGGGATTAAAACTCTGCAACCCGGTTGGCGGATAATTGTCGTTTAAATAAACCGAGTTTTGTGCTGCATTAACCGTGTTGTTCCCAAAACTCGAATTGTAAAGGAAGTCAAGCTCGTGTCCTTCTTTTTTGAAACTCTTTTTGTAACCCACACTGATATCAGTAGAATTAGCACTGAAATTACTGACCGAATTTCTGGTGCTGCGGATATCGGATAACAAAATGCCTGATGAGGCAAGCAGGTATTGCTGCTGCTGGCTGGTGCTGCCACTACTGTTATTGTTAAAATGATTGTAGCCTACAGTGGCCGTAATTTCATCTTTCGGTGTAATGCTCCAGTTTAGGTTAATGCCCGTTTGGTAACTTCCTCTTTTTGTAGGGTTGCTTCCATCCTGAAGCAAACTGTTAATGGTATCCCTGGTATTGTTATAAGAAATACGGTCTAACGAACTTTTTGTAACCGTGTTTAATTGCTTGTTTCCGCTAAAAAATACACCAACGCCAAAATTTCCTTTCTTTACATTCAGGTTTACCGAACCGTTTTCGAGCCTTGTTCCGGCAGAAAGATTCACGCTACCGTTAATGCCCTGCAATTTATTGTCTTTTAATACAATATTGATAATTCCACCTGTGCCATTGGCATCGTATTTGGCCCCAGGACTGGTAATTACCTCAACACTTTTAATCTGGCTGGCCGGAATAGACTGTAACGCATCGCCCAGACTGGCTCCAAAAATACTTGATGGTTTGCCGTTGATCAGGAATCTCACACTTCCGCTTCCCTGGAGTTCTACATTTCCATCAATATCTACACTCACCATCGGCACTTTTTTTAATACATCCAGTGCTACGCCGTTTTGGGCTGTAAGATCGTTTGCTGTATTGTAAACGGTTTTATCAATTTTGTTTTCAATGATGGGTGTTTTGGCGGTAACCGTTACAGCTTGCAACTGATCTACAGTCGACACCAACAGGATGGTACCCAGGTGAATAGCAGGTGATGCTGCATTAATGGTTACTGTTTCGAATACTTTTTCTTTGTAACCGATAAAATCGATGGCCACTTTATAAATGCCGTTAGCAAGACCAGTAACTGTAAAATTTCCTTTCGCATCAGAACTGATCCCGTTAACCACCGTTTTTGTACCGGGTTTGAAAATCGTGATGGTGGCAAAATCAATCGGTTCTTTCGTAGTGGCGTCGATAACCGTTCCTGAAATTTTACCTTTTCGGGAGCCGGTTTGAGCAAATGAAGTATTGGATAATATAATAAGGATAAGCAGGGTTAAAAAGTATCGCATGAATCTGAATTAATAATTATACCGCAAATATCATAGCAGATTCTGTTGCAAAACTGAAGAGCCGTTATTTTTAATAATACTTTGCTCATTGTAATGGAATAATTACCTGTTATACTTTTTAACAGCGGTTAAGCCTGTTAATTGAATCTATATTCCGGTTTTTTTTGAATCGGGATAGGTAAGAGAATATCTTCGGATAAATCTTAAGCTATTCTTTTAGTATTGGTTTTAAAATTTATAATTGTAACCTATTCTAAATACCTGGGTTTCGTAATAGTCGGTACTGTTTAGCTTAAATCCATTTCCCGTGATTTCTTTTTTTATTTTCAGCGTATTAAAAATATCGTTACCGTTTAAAAACACTTCTCCTTTCCCAAGCTGCTTTTTAATCCCAAAATCAGCAGAGAACCTAGAACCAATTTTCCCCTGAGGGATAATATCAGGTGCAAGCCAGGCCATAGATAGCTGAATATCAGTATTGCCTTTTAACTTAAACTGAGCGTTGAGTTTTGCATTTCCGGATATTAACGATTCTTTATTCATGCTATACAGCGTGGGTACAGGGTATCTGTTTTCTATGCTAAAGGCATCAATAGTATGCTGATATACCGTTCCGCTCAGGTTGAATGAAAACCATGGTTTAAGCTGTTGTTGCCAAAGCAGTTCCCCTCCTGAATTATAGCTTTTCCCGGCATTCTGAAAGATATTATAGAGAATCGTATTTCCCGGCACTTGTGTGGCAATTCTGGTAATGGTGCCCGATATAATTTTGTGGAAAGCCGATCCGTGAAGATAACCCTTGTGCCAGTTGTGCTTATAACCAAGTTCTAAGGAGGTAGTAAACTGCGGGCGTAACGTAGGGTTACCCACCTTGAGTAGTTCGGGCTCGTCGTATTTTGGGAAAATGCGGATATCCACCTCGTTTGGACGATCAACACGTTGATTGTAAAAAAAAGTAATTCTATTTTCCGGATTGATTTTATAGGCGAAGCGAAAGTTTGGAAAAGGACGAAAGTAATCATAGCCGTCGCTTGTATAGGTATTGTGTTCCGGATTTACATCATAATAAATATTGGCATACTCCATTCTCAGGCCGGCTTCGAGTTCTATTTTGGGCGTTTCATAAATATAGTTTCCATAAACAGCCGGAATGTGTTCGCTATAATCGGCCCAGCCCCCTGCATTCACATCAATCGGCGAATTAAGGCCCGCAAAAAACTGCATATTGGTTGGAATGTTCCGGTAACGGTATTTCAGGCCGGCTTCCAGCCTGCCATGTTTCAATGGCTTAACATAATCAACGTTTAAATCAGACACATGTTCATCAGACAGAAGTTTAAAAGCATCTTCACCGGTAAAAGCGGGTAAAATGTTGGTGAAATTATATTTTTCGTCTTCCCTGTGCCAGGTATAGTTAAATCCTGTGGTTAAGGTATGGCCGGGCTGGGCAAATTTATGCAGGTACGTTGCCGATCCGGTGGTGGTATATTTTACCTCATCTTCTACAAACTGCCACAACCTGTTGCGTACACTAAAGTCGCTGTTGTAATAGGGGATATCTCCAAAATCGATAATCTTTTCCCGGTTAAAAAAAGCTGATAACGTAAGGCTGTTGTGTTCATCAGGATTGTAATCTACACCGGTTTTAACAGTGGCAAAGGTGGTGGTTCTGTTTCTTTTTACCTGCTGGTTCAATATTGTTCCATTATCAAAAATGCGTTCAGAAAATTCATTTTTATTTAATGTCTGCGTGTATAAGTAATCGGCCTGTAAAAAGGTATTGGTTTTGTTTTTCTTATAGTTTAACGAAAGCGAGGGATTAAGTTTTGGCGTAGCCTGGTATTGAGGCGATATACCCGGCAGGTTTTCTTTTCTTACCCAAAGTGCGCCAAGGCCACTGCTCAGACCAACTTTGCCATTTAATCCTTCCTGACTGTCTTTCTTGTAGATAATATTGATAATTCCCGCGTTACCATTGGCATCAAATCTGGAGGAAGGGTTAGCGATAATTTCTATCCGCTCTATTGCCGATGACGGGATATTATCAAGTCCCGTCTGGCTGCCAAAGCCCGTAATTGCATTCTGTTTTCCATCAATAAGTACCGCAACCTTATCATTTCCCCTTAACTGCACTCTGCCATCCTGAATGGTAACACCCGGAAGATTCTGCATGACCTGAAGCACCGATCCGCCCAGCTGACTTGTGTTTTTTGAAATGTCGTAAGTTTTTTTATCCATTTTCGCCGATACACCTTCGGATGTAGCGGTTCCCTTTATTTCAACGGTTTGCAGGGTTTGAGGATCTTCCGTAAGATCAAAATTTCCAAGGTCTAAAAACTGGCTTAACAGGCCAACGTTAATGGTTTTGCTAAGGCGTTGGTAGCCCATCATGCTTACTTCAAGCGTATATTCTCCCGTAGGTACGTCTTTGAGGGTAAAGCGGCCCTGCTCGTTGCTTAGCGTACCGAAAATAAATTTTGCATCATTTCCTTTTTTTAACTGAACATTTCCAAAAGGAAGTGTATTCCCGTTTTTCGCATCCCTAACCTGACCGGAAAGGGTAATCAGTTTTTCCTGTCCCTCTGCATCATCCGGGCAAAGAAATAGCGCAAGGCAAAAAAGCCTCAATATCCTTATGTAGTTTTTCATCATTTTAAAGTTTTCCGGAAGGCAAATTATAAAGCAATTCTGAAGACAATCTGAACTGCTGAAAATCTGCACAGGTTATTTCCGGCAAGAAGTAAAGCACATTTGTAAGCGTAAAGTATAATTATGCTGACTACAGATTTTCTCCAGAATTGAGTTCTATTATTGCGTTGGATTAATTTAATCTGATGGATAAAGAAGCCGATATATTATTAAACAAGGTAAAGTTATTTGTAGAAGACCGCTTGAAAAACAGGCTTTCGCAAAAAATGTATTTCCATAATCTCGAACATACCTTATTGGTAGTGGAGGGCGTACAAGTGATAGGTGGCGAGGACGGGCTTTCGAAAGCAGACCATTTGGTGGTGGTTCTTGCAGCATTTTTACACGATTTAGGCTATACCGAAAAATACATCGGGCATGAGGAAGCCAGTGCGGCCATTGCGGCAGAGTTTCTTTTGGCAAATGGTTTCAGTCAGGAACGGACAGAGCTGGTAAGCGGATGCATCATGGCAACACGCTTTCCGCAATATCCCAAAAACGAACTGGAAATGGTGATTTGTGATGCAGATTTTTATCACTTTTCTTTAAACGACTATCAGAACTATGCCGACAGGTTAAAAGCCGAATGGGAGGAAAACCTTGGCTTGATTTATACTGACGTGGCCTGGGATACATTAAACCTGGAAATGCTCAGGCGACATGAGTACTTTACTGCATATGGAAGAAAAACATTGCAGGAAAAGAAAATGCTGAATATTGAAAAGCTAATAGCCCGTATCGGCTGATCCATATTTTTAAAAAATAAGAATCTGAACATCCATTGCTTGTAAACTTTACTTTAAAAAGCCCGCATAATTTAATAATTTACACCATGAAAATTTTGGTCATTGAAGATGAACAGGCACTTTCTGACAGTATTCTTGCCTATTTTACCGGCGAGGGAAATATCTGTGAACTGGCAAAAGATTTTGCATCGGCATCTGAAAAAATAGCGCTATATCATTACGATTGCATTCTGCTCGACCTTGGATTACCGGATGGAGAAGGACTTGAACTATTGACCCAGCTAAAAAGTGCCAATAAAAAAGACGGCGTACTGATTATTTCGGCAAGGCATTCGCTGGATGACCGTTTGGCCGGACTTGATCTGGGGGCCGACGATTACCTGGTAAAACCTTTCCACCTTTCTGAACTTAAAGCAAGGGTAAGCGCAATTGTAAGGAGAAAGAATTTTGATGGAAATAATGTAATTGCCTTTAATGAGGTAAAGGTTGATGTTACTGCGATGAAAATTACGGTAAACGATCAGCCCGTTGTATTAACTAAAAAAGAATTCGATTTATTAGTGTATTTCCTGTCCAATAAAAATAAAGTGGTTACCAAAAATGCCATGGCCGAGCACCTTTGGGGCGATGAAATGGACCTCTCGGATGATTTTGATTTTATTTACACCCACGTTAAAAACTTAAAGAAAAAGTTGAGCGAGGCGGGTGCAAAAGACTATCTGCGTTCGGTTTATGGTATCGGCTATAAATTTAGCAGCCAATGAAACTCTCCAGCCGCTACAACAGGGTAAATATCATCACCTCCATTATTGTGCTGATTATTACGGGGATTATTTATTACCTGGTGATCCACCTCATTCTGACCAATAAACTTGATAAAGACCTTGCGGTTGAGGAAAATGAGATCAGGCAATATACCCATACCTACAAAAAACTACCCTTGCCGGCTACTTATCTCGATCAGCAGGTTTCTTACAGCAATCCGGAAGGCGATACTACCGATATACGCGAATTTAGCTATACTACTTATTTAAATCCAAAGGAGAAGGAGCAGGAACCCGGCAGAAGTCTGGTTACCACAGTTAACCTTAACGGAAAAACGGTGATTGTAACCATAACAAAATCCCGTGTAGAATCAGAAGACCTGGTCAGGATTATCTTAATGATTACTTTAGGTATAACCGTGTTACTGCTTGTTTCATTGTTATTAATCAACCGTTTTGTACTAAACAGGCTCTGGAAACCTTTTTATGCTGTGCTTAACCGGATGAAGGCTTTTGAAGTAACCCGAATGGATAACATCAAAGAAGAGCCTACCCGGATAGATGAGTTTAACGAACTCAATAAATCGGTAAATGCAATGGCCGAAAAGGTGAAACAGGATTATAAAGAACTGAAAAGCTTTACTGATAATGCTTCGCATGAAATGATGACGCCACTGGCCATCATTAATTCCAAGCTCGATTCACTTTTGCAGACCGAATCTTTTACCGAGCAGCAGGGTGCTTTGCTTGAAGATATTTATCAGGCCACCGGCAGGCTTTCACGCTTGCACCAATCGCTTTTATTGCTGGCAAAAATCGAAAACAACCTCATTTCGGATGTGCAGGAAGTGGATTTAAAAGAAATGATTGAGGCAAAGATCCGCCAGTTTCAGGAACTGTTTGAACGCGATGGATTAATTGTGGAAGTAAAGCTATTGGAGCGAAAATTAACCATGAGCCGCTACCTCGCGGATATTCTTTTAAACAACCTCATTAGCAACGCCGTAAGGCACAATATAAACGGCGGAAAAATATTACTAGAATTAACTGCTCAAAAGCTGGTGGTATGCAATACCGGAAAAAAACTAAATATCCAAAACCGGATGTTTGATCGCTTTTCCAAGTCTACAGAATCAGAAGGGATGGGCCTGGGGCTGGCCATCAGCAAGCAGATCTGTAACCTGCACGGTTTTGGTATAGCATACAAACAAGACGATCACCTGCATTTTTTTACAATTTATTTAGGCTAAGGCAGATAACTACAGAATTCCTACAAAATTGCCACATAGTTTTGATTAAAAATTAAAATGATGAAAAGGTTGTTAGGAATATTATTGATGATGGGCGGAGGAGTAATCTCATCTCAGGCTCAAAAAATCAGCAGCGCCAAAGTACCTGCACAGGTTAAAGCGGCTTTCGAAAAAGCCCATGCTAAAACAAGTGTGAAGTGGGAAATGGAAAAATCTAATTACGAGGCGGGTTTTACATTAAACGGGAAAGAAACTTCGGAGGTTTACACCGCTGCGGGATCACTGCTCGAAACCGAAACAGCCATCCGCACCAATGAACTTCCGGCTGCGGTACTGGCCAGATTAAAAGGAAAGAAAATTGCCGAAGCAGCAAAGATTACCAGGGCAGATGGAACTGTGTGTTACGAGGCCGAAGTGAAAGGAAAGGATTTTTTGTTCGACACTGAGGGGAACGCGGTTAAACATTAGATTATGCAGAGAATATTTCTTTCTATCCTGCTTTGTATTGCAGTGCTAAATAATTGTTCTGCACAGTTAACCGATAGTACAGCAAGCCAGCCCGATACAACAGGAAGATGGTATGCCGGAAACCCGATGCCCAAAATGAAATTTCGTCCGGTTGCATTTATTGCACCTGTTGTATTAATGGGCTATGGTTTTGCTGCCGTTTACGATCATGGTGCATTAAAGCAGCTCGATGTAAGCACCAAGGATGAGTTGCAGGAAGATCACCCGCTATTTGCAGCCCATGTTGATGATTATCTCCAGTTAGCTCCCGCTGCAGCCGTTTATGCATTGAATCTCTCGGGTGTAAAAGGGAAACACAATCTTTTTGATGCTTCTATGCTTTATGTAACTTCTGCTGCGATAATGGGCGTATCTACCCATTTCGTAAAGCAGGGGGTAGGCCGGTTGAGACCCGATAATTCAGGTACTAATTCTTTTCCGTCAGGACATACGGCTTCGGCTTTTATGGCGGCAGAATTTCTCCACCAGGAATATAAAGATGTAAATCCATGGATCGGTTATGCCGGTTATTTTGTAGCCACCGCAACAGGAACGCTCAGGATGTATAACAACAAACACTGGTTTAGCGATGTGGTAGCCGGAGCAGGTTTCGGTATTGCATCGACTAAAATTGCCTACCTGATTTATCCTTATATGAAAAGCCTGTTTACCACAAAAAAAGAAGGTAATTTCACTTTAATGCCGTTTCATCAGCAGTGTAGCACCGGGCTGATGCTTTCGGGAAAGTTTTAATTTCCTTAAATTACAAAAGGGCAGTGAGCAAATCTACCACCTGATTGGTATCTACAGAATTACTTCATAATTCAGTGTTAACTTAGCCTGTATAACAATTGAAGCCCTAACTGCAAAAGATTAAGGCAATATTAAAAGAACATGATCTATAAACCGCTCCTTACTACTTTACTGATTATTTCGGGTATCATGGCCCGGGCACAGGCCCCTGTAAAAAACCTTGATTATTATCTGGGGCAGGCTAAATCATCAAGTCCGGTGCTTAAAGATTTTGAAAACCAGCGCAGAACAGCCGGAATTGACAGCCTGATTGTTCGTGCAACCGCAAAACCGCAGGTAACTGGGTCGGGTACAGGTTTATACGCGCCGGTTATACGCGGCTATGGTTACGACGAGGTGCTTACCAACGGCCAGGCACTGGAGGCCATGCTGAATGTAAATTATGATTTGCTGAACAAAAAACGGATCAATAACCAGTTGGAAGGAATTAAGATCCAGAGCGATTCGGTAAAGTATGCCTCACAGCTTTCGCTATTCGACCTGAACAGATCGGTTATTGACCAATACATCACCGCCTTTGCCAGTCAGCAACAGGTAGATTTTAACCGTGAAGTGGTTAGCCTTCTGGACCGGGAAGAAAAACTGTTAAAAACCCTCACACGCAGCAATATTTATAAACAATCAGAATACCTCACCTTTCTGGTTACGCTGCAACAACAGCAGCTCAGCCTGAAACAGGCAGAACTTCAGTTTAAAAACGATTATGCAACACTTAATTATCTGGCCGGTGTAGCCGATACTGCTCAGGCCAAACTTGCTGAACCTGAATTGCAGAATGCGGTATTTACCGGTGAAAAAAGTTTCTTTACCAGACGTTTCGAACTGGATAGTTTAAAAAATACCAACCTCAAAAACGCGATAGACCTGAATTATAAACCAAAACTGGGTGTTTATGCCAATGGCGGTTATAATTCATCACTGGTACTGCAGCCTTATAAAAATTTCGGCGCCAGTGTTGGTTTCACC
Organism: Pedobacter jeongneungensis; assembly: GCF_039538295.1. Taxonomy (NCBI): domain Bacteria; kingdom Pseudomonadati; phylum Bacteroidota; class Sphingobacteriia; order Sphingobacteriales; family Sphingobacteriaceae; genus Pedobacter; species Pedobacter jeongneungensis. Next base: position 30,956 of record NZ_BAABBY010000018.1, on the reverse strand, counting down.
TTTTCGGTTCCGATATATGATGGCCATCAGCGAAAAATGCAGTACGATAAACTGGCCCTCTCATCAAATACGGTTGCAGGTTACAGGGATTTTTTCACCCGTCAGCAAAGTCAGCAGATTAACCTGATCCGCCAGCAGATTAAGCAGACCGATGCCCTTTTTGGTAAGATCAATGAGCAGATCCGTTTTAGCAAGGGACTTATTGATGTAGACAGCAAATTGCTCCATACAGGCGACTTAAGGGTTTCTGATTTTATTATTGCCATCAATAATTACCTTTCTGCGCAAAACCTGTTGAGGCAGACCAATATTAACCGGCTGAAACTGATTAACCAATTTAACTACTGGAACAGATAACCATGCAAAAATATTTAAAATTAACCCTGGGCGCCATGGCCATAATTTCCTGCTTGTTGGCATGTAGCAATGCAGACTCAACAGCAGTGGAAGAAACACCTTCACCAGTTACCCCTGTACAGATTACCTATCCTAAAGACAGTTCTTTAGCCGAATATGTAGAACTGTCTGCAGTATCTGCCTACCTCGAAAAAAGTTTTGTAAAGGCCAGCATCAATGGCTATATAGAACGGGTAAATGCAAAAACCGGGCAGCAGGTAGCAAGCGGAACTTTACTTTTTACGCTGATTACCAAAGAGGCCCGCGCCATAGGCAATACCGTAAATAAACTCGATCCGGGTTTTAAATTTTCGGGTGTTTCCAATATCCACTCGGGGCAGGCCGGTACCATTGTAGAAGTGAATCACCAGAACGGAGATTATGTGCAGGATGGAGAAGCACTTGCAACCATCAGTAACCGAAACAGTCTGGTTTTTCTGCTCGATTTGCCTTACGAACTCAACCAGATTATCGCCCGGAACAAAGCCTTAGAGGTGTTGTTGCCCGATGGCACCAGATTGCCGGGATCGGTTTCAGGAACCATGCCATCGGTAGATTCGCTTGCCCAAACGCAACGTTACATCATCAAAATACCCACAGGCAAAGATATTCCGTCCGGACTTATCGCTAAGGTGAGGTTAACCAAACTGAGCCATGCAGAGGCACAGGTACTACCTAAATCAGCCGTGTTATCAAACGAAACTGAAGATGAATTTTGGGTGATGAAAATGATCAACGATTCAACTGCTATAAAAGTGAACGTGAAAAAAGGAATTGAAAGCAATTCGCTGATAGAAGTACTGGAACCTAAATTTTCAACAACCGATCGCATCATCAGAACCGGGAATTATGGCATTGGCGATACCGCCAGGGTTAAAATACAGAAATAGCCATGAACAGATTCTTTATATCACATAAAAACCCGATTCTGGCGGTCCTTATGATTATTTTAATAGGTGGGGTTTACTCCTTTATGCAGCTTAAAACAGGTCTTTTTCCGGAGATTACCTTTCCTAAAATCAAGATCATTGCCGATGCAGAACTCCAACCGGTTGATAAGATGGTGGTTACCGTTACCCGCCCTTTGGAAAATGCAGTAAAGCAGGTGCCCGATTTACAGCTTGTGAGAAGTACTACCAGCCGCGGCAGCTGTGAGCTTTCTGCCTATATGAACCCGGGAGCAGATATCGACCTGAGCCAGCAGCGGATAGAATCACAAATTGCAAAGATTTCGGCTTCGCTTCCTGCCGGTGTAAATATTTCGGTAGAAAAAATGAATCCTTCTATACTACCCGTTAGCGGATATAGTCTGGAAAGCCATCATTATTCTCCTGCCGAACTCAAAAAAATAGCTACCTATACCGTAAAACCCTTTTTATCGCAGGTTGATGGCGTTTCAGAAATTCGTGTAATTGGGGGTAAAACTAAAGAATACTGGCTGGAACTCGATGTACAGAAAATGCAGTCGCTCGGCATTTCGTCCGATCAGATCTCCGCTGCGCTTTCGCAAACCAATTTTATAAAATCGAACGGGTACTTATCGGATAACAATTTTCTTTACCTCTCGGTAACCGATGCAACGGTAAAAACAAAAAGTGATCTGGAAGAGCTGGTACTCGCCAGAAAAGGTAACAGAACGGTGCGGATAGCCGATGTGGCTAAGGTAAATATTCAGCAGAGTGTAGAATATACGCGCATCAATGCCAACGGGAAAGATGGAATATTAATCGCTGTAATTAAGCAGCCAAACGCAAATCTGGTTGATCTTTCTGCAGAAATGGCTGCAAAGGTTAAGGAGCTAGCGCATCTTCTTCCGGCAGGCGTGCGCATTAAACCCTATTATGTACAGGCCGATTTTGTTAACGAATCGGTTAAAAGCGTGCGCGATAGTTTATTGATCGGGCTTGCGCTGGCCATTATTGTTGCCGTTATTTTTTTACGGTCGCTAAAAGCCAGTGCAACCATATTGATTACGATTCCGGTTACGCTCTGTTTAACAGTAATTGTGCTTTATTTTATCGGATACTCGTTAAACATCATGACACTTGGCGCCATTGCGGCTGCCATCGGATTGATTATCGATGATGCGATTGTGGTGGTAGAACAAATCCACCGGACGCACGAAGAGCATCCTGACAAGCCTACAGCACCTTTAATCAGCAAGGCCATCAGTTACCTTTTTCCCGCTATGCTGGGTTCATCCATCAGTACCATAGTAATTTTTGTCCCCTTTGTACTGATGACGGGCGTAGCAGGATCCTATTTTCAGGTGATGACCAATACCATGATTATTACGCTGGTATGCTCGTTCTTTGTAACCTGGATTGGTTTGCCGGTAGTGTACCTGCTACTCACTAAAAACGCGCATGGCAATGCATCTGGAAATGAGGTAGTTGTACACGAGGTAAAATCGCAGAACTGGGTGCGTTTTTTCATTAAACGGCCCTATATTTCTTATGCCTTTATCCTGGTGCTCATCGCGTCAATCGTTTTGATATTCCCAAGGCTCCAAACCGGTTTTTTGCCCGAAATGGATGAAGGCAGTATTGTACTGGATTATGCATCACCCCCGGGAACCTCACTTGAAGAAACCGACAGGATGCTAAAAGAGGTAGAAAAGGAAATTGTAAAAATTCCGGATGTGCAAGCCTATTCGAGACGAACAGGTACCCAGATGGGATTTTTTATTACCGAGCCGAATACCGGAGATTACCTGATCCAGCTGAAACCTAACCATAAAAAAAGTACAGAAGAGGTCATTTCTGAAATCAGGAATCATATAGAACATACCCAGCCTGCATTGGTTGTCGATTTTGGTCAGGTGATTGGCGATATGCTGGGCGATCTGATGAGCTCCACACAACCCATTGAAGTCAAAATTTTTGGAAACGACCAGCAAAAACTGCAGATATTATCTAAACAGGTTGCCGCTCTGGTTTCGAAGGTAGGTGGAACAGCCGATGTATTTGATGGGATTATCCTTTCTGGCCCAACAGTAAATATTCAGCCCAACTTTACCATGCTCGCACAGTATGGAATTACGCCGCTTTCTTTTCAGTCGCAGGTTCAAACGGCCATGCAGGGCAACGTAATCGGCAATTTGTATGATAAACAACAGCTTTCGCCCATCAGAATGGTTTATCCCGGAAGCCGGAATTTTGGGGTATCAGATATTACTGCCCTTAAAATATTTCTCCCTGACGGAAGGGCAATTCCAATTCAGAGCCTGGCCAAAGTAGATCTCCAGGTGGGTAATGCCGAAGTAGAACGCGAAAACCTTCAGACCATTGGCGCCATTACCGCAAGGTTAGACAACCGGGATCTTGGAAGTGTAATGAAAGATATCCGGGCGGAGGTGAACAGTAAGGTTAGTCTGCCATCTGGTTACCATATCGAATATGGCGGGGCTTATAAAGAACAACAACAGTCGTTTTCCGAACTCCTTACCATTTTAATCGCCTCAAGTTTACTGGTGTTCAGTGTAATTCTTTTCCTTTTCAGGGATTTTAAGGTGGCTTTCCTGATTCTGTTAATCTCGGTGCTGGGCATTTCAGGAAGTTACCTGGCTCTGCTGCTTACTGGTACACCTTTAAATGTGGGCAGTTATACCGGATTGATTATGATTGTGGGGATTATTGGAGAGAATGCCGTATTTACCTTTTTACAGTTTAAAGAATCGCTGCAGGAAAAAAACATAGACGATGCGATTACTTTTGCCATTTCAACCCGGTTAAGACCAAAACTAATGACAGCACTTGGCGCAATAATAGCCTTAATGCCTTTGGCCCTCGGTATAGGGGCAGGTGCGCAACTGCATCAACCACTGGCCATTGCAGTTATCGGCGGATTTATTGTGGCATTGCCGCTTTTGCTGATTGCGTTGCCTGTTTTAATCAGGAGGTTTTATACCCATAAAGAAGCGCAAATACACCTGTAAACTGATTCTAAGTGATTTTAATCAAAATTAATTTCGTCTTTTTTAATCTTTTTCGTTCGGGCTTAGTCAAACAGCTTTTATCAACGTTTGATATTAATGAAAAACCAGAAAAAAACTTTAAAACCACAGGATGATAAAGAGGAAGCAGATAGTGGAGATGGATTTCCCGGAAAAATGGTGTTTTTTATCATCCTGTTGAGTATAATACTGATTATTTTGGTTTTATTCAGGCGTTAGTGATGAACTGACAATGATTTTTTGGTTCGATTTATAAAATATTCCGGATGATTTGCTGATAAATCTATAAATTATCATGCCACCTATAAAATAATCAGATCAATAAAACGCCTGAAAAAACACCGTTACTGTTGCTGGCCTTAAGCCAGGTTTTTTATTGAACGTTATTTTTTTCTGCTTCGTAAGTAAGCTCTACCACGCCTGATCTGAAAACCCTGGTGCCAGTTAATTTCAGGCCAATTCGCTCCTTTAAATCTTCGAACAAAGGTTTTCCCTTGCCCAGCACGGTGGGGTGTACCGATATTTTGTAAACATCAATAAGTCCCAGATCGATAAATGTTTTAATCAGTTTTGCGCCTCCATAGAGCCAGATATCTTTACCGCCCTGTTTTTTAATTTCTGCTACCCGGTCTGCCAGATCGGTAGTAATCCACGTGGCTTTTTCGTTTGGCCTTTCCTTGCCCGAAAAAACAAATTTATTTTTGGAGTGTATGGCCTGCCATATCGATTTTTCGGCTGGTGCTGTATTTTCTTCAGGCTGAAAATTTCCCCAGGCATCATAACTTACTCTTCCGTAAAACATGGTATCTATGCTTTCGATAAAAGCATCAAAATTCATGTCATCGTCCATAATACACCAATCAATTTCCCCGTTTGGTCCCTCTATAAAACCGTCGAGTGTAACCGCCAGGTTTAAAATTACTTTTTTCATATAGATTTTCTTTCGAATAAAATTAACGAATGCTTTTTGACCGTATTTTGGAAAAATGCAATACAACTATAGTTTGGATGGAGCAAATCCGTTGTTTCTCCTCATATTGTTAGTTTGCCATAGTGAATTACTTCTTACCAGTCTTTTTATCAAATTCAAGCTGAAGGCTATTCAATACCTGATCATATCCCTTACGGTCAAAAAAAGCAGCTGGATTATATTGGTCGCCAGGCTTGTGTTTCTCATGCAGGCCAAACTGACTCGCATGTGAAGATAGCCAGATATCAAACGATAAATTTTTAAGCGAATTTAAAGTATAGGCATAATCTTTTTTAATTTGAGGATAGGCCGGTATATCCGAAAACTTTTTTTCGGTAACGATACTTGGCATATTGGCAATCAGTACCGAATATGCCCGTTTTTCATCTTTGGTGTGAAGCATAAAACTGCACGAACCTTTTGTGTGCCCGGGGTGGTGGAGCATCACAATACTGGTATTTCCCAATTGGATCCGATCTCCGTCTTTTAACAAACGATCTGGCGTAATGGGGGCGTAGGTGGTTTTTCCGTTGCCCAGCGCATAGTCAGACCTGCCGCCATCTTTCATCACTGCTGCATCTTTTTCGTCAACCATCATTTTCGCACCGGTAAGCTTTTTAATTTCTGCCATGGCACCCAGGTGATCGTAATGTGCCTGTGTGGTGAGCAAAATTTTGATATCCTTAAAGTTAAAACCCAAAAGACCTACGTTTTTTTTAATCTGCGCTGCTGATGAACTTAGTCCGGTATTGATTAAGATATTTCCTTTCGAAGTGGTAATGAGGTAACAGGCCAGGTCATAAGTGCCAACATAATATACATTGCCTGCAATGCGGAACGGGGCATAAGGAGCCGACCATTCTTTTGGCGTATCATTGGGTTCCTGTACATTTTGTGCAAGTAAAAAGAGCGGAAAAAGAAGGAGGCAAAAAATAAATTTAATTTTCATAGTGCAGGGATAGTGATGTAGGTTGTTACACCAAAATTAATTAAATTATAATTTGGATTTGCATAGAACATCACATTTTAGCAGGTACCTGCGTACAGGCTTAGAATGAAGATGCGCGTATTTCTAACGTCTGCGATTTATTTGTGCATTATTTTCGGTCGATGTTCAGTTTAGAAAAGTAGATATATGTTTCGGTTATTTGATGCAAGATGTTTAATTTTATGCTATCATCCCCTTCAATACAAATATCCAATACAAACCATTTTATTTAATCTCACATTCAATATGATTAATGAAACGCTCCAATTTACCTGTGATATCCCGAATCAATTTCGAAGAAACAAAAGCAGGCTAATCAAAAACACATTGACCCAATTTATGGCGGCTGTGCCTGCTATTTAATAATTATTAAAAATAAGATATGATTGCATCTAACATTAAATCTCCCGGTGTTTACATTAATGAGCAAAATGCCTTTTCCAATACCATAGTCTCGGTGGCTACTGCGGTTCCGGCATTTATAGGCTATACGCCCCAGGCCCAATACAGCGGCAAATCTTACACTAATATACCGTGTAAAATTACTTCTTTTGCCGATTTTCAGGCTATTTATGGTTACCCTGATCCGGCGCAGCCGGCAAGTGCTGCAGAGCAGTATAGCCCAGAATATTATCTGGTACAGCAAAAAAGCGAACCTCATGGTCAGGATTATATGGTCATTGATGGTGCATACTATTCTATTTTGCCCGATCCCAATACCGTTTATTATATGTATAACAGCATTAAACTGTTTTATCAAAATGGTGGCAGTGAGGCATATATCGTATCAGTAGGCACCTACGGACCACCATCCGGCAAGCCAATGGATATTAATCAACAGCTTATTAACCCAAATGTATCCCTTGAAGCTTTAACAGCCGGTCTTCAGCTTTTACTTAATGAGCAAGAGCCTACCATGTACATTTGTCCGGAGGCCACTTTGTTATCAGTAGAAGACAATGGTACACTGATGGAAAGTATGTTGCAGCAAAGCGAAAACATGCAAACCGCAATAGCTGTTTTCGACATCATTGGCGGCCGGAATCCTGATCCTGTAACCTATTCTGCGGATATAGAAACTTTCAGGGCACGTACGGGCGCGAATGGTTTAAGCTATGGCACTGCTTATTATCCTTTTGTGGGTACCACCATTATGGAAAGTCCCGATATCAACTATACCAACCTTTTTGGCGGCGATGTTAAACAGCTCGAACCACTGTTAAATCCACCATCAAACCCTAACCCGGCAGCCGCAACTATAATTCATAACATCGAAAACCCTCAGGGAATACCATTAACAGTAACCCAATACCATAATGCGTTAATGAATGCGAGTAAGGTATATACCGACATTGTTAAAAATGTACTTGCACAGGCCAATATTCTGCCGGCAAGCGCAGGCATGGCAGGTGTAATGACCACTATCGATAACCAGGCGGGTGTATGGCAGGCTCCGGCAAATACTGCTATTGTTGGCGCGGTATCATTACCCATCAACCTTTCAGATAGTCAGCAAGGTAACCTTAATGTTGATGCTGTTTCGGGTAAATCCATCAATGCCATCCGTTATTTTAATGGGATCGGTATTTTAGTTTGGGGTGCCAGAACTCTGGATGGCAACAGCCAGGACTGGAGGTACATTTCGGTAAGAAGAACCATGATCATGATTGAGCAATCGTGTAAACTGGCTGCACAGGCTTACACTTTTCAACCTAATAACAAAAATACCTGGGAAGCGGTTAAAGCGATGATCAGCAGTTTTCTAACCAACGTTTGGAAAGAAGGTGGTTTAATGGGCGCAACCGCTGCAGATGCCTTTTCGGTAGAATGCGGTTTGGGCACAACCATGACTGCTAACGATATTTTGAACGGATTTATGAATGTTACGGTGCAAGTTGCCGTAGTACACCCGGCCGAGTTTATCGTAATTACTTTCCAGCAGGAAATGGCAGTTACCAGTTAATAGCGTATTAATTAAAATTTAGAAATAAATATTATGGCAGCTAAAGGAAGTGCTCAGGATAACACATGGCCAATGCCCAAATTCAGATTTGAAGTGGATTTCGGAACGATATTAACAGGCGTATCATTTCAGGAGGTATCCGGTTTGGAAGTTGAAACTGAGGTTATTGATTATAGACAAGGCAATAATGCTGCATTTTCTGTAAAAAAAATGCCCGGCTTGGTAAAATTCGGCAATGTAATTATGAAACGGGGTGTTTTTTTGAATGATCATGCCTTTTGGAAATGGCATGAGGAAGTAAGAATGAATACGATTAAAACAATGACAGTACTAGTTAAGCTGCTGGATGAAAACGGCAATACCACGATGCAATGGCAATTGGATAAGGCCTGGCCAGCCAAAATGAGCAGCACCGATCTGAAATCAGACGCAAGTGAAGTCTCCATTGATACCCTTGAGCTGGCGCATGAGCAATTGAAGGTGGTAAATGGTCGGTAATTTTTAATTTTTAGCAAAAAAATGACATCATCAACAAATATTACAAGTGGCGGTAATGCCACTTATACAATTAAGATTGCAGGTATTACCATGCCTGAAAACATACATATAAAATCTATACGCGTAGAAAAGAAAGTAAACCAAATTACCAGTGCTAAAATTATTATCATTGATGGCGAAGCAAGTTCCGGAGCATTCGAAGCCAGCTCCTCATCACTTTTTGTACCCGGTAACCTGGTGAGTATTGAGGCCGGTTACGATGGCACCAATGCCTTGATTTTTAAAGGCATCATTACGGGTCAATCGATCCGTATTAATGACATGGTAGGCTCAGTGCTCGAAGTAGAATGTAAGGATGAAGCCATAAAAATGACGGTAGGGAAGAAGAATTTAATCTTTTCCGGAAAAAAAGACAGTGAAGTGATTGCTTCTCTTATCAGTAATTATTCTTCGCTCACTGCCGATATCAGCGATACCAATGCCATTTGGCCTGAGCAGGTTCAGTTTTATGTGAGTGATTGGGATTTTATACTTTCACTTGCAGAAACAAACGGACTAATAGTGACCACCATTAATGGTAACGTAGCTGTAAACTCGCCAGTTGCCAATGCCAGCCCGGTTCTTAGCATCAGTTATGGAGTTAATTTATTAGAATTTAATGCCGGTATAAATGCCATAAATCAGTATGGGAATGTAAAGTCGAACTCGTGGGATTATCAGCAGCAGGCAGTAGTAAGTGTATGTGCGACAAATAGTTATGTGGGACCAGGTAATATGTCTTCCAAAAAACTGGCAGAAGTAGTTGGCCTGGCAGAATACGATTTGCAAACAACAGCAGCAATAGATACTGCAGCACTTAATAACTGGGCCCGGGCGCAGATGGTAAAAAGTGAATTTGCTAAAATACAGGGTGAGGCTAAGTTTCAGGGGAATGCTTTGGCTGAACCAGATAAATTTGTTGCTTTTAATGGCTTAGGCGACAGGTTCAACGGCGATTACCTTATTTCTGGTGTTGTTCATGATATTTCTGATGGAAACTGGATAACCGAAGTTTCGTTAGGACTTTCGCCTCAATGGTCTACAGGAAATTCAGATCTGGCGGCTCCTTCTGCCACAGGGATGTTGCCCGGCGTACGCGGCTTATTTAATGGTATCGTTAAAAAAACATACGGCGATCCGGATTCTCAATACCGTATTCTGGTTGATTTACCGCTCTTCGGTCAAAGCGGTCAGGGCGTGTGGGCAAGGCTTGCCAACTTTTATTCAACCAGTGGTGCCGGGGCATTTTTTCTTCCGGAAGCAGGAGATGAAGTGGTTTTAGGCTTTCTAAATGAAGATCCACGCAGTCCGGTGATATTGGGGAGCATGTACAGCAGTTCTAAAATAAAACCACATCAGAACCTTAACCCGAATGAGAAAAATGCCATCAAGGCAATTGTTTCTAAATCGAATATCAAGATCGAATTCGATGATGAAAATAAAATGTTAACCATTGCTACGCCTGATAAAAACACCATGATATTTAGCGATCAGGATAAAAAGATTACCATTCAGGATGAACACAATAACAGCATTGTAATGTCTGCTGGTGGGATTACCATCAAAAGTGCTACCGATGTTAATATTGAGGCCGGGCAAAAGGTAAATATTATGGGTAACCAGGGTGTAACCGTAAAAGCTCCGGCAGGAGATATTGCCTTAAAGGGCCTAAATATTAAACAAGTAGCCGACAGCCAGTTTTTGGCAGAAGGAGCAGCGACCGCAGAAATTAAAAGCGGGATGCAATTGAGCCTGAAAAGTGCCATGATTATGATTAATTAATTTTAAACCAAACGAATATGCCACCAGCAGCCAGAATAACAGATTTTCACGAATGTCCGATGCAAACACCCGGAATCCCACCTATACCCCATGTTGGTGGTCCGGTTATTGGGCCCGGTGAGCCTACAGTACTTATAGGTAATTTACCTGCCGCCACAGTGGGCGATATGCTGGTTTGTGTTGGCCCGCCCGATAGTATTATAAAAGGTTCTGCAACCGTTATGATCGGTGGAAAACCAGCAGCCAGAATGGGCGACCCAACTGCACACGGAGGTAAAATTATACTTGGTGCATTTAACGTATTGATAGGCGGTTAAATTATTTATACCTTAAAAAGAAACAGTTGATACAACAAAAAATCTTACCTGCCACATCATTTTACTATAATGCCACACAATAAAGATATTTTAAAACAGGAAATAGGCGTAAAAAATGCCGGCCTGGTTATCATTAATGCTTACATCCCTCTACTTTTCAGTCGCCTGGGTTTAACAGATAATCAAAAATTTAACAGTATAGAAAGCCAGCTGGCAGCTGTGCATTACCTGCAATTTATAGTAACGGGGCAGGAGCAGACCGAAGAGTCACTTTTACCACTTAATAAATTGTTATGTGGAATGCAACTTACCCAGCCGGTAACGGAAAGTATGAGTATCTCACAAGAAAATAAACTATTTCTGGAGGGATTAATAAAAGCTGCAATTGGAGCCTGGCAGGCTATTGGCAACACTTCTGTAGATGGTTTTAGAAGCAACTGGCTGATAAGAGATGGCTTGCTTACTGACAGAGGGGATAGCTGGGAGTTAACGGTAGAAAAACGGCCCTACGATCTTTTAATCCAAAGGTCGCTATTCTCATTCTCTGTTATCAAATATCCATGGATGGATAAGCCCCTTCACGTTAACTGGCCTTATTAAAATAGCCGCAGAACCTAAACATTAGCGACCGTGATTACTGCTTTTCAATCCCTTTAAAAAACTTAACCACCACCTCATCGGCTGCTGTTGGGTACACATGCCCGCCGGGATGAACGTATAAAATAACCGGGTTTCCGCTTTCTGACGGATAGTAGGTAGCATATGCTCCATAGGGTTTTCCCTCTGCATCGCAGCTGTTTAATTTCAATATTAAATTACACATTAATTTTTGCCAGGCTGGTTTCACCAACGGATCTTTTTCTCCCATAATGTGCATAGCCGGTTTTGGTTTAAGCTGGCCAGCAACTTTTCGGGCAACAGCCGATGATGGTGCAAAAGCTGCAAATACATCAGCCCGGGTAGCCCAGAGCAGGTAAGTAAATCCACCACCGTTAGAATGTCCGGTAGCATAAATCCGTTTATCGTCTATTTTGTAATCTTCCTTAAATGTTTTCAGCATCTGATCAAAGAAATTCAGATCACGGTTATTCATATCGCCGTTTTCTTTTTGCCATCCGGACAATTTACCCTGTGGATCGGTAAGCTGACCCGGCGTGTTTAATCCCTGAGGATATACAACAATGGCTTCGGGCCAGAGTTTATCGAACTGGTGGCTGCGGTAAGCATTTTCCATCGTTCCGCCATGACCATGAAAAACAAAAATAAGCGGACTAATTTTGGTTTTTGCAGTGGCTGGAATATACACCAAAGCCTCACGTTTCGTATCGCCAACCGTCCATTGCATCCGTTTTATTTCGGATGAGGTTTGTGCAACAACCGCTGAAACCTGTAGATAAATGAATATAAAGAGCAGGAAAAAGAATTTAAATACCCTGCGATTAATTTTTCTGATCATACCATATTGACCTTAACCGGTGGACAGGGTTTAATCAAAATTTATTTGCTGGGCATTTTTATTGCTTAATGCAGCTGTGTTTATGGGGTGAACTGTATCTGCTGTACCAGGTAGGCTTTGCCAAATTTCTGTGGGTCGTGCGTTACCGTAGCTTTTATGGCTTTCCATTTTGGGAGCTGGCTGGTTTTCCAGTTATTACGTACTTCCAGTGCATTTTGATAAATTTCTTCAAGCTGTGCCTGAACTGTGCTGTTTGCATAGGTTAACTGAAGCTTATCAGGAACAAAATAGTAATCATTTCCGGTTTTGCTCAGCTTGATCACCGGGCCTCCGGGAACATATGAGGTGATGAGCTGAATATCGAAAGACTCAGTTCCTTTATACTGTTCTTTACTTACAATTTTGGTAAAGATAAAGGAGTCGGAGGAAGCATCCTGCGGCGGATTATCATCATGATGAAACTTCGCTTTAACGCGATAGGTATAGCCGGCTTCTCTTTGATCAAAACCTGCAAGTGCTGATCCTGCAAGTTCTTTTTCCGGTAATTTTAGCAACAGGTCCTGATCAGCACCATATCGGTGATCAACGAGAAGTTCTACTTCCTGCCCGTTTTTAAGTTTTAGCGGGCCATAAACTTCTTCTTTTTTACAGGAAAGGAAACTGATGGCTAAAAAGAGTACAGTTAGTTTTTTCATGGTTTTAAGCGTTTTTATTTATGGGTAAAACGATATTAAACCAGATAATGCTACAGGTGATGCTGTTATTTTATATCTTCAGGATTAACCTGGATGCCATATTCTCCGTTTCCAATCCTCTCCGAAACATCTTTCAGCCTGGCAATTTTTTTCTCCATTGCAGATGTTTCGTATTTTACCTGTTCTTCCAAACGGATCCTGTCTTCAAAATCACTCATGGTGCGCCTGTAAAAATAAATGGTGCTGGTTAGTGAAACCAAAAAAGCAATGATGATCGAAACCAGTGAAATAGTGCCATACAGGTTTAGGGTTGATAACCGGGTTGATAGTAATATTTCTTCACGGCTTTCCATTCTTGTAACAATAATTCTGGCCCTGTCCATATACGATTTTCCCATTAAAAGGATATCCTGGCTGATGGTTCCCCCTAAGCGTTTCTGGCTGATGGTATTCTCTAAAAGGTCATATTTAGAGTCTATCATTTCCTTTAAACCTTTAAACTCGTTTTGCTGTGCACCATTATCGCTGGTGAGGTATTTAACGGTATCGAATGCTGCGCGGGTTACCTTTTCTGCACCGTTATAAGGCTCCAGAAATTTTTCGTTGCCTGTAAGCAGGTAACCACGCTGACCGGTTTCAGCATCTTTCATTGACGAAATAATCAATTCGAGTTTACCGCGTACCGTATTGGTGTGGTCAACCCATCGTTCGCTATTGTAAAATTTTTCTACTGAAAAATAGGATAGGGCAGATGTGGCAACAGTAAAAATTATCGAAAGGACAAATCCTGCTACTGGGCGGTTAAAAAAAGAAGTTTTCATTAAGGATAGTTTTGGGCGAATTTAGGGCTTTTATCGTTTTTTAATCCATTAGCCTATAAAAATCGTATTTATTCGTGTTTTTATAAGCCGGATATTATTCTTATAGCTGTTTATAAAATAGGAAAGGTTACCATCGTGGATGATAACCTTTGTTTGATCTGTCAACTAACCAAAGCAGCAGATCAATGTTTTAAATAAGTAGGTGTGCAATATAAACCAGCTAACTTCTACTTTGTTTTAGAAATTTTTATTTTTTTAACGGAGCAAGGTATTTTGTTGTCAATCCTTTCTCTTTTGCATACTTTAAAAGTTCGTTTGCGCTCTCTACACTCCTGTCGCTCGATAAAATATCTGCACCGTTTTCAACCAGTTTAGAATATACACCATCACCCTGAGCCTTAGCACTTTTATCAAGGTTGCCCATGGTGCCTAAAATACACCAGATCCCTTTACTGTGGAGGTAATCGTAAACCATTTTATCTGGAGCAGAAGTACCCACAAAGGCTACTATGCGGTTGTTCGGGATTCCCATCTGGTTAAGTCTTTCCAAATCTGCAATACTTCTGATCGAAGCAGAAATCATCAGGTCAGGGGCAAGGCGATATACTTCTGCAGCTTGTGTGGCACTATAGGTAATGATGATGCTGTAAGCTTCGGCTTTATTCCGTCTAACCGCCTCAATCATTTTTTTGTAGGGAACGCCTCTTTTTACATCCAGGGTATAAATTACCTTATCTTTTCCCCATTTTAAAACCTCATCAAGCGTTGGAATATGGAAAGCCGTAACAGTGCCTTCATTGTCTTTTAAACGAATGTCTTTTAATTCCGCTAATGTTTTTTCGCCGATAGGGCCGGTACCGTTTGTTGTCCGCTCCAAACGGTCATCATGCATCATTACCAGTGCCGAATCTTTTGTTAAAGCGGCATCACATTCAATAATGGTTGGGTGAAGCTTTACACTGTTGGCAAAAGTTTCAATGGCGTTTTCAGGAAATCCGGCAACCGGACCCCCACGGTGACAGCTAATCAACGGGTAACGAGAAGGGCTCCACTGCATAAATTTTTGAAACTCTTCCTGAGTTTTAAATTTTAGGGCATATTGCTGACTGTAAACTGAATTAAAACTGAGGAGGGCGACAACGGCCAATAATAATCTTTTCATCTTCGTTATTTTAAAATAGGTTTTAATACCTCTAACTTTCCATCTATCGGCTCCTGATAGCTCAAACCAAGAATATTTGCAATTAATGGATATACATTTACGTTTTCAAAAGAAGGTATTTTTACCTGTTTTTTAAAGGCAGGTCCCCAGGCTAAAAAGGTGGCATGCATATCTTTTACCACCGAAGGATCGAAACCGTGGTGACCAATACCCGGTTTACGGCTGGAGAATACCTTTGGCCATTCGGGCACCAGCAAAATATCGCCGATCCGGTTCATACGGTCATCTGTTGCACTGTAATGGAAATGCTCCGGCATATTGCTTTTCAGGTACACTTTATAATCCTTTTCATTGCTTTTTAGAGCCTCGTAAAGTGGCTGTATATCAGCTTTGTTTTTAGCATGGATATCCATTAAAGTACCAGATGCAGCAATGATGTATTTGGCCGTATCAATTTCCTTTGGTGTCGCAATCGGGTGTTCACGGTCTACAGCCGTCATTCCATGATCAGAAACAAATACATAATTTACCGGAAGATGAAGCGGTTCGATGGCCTTTGTTAACTCATAAATCACCGAATCGACCATTTTAACTGCTTTTTCTGTCTCTGGCGCATCCGGACCAAAACTATGTCCGGCGTGATCAGGTTCTGACAGGTAAAAAGTAATCAGGTGCGGTCTTTTTTCTTCCGGCAGGCTTAACCAGTTTTTCACAATGCTGATTCTTTTATCAATCGTAATCTGTTCGGTATAATCGTAATAATAAGTTGGGCGCAGGCCTTTAATTTCGGCTTCAGATCCTACCCAGAACATACTTGCTGCAATCATATGCTGCTGTTCGGCCAACACCCATAGCGGGGTGCCACCATACCATTTACCATCTCTTACTTTTGCTTTTGCACCCATAGAATACCTTTCGCCCGCTTTTTCATCTAAAAAGCTATTGTTTACTAAACCATGGTGCGAAGGATACATTCCGGTTACCAGGGTGTAGTGATTAGGGAAGGTCACCGACGGATAACTCGGGATCATGGATGCCGCCTGTACACCGTTTTGGCTCAGTTCGAGCAGGTGATTTGCTTTGTAGCGCCCGGCATAATCGTGTCGGAAGCCATCTGCCGAAATTAAAATGACATAAGGTTTTTTAATTTGAGCAGCATCATTTTTTCGGCCCTGGGCTATATGTTGAATGGTATCCGTTTGTGCCTGAACCTGGTTTCCCGTTAAGGCCAGAAAAGCGGTCATTATAAAACCGAAGCCATAATTAATTTTTTTCATTTTGTATTATTTATAAATTTCATTCAGGATGGCGGCTAAGCGGATGCCTGCCTGTGCAAGGCGTTTTTTAACGATATCTGCATGGGCAGGATAATAGTTGTAATCAAATTCGGGATTTTTTGCTGCTTCTGCATAAAGTTGTTTGCTGATTTCGTATGATTCGAAAGCCCATTTTGCCACGTCATCTTTTTCCCATGTTTTTGCTTCATTTTTTTCTACAACATCACAGTCGGCCGCAAGTTCACGGTAACTCAAACCTGCATAATCGATCAAACCACTGTCCCAAAGGCCATGAAGGTTACTTTCTTTACGCATCAGTTTTACTTTAATTCCGTTACCACCTGAATCTTCCGAATGTCCGGTATGCATTGGCTGGTGAATGTCGCCAACCAGGTGAACCAGGAATTTTAGCGCAAAAATATGTTCTTCTTTTGTTTTCGAAGCATCTTTTAAGTCACTTATACATTGCAAAAGCGCTTTATAAATGTTCGGTTTTTCCATTGATTTCAGTTGAGCGTTGAAATCATCATAATTTAAACCTTCAGGCAGGTTTACGTAGTGCCAGGGTGCAGTGTAGGCATATTGCTGATAGGATCTCACTTCATCAGGATAAGTGCTTACCATGGCCAGGCTTTCGCTGCCCAGAATATCCTGAACGGCTTTTCTTGCTTTCTTGCTCAGGTGGTTTTCGGCAATTTTACCAATGGCCCGGTGACCAATTACGCCCCATGAAATGAGTGCGAAGCTGATGGTAACCAGTAGTGTTGGGAAAAGTATTTTTTTAAACATGGGATAATTTATATGGGTTATATGAAAGATAAAATTGTCACTCTGAGCCTGCCGAAGATTAGCTAAATGCATTGCGACAGGCTCAATGTGACATATTTGAATAGAATTAATTAAAAAGGTAACGGAAACCGAACTGCATCTCGTAAGTAGAGGCGTAACCCACTACATCTCTGTTGCCATTAACAATAGGAAAGTTCCTGTCTGTAGCGATACGGAAGGTAGGTTTGGTTGTTCCGCCCGGTGTTAAATTAGCAACGTTTGTTGGCACCAGGATAGAAGTTGTTCCAAAGTTAGATTGCATACCCCAGTTTTTGTTCAAAAGGTTACCAAAGTTTTTAATATCAATACTGAACTGGATGGTATTGCGCTTGCCACCCACATTGGTGAAAATATCCTGTAAGAATTTAAAATCCCACTGGCCGTTAAATGGGGTTATAACTGCATTACGCTCAGCATATTGTCCTTTTCTGCCACGGAGGTATTTATCCTGATCAATGTAGCGGAAAAACAGATCGCTTTGCTGTTTTGGTGTGTAAGTTACCATATCAGCACCTGTTCCAACGGTTAACGCCACAAAGTTGATTTCTGAAGCATCTTTCGGTACATAAATTAAATCGCCGTTTATGCCATCTCTGTTAATATCAGTAGAGTAAGTATAAGAAGTACGGCCGTTCGATCCGTCATAAACCAAAGTGAATTGTGTTCCGAGGTGTTTTATAAATTCTTTACGGTAATAAACAGAAGCAATTATACGGTCTGGAGATACAAAACCTGAATAACCTAAAGTTGGGTTATTTGCGCCGTTTACACTGCTTGTGGCCTGCCATGCAGAAAGGGTTTGATCGCCGCTGCCTTCGTACAGGCTTTTCGCCGAACTTCTGATGTACGAAACTGTAGCACCAAAACCATTATCAAAACGTTTGCTCAATGTACCTGTAAGTGAATAGTAATATCCTTTATTTGCATTTCCGAGCACAATTACGTTAAATGCATCTGGCTGTCTGGCACCAGTTCCGGGAATTACTGTGCCGTTTGGAACGGCCTGTCCGTTTAAAATCGGATTGATAAATTTATCAGTAGCTGCATTTGGATAAATCAGCCTGTTATCCGGATATCCGGCAACATTTAAAGGTTTAGGGTCAACCAGGTTGGCATTGCGAAAAAGAATGGTCCTGATGTCCCTGTTAAAAATTCCTTCCACCGAGCCAACAATGCCATACGGAAGTTTCACATCAACTGCTAAACTGGTTTTAAATGCAGCAGGCATTTTCAGGTTTTTGTCCATCACCGTAATCGGGTTAGGCAATACCGTTCCGGCAACAGGTACGGTTGTTGGACGATAGGCGCCGATATTCGGATTAAACGGACCAGGAGTATTGTTTTGTCCTGAATAAGTTTCAGTAATCTGCAACATTCCGGCATCGCCCGCCTGTGCCACGATCCATACATTAGGGATGCGGCCCACAAATAAACCTGCACCACCTCTCACCTGGATTGAACGGTCGCCGGTAACATCCCAGTTAAAACCGATACGCGGCGAAATTGATATTTTTGATTTTGGAAGATTTCCTGTGTTTAAACGTTCTCCATCATGGAAAGTCAACGCCGATACCAATGGGTGTTCCTGTAAAATTTTAGGGTATGTTGCCAGTTCTGCACGGATACCACCTGTTACCCTTAAGCGTTCTGTAACCGAAATCTCATCCTGTACATAACCCGAAAACTGCCAGAATTTGTAAGTAGGAAATGCCTGCTCATAATTTGGAGATAAAGAATAGGTTTGGGCAAATTCAATTGGTTTGGCACCATTTTTAAAATCATCCCATGAGTTAAAAGTATAATAACTGGTTCCGAAACGTTGGAAACCATTTTTAGTGATGCTATAATCGCCCTGTAAACCGGCAGTAATATTGTGTTTACCTACCGCCCAGGTAACGTAATCGTTTAACGAATATACCTGTACATCTCTCAGGTTTCCATAAGTAAAGGGCTCATAACCAAATGTGGTAAATGGTGTTGGTGCCGAATTTCCGTCTGCTTTTAAGATATCAACCAATGGAAAAACCTGACTGTCGGAACTTCTTGGATCGTTCTGGTTAGTGTACGATAAACGTAAAGTATTGGCAAAACGGTTAAATACTTTGCTGTTTAACTCGGCAGTAATCGAATATAAATTGCTTTCTTGGTAGTAGTTGGAATTTTTAAAAGCCAGTGCAGTATTGCCTGTTCTCGATCCTCCACCCGGAAATGCACCCAGCGGACTTCTGGAGGTACTTACAAACGAAGGTGATTTGGTTTTAACATAACTACCACGAATGTTAAAGTGATTGTTCTGGTTAATGTTCCAGTCTAATCTACCCAATAAATTTGTTCTTTCCGTTTCAGAAGGATAACCCTGATAAATCCCCGGGTCGTAACCATAGGTGGTTTTTAAGTAATTGCTGATCTCATCAAGCTCTGCAACGGTTGGACGGACCACATTCGGGATACCTGAGCCATAAGGAGCTTCGGGGGTTGCCGCTAAACGTGTTTGACCCGGCCTTACTTCATTTTCTCTTTCAGCATTTAAAAAGAAAAATAATTTGTTCTTGATGATCGGTCCACCGATTCTGGCACCAAAAGTTTTATACGTTTGGTCTGTTGGGTCGGCCAGTTCAGGGTAATTGCTTACTTTCTTACCAATCTGGTTCTGGTTTCTGAAATACGTATATGCCGAACCCGAAAACTCGTTTGTACCCGAACGGGTAACCGCATTGATTGAGGCACCGATAAAACCGGTCTGCTTTACATCATAAGGTGTAACATTTACTGAAATTTCTTCCAATGCATCAATAGAAACCGGGTTTCCGTTACCGGGCAGGTTATTCCCGATCCCGAAGTTATTGTTAAAATCGGCACCATCTACCGTTACATTGTTCTGGCGTGAGTTACCTCCACCAATGGCTGCACCATTAGCTTGCGGAGCCATTCTGGTCAGATCGCTCAAACTTCTGCTCAAAGTTGGAAGCGCATTGATCTCTTTTTTGCCCAAACTGGTCGATGTACCGGTTCTGCTTGCATTAAGGGGCGAATTTTTTGAAGCACCTTTAATGTTTACCTCACTCAGATCTTTTCCGCCTGAAGCCATGTTCAGATTTAAGATATAAGTATCGCCCAATGGCAGGCTAATGTTTTCGATGGTTTTTGGGTCCATACCTACATACGTAACCACAACTTTGTAAGGGCCGCCCGGGCGCATGTTAGAAATGGTAAAGCGGCCATCATCATTGGTACTCACCACATAACTGGTTCCTGATGGCATGTGTGTGGCTTTAATCGTTACTCCCGGAAGAGTAGTTTTTGCATCTTTTATTGTTCCGGATAAATTACCCGTTGTGACCTGCGCGTGCAGGGAAATCACAGCAAACAATAAGGACAAAATGGTAAAGATTTTTTTCATGTTGATCTTATATGTTAATGAATTAGTTGTGGCAAATTTCATTTAGCCAGATAAAGCCGACATTAAGACAAGGTTAAAATAGGTTAAGGAAATAGTATTATCGGTGTTACGGCAGGGCCTATTGTAAAGAGAATATTTACAGGGAGATAATTTCAATGCTTATTTGGGTAACATATAGGTTATGATGTTTTGTAACTAATTGTTATACAATGTTATATCATGTATTGGTGTGATTTTTATCGAAGCAATAAGCATTTCTGCCTGATCTTAAACAAACGTTTGCGTACAATGATTAATACAAAAAATACAGGCTGATGTTTAATATTACAAAGAGTAATAATATTAGCAAAAGTTAAGTAAATGTAAAGTTACAGCCAATGTCTTCGTAGTGAAAACAGACCTGTACATTGACTGTAATTTGCTATAATATTGGTAAATGGTTTTTACTTTGCCGCCCTGATCCTGCTTAAAGTTTCGCTTCGCATGCCCAGGTAACTCGCCAGGTGGCGTAACGGAATTCTTTCAATCGCCATAGATTTAGTATCTGCAAATCGCTTGTAACGACTGGCAGCATTTGTAATTCTGGCCAAAATAGACCGCTCGGAAGCGGCATAATATTGTAAAGCCAATATCTTTCTACCAATCACATTGGCTTCCGGATAAAGCGAATACGCCGAATCAATCAGGGCAAACGGAATAATAATCAGTTCGGAGTCTTCCAGCGCCTGCAGGTACTCAACAGAGTGCTGGGAAGTATGATCAGGATGGTGGATAGCGCCAATGGTTTCATTTTCAAAACTGAACCTGGTGGTAATATCTTTATCATTATCCTTAATAAATCCCCTTACCAGGCCACTTATTACAAAATAAAGCGAAGCATTATGATCAATGGGAGAGAGGATAAATTTATTCTTTTTTACCTGTATCTGCCTGCAATGCAGTATGTGGTCGGCAATAAACCCTTTTGATAATGGATGAAACTTCTCAAAATATTTGATAAGCGGTAATATATTGTTGTATGCGGTAAACTGAGACATTCGTAATGAGAATTTGGATGGTTTATCCGCATATACGAAGTATTCCTAAAAGGGGTTTTTGGTTTTTGAAAAAAAATAATAATATTTTAATAATCCTTTATTCCTGTTAAAAAGCTGGTCAGGTTTAGCGTGCTGAGGCTGTTGGAGCGCATATTAAAATACCCCTGCGTTTTTGCACAGGGGTATTTAATATCTGGTGTATCAGGGTGTCAAGCTAAATGGCCCCGTCCTCTTTAACCATTTTATTAATGGCTTTTTGTACTTTAATTACATCTGTTTCTACTGTTTTTCTAACCGCGGCATCGAATGAAGCTGCAAATTCTGCGGTAACAAAAATCTCGTCTTTTTCATTCAACACATTAAGTACAAAGGCATTGCTGCCAAACTTAAACCCGCTCTTTATTCTGATCACATCTTTTTCAAAGATTTTTAAAAACTCGTAACTGTTGCTGATCTGGTCAAAACAATCTCTCACGGCCTGAAAAACCAGGTGTGTTTCTATATCCAAACCATTTATAATCACGGTAACCGATGTAAGGTCGTTCAGTTCCGGAAGAAGATCTTCACTATAAATAATATCTTTTGGATCTGAGATTACAACTGTTTCCTTATCTGCGCTTTCGCCTGCCTGTTGCGTTAATTGTATTGTGGCATTGCCGTCTTTTAATGTAACGGTGTTTGCAGAAGTGTTTTCGATTTTAATATCGCTAATGGTATCTTTAATGATGCCTACAACAAGTTCGAGCGCTTTTGATTGGGTACTGTTCATTATGGTATTTTTTTGCAAAGGTAACGCTTGCCTGCGGAGCTCTGTAATTATAATCTAAATAAATACATATTTTTATAATAAGTATTTTATTTACAGTATGTTATTTTTAAAATCTCAATTTATTTTTCTTACTAAATGCCGCAGGTAAAGTGCCGGATGATCTAAAAAAGATTTTGTTAACCTAAAATGTTCCGTATCCTCATAATTGGTTTCCGATATGCCGTGGGAATCTGCGATATAAAACTTCCCCCCGCAATGCGAGGTAAGGTTATCTCTGATAAAAACGGCATTTATGCATCATTTTTAAAACGAATATAATCAATTGTTAAATAATGAAATATGGCCAGGTCAATAATTTTAGAATACAAAAATTAACCCATTAAATCATTCTTCAATAATCATTCTCTTTACTTTAGTCCTGAAATTTCCATTACCTACGTTTAAAACAGTATCGCCCTGATTATTGATTTCGATAGATTTAAATTCAATTCTTCCAAATAAACTATCTCCAACACTATAATTTAACTTATTTAAGATAAGCTTCTGGTTAATTACTTTTTGCATCGGTTTAGTTTCCCCTTCAATAAGAAAATCAGTAAATTGATATGCTTCGGCACTAAACTTTTTATTTCTGTATTTGATGTTTAGTCCTTGTCCTGCAAACCCATCACTAATGCCGATCCTGATCGACAAAGTATCAGATTTTGAATAATAATAAGCGCGACAGTTGTTTAGTTTTGCAAAAACGGCATCCTGCTTTTCATGTTTGCCGAAACGGAAATAAGCGACATCACTGGTCCGTTTGGATCCATCATGCTTTTCGAAAAAGGAATAAATTTCTTCTTTTTTATTCATTTCATTATAAATCAGGTTTTTAGGCAATCCGGGGTCAAGGTGTGCATTATTCCATTGTTTCGTGTTATCTGTGGAGCTGCAGCTTGTAGCCATAAGGGCTATAAAAGAGTAAATTAAAGCAAGATAAATTTTTTTCATGGAGCGGTTTAAGGTTTTATGATACGATGTTTTTATGGGCGGGATTCCATAAAAAGTCTCCTTGTTTGCGTTGGTTGGAAAACCAGCGCCATGAAAAACCAGATACATTATTTAATCTACTGAAAAGAAAATATGTGCTTCGAAGTCTTCGACTACGCTCAGACTGACAAAAACCTGCTGATTATTTTCCCTCATAGCGCTGGTTTCAAACCAGCGCGTACATTTTTATCATTATTGTTAAAATATTCCAATCATCCAAAAACAATCCAATTTGTTAATTTTATTGTTTCTTCATGGAAAAAGAGCCATTAATTTTCTAAACGGGCGAAAAAATATCCGTAATATTCTGTTTGTCGCTATAAATCATCTCATTATCCTTTAAATCGCGATTTTCAGAAAGTAAACATGAATTTCAACTTCATTTAAACTTCATAAATCTGTATTTATTTCGCTATCGAATTAAATCGTTGAGTAACCATCATTTATTGAAATCATTTAGCCTCCGCAACGCGGTTGAAAATTGCTTTTATCATAAAATGCTGCTCAGCTAAACTAATTAGAGAAAAAAAATAAATCAGATTTAACCATTCAACAAAAAAAAATGAAAAGAGTTGTCATATGCTTAGGCTTGTGTACTTTGCTTTACGTAACGGGTTGTACCTCGAAGAAAGAAGAAAAAGAAGAAGTAGCTACTTATGCGGTAACCACGCCGTTAAGAATGGATACTTCGTTTACCAAGGAATATGTTTCGCAGATTAAATCTGTCAGGAATATCGAAGTTAGGGCCCAGGAGAAGGGCTACCTCCAGAATATTTATGTAGATGAAGGCCAGCATGTAAAAGCAGGCCAGTTGTTGTTCAAAATTATGCCTAAAGCGGCTCAGTCTGAATTGTTAAAAGCACAGGCAGAAACCAAATCGGCACAAATTGAACTGGAAAACACCAAAATGCTGTCTGATAAAAACATTGTTTCTAAAAACGAACTGGCCATGGCCAAGGCAAAACTGCAATCTGCAAATGCCGAAACCTCTCTGGCTAAATTCCATTTATCCAATACCGAAATCAGGGCGCCGTTTGATGGCACCATCGACCGCATTCCTTTAAAATTAGGTAGTTTGGTTGATGAAGGCGCTTTATTAACCAGCCTTTCAGATAACAGTCAGGTTTTTGCTTATTTCAATGTTTCAGAGCCTGAATACTTAAATTACCAGAGTGCTACAAAAGCAAAAGGACAGCAGGAAGTAAGCTTATTACTGGCCAACAACGAATTGCTTAAATCGAAAGGTAAAGTAGAGGTAATCGAAAGTGAATTTGATAATGAGACGGGAAATATCGCGTTCAGGGCCAGGTTCAATAATTCGGATAATTTGCTTAGAAACGGTGAAACCGGTAAAATCCAGATGGTTGTTCCTTTAAAAAATGCCATTGTTATTCCGCAGAAAGCCACTTATGATATTCAGGATAAAACCTATGTTTTCGTAATCGATAAAAACAATAAAGTACACTCGAGGGCCATCACCATTGCGGGCGAACTGCCTGATTTATACATTATCGGCGACGGCATCACGGTAGAAGATAAGATCTTGCTCGAAGGTGTGCAAAAGGTTAAAGACGACGATAAAATCGCTTTTAAATTCCAGCAGCCACAGGACGTGATGAAACAATTGAGATTGAAAACAGAATAATCTAAACCCTCCATACTTATTTTATGTTTAGTAAATTCATACAAAGGCCCGTCCTTTCTATCGTGATATCGCTTATTATTGTGTTTCTTGGGGTGCTGGCCATCAGCTACCTTCCGGTTACGCAATTCCCATCCATTTCTCCGCCTAAAGTAAATATCACGGCAGAGTACCCTGGGGCGAACAACGAATTGTTGATTAAATCGGTGGTTATTCCGCTCGAGCGTGCACTCAACGGTGTACCGGGAATGAAATATATTGCATCTGATGCTGGTAACGATGGTGAAGCATCCATCCAGGTGGTATTTAACCTGGGTACCGATCCTAACCAGGCTTCGCTTAACGTGCAAAACCGTGTAGCCGCTGTTACCAATAAACTTCCTCCTCTGGTGGTTCGTGAGGGGGTTAAAATCACCCGCGAAGAATCTAACATGTTGATGTACATCAACTTGTATAGCAAGGACCCCAAAATGAATCAGAATTTCCTGTACAACTATGCAGATATCAACTTGCTTTCGGAGCTGAAAAGGGTTGATGGTGTGGGTTTTGCAGATATTTTGGGCGACAGGGATTACGCCATGCGTATCTGGCTAAAACCTGATCGTATGCAGGCTTATAAAATCTCTGTTGATGAGGTAATGAAAGCCCTTGATGAGCAAAGTTTAGAAGCCTCGCCGGGTAAAACAGGGGAGAGCTCGGGTAAACGTTCGCAGGCTTTCGAATATGTGTTAAAATATTCAGGACGTTTTAATACCAAAGAGGGATATGAAAACATCGTGGTAAGGGCAACGCCAAACGGTGAATTGCTTCGCTTAAAAGATATTGCCGACGTAGATTTTAGTGCTTCAGCTTACAATTTATACTCTACCTTAAACGGAAAAGCTTCTGCAGCAATCGTTTTAAAGCAATCTTATGGCAGTAACGCCAGTCAGGTTATTAAAGATGTTAAAGCTAAAATGGCTGAGATTAAATCGGCTTCCTTTCCAAAAGGTTTAGATTACGAGATCAGTTACGACGTTTCAAAATTCCTGGATGCATCTATCGAAAAGGTAATCCACACCCTGGTAGAAGCTTTTATCCTGGTGGGTTTAGTGGTGTTCCTGTTCCTTGGCGACTGGCGTTCAACGCTTATTCCGGCCATCGCCGTACCGGTATCCCTGATCGGAACATTTGTATTTATGCAGTTTTTTGGCATCACCCTCAACTTAATTACCCTGTTTGCATTAGTGTTGGCGATAGGTGTGGTGGTAGATGATGCGATTGTAGTAATTGAGGCCGTTCACGCCAAGATGGAGCACGACAGGCATCTATCGGTATTGAAGGCTACACAACAAGCCATGAAAGAAATTGGCGGGGCAATTATAGCGATTACGTTCTTAATGGCATCGGTATTTATCCCGGTAGCATTTATGTCTGGTCCGGTGGGTATTTTTTACCGTCAGTTCTCCATTACCATGGCAACGGCTATTATCCTTTCTGGTATTGTGGCTTTAACGCTTACGCCTGCACTGTGTGCCATTATGTTGAAGAACAATCATGGTTCAGCTAAAAAGAAAACTTTGATTGATCGTTTCCTGGACGGTTTCAACAATGGTTTTGCCAAACTTTCTGGCAAGTACGAGTTGGTATTAAGCAAAGTAGTAAGCCGCAGGATTTTAACTTTTGGTGTATTGGTTGCTTTCTGTTTAGGTGTTTGGGCTTTAAGTGGAAGTGTACCATCAGGATTTATCCCTAACGAAGATCAGGGGATGGTTTATGCCATTATCCAAACACCTCCGGGCTCTACTTTAGAGCGTACCGACCAGATTGCAGAGAAACTGCAGAAAATGTGCGAAGACATTGATGGTGTAAAATCGGTTTCATCTTTGGCCGGATATGAGATCTTAACCGAAGGTACGGGATCGAACTCTGGTACCTGTTTAATTAATCTGAAAGACTGGAGTGAACGTAAACATTCGGCTGCAGAAATTATTGAAGAGCTTGAAGAAAAATCAAAATCTATTCCGGGTGCAACCATCGAGTTTTTCCAGCCACCGGCGGTGCCAGGTTATGGTGCAGCGGGCGGTTTCGAGCTTCGTTTACTGGATAAAGCAGGTAGTGGCGATTACAAAAAAATGGAAACCGTTGCCAACGATTTTGTACGCGAACTGAACAAACGTAAAGAACTTTCATCGGTATTTACTTTCTACAGTGCGAGTTTCCCTCAGTACATGCTGGATGTGGATAACGACATTGCGCAACAAAAAGGGGTGAGTATAGATAATGCGATGAACACCTTATCTACTTTTGTGGGTAGTAATTACGAAACCAGTTTTATTAAATACGATCGTCAGTACAAGGTTATCGTACAGGCATTGCCTCAATACAGGGCCTTGCCAGAAGATATCTTAAAGCTTTCTGTTAAAAACGACCGCGATGAGATGGTGCCTTTCTCAGCTTTCATTAAAATGCGTAAAGTATATGGTTTATCGGAAATTACCCGTCACAATATGTACAATGCTTCTGAGATTAGTGGCCAATCGGCTCCGGGTTATAGCTCAGGTGAAGCGATTAAAGCCATTACAGAAGTTGCCAAGAAAACATTGCCAAGGGGATTTGGTATCGATTGGGCAGGTATTTCTAAAGATGAGGTATCAAGAGGTAATGAAGCCATTTATATTTTCCTGATTTGTTTAGGTTTTGTGTACCTGGTTCTGGCCGCTCAGTATGAAAGTTTCATTTTACCCCTTTCCGTAATCCTTTCTTTACCCGCAGGTATTTTTGGTGCCTTCCTGTTCCTTAAATTATTAGGATTGGAAAACAACATTTATGCACAGGTAGCGATGGTGATGCTGATCGGTTTACTCGGTAAAAATGCGGTGCTGATTGTGGAGTTTGCCACACAGCGCCATGCACAGGGAGCAACCGTATTCAAGGCAGCACTTGAAGGTGCAAGCGTGCGTTTCCGCCCGATTCTAATGACCTCTTTTGCCTTCATCGCAGGTTTAATTCCTTTGATGATTGCAAGCGGACCAGGTAAAATCGGTAACCGTACCATTGGATCGGCTGCGGCAGGCGGTATGCTTTTCGGTACCATTTTCGGGGTAATTGTAATTCCCGGACTGTATTTCATATTCGGAACAATTGCAGCCAAACACAAGCTGATTAAAATTGAAGAAGAACATCCATTAACTGAAGAAATTGAGAATAATGTTTAAGCAAAATCTTTATAAAAGCCTTGGACTGGTGTTGATATGCGCTGCATATACCGCCTGTAAATTGCCCGAAGTGGCCCAACGCTCCGAAAATAAAAACGTTCCTGCAGCCTTTAACGGCTCGCAGGATACGGTAAACACCGCCAGCATTAAATGGCGTAATTTTTTTACCGATCCAAACCTGGTAAACCTGATTGATACGGCATTAAAAAACAACCAGGAGTTAAACATCACGCTTCAGGATATTGAAATTGCCAAAAATGAAATCAAAGCCAGAAAAGGAGAACTTTTACCAAGTGTAACTTATGGTGTTGGTGCAGGTTTTGATAAAGTTGGCCGTTACACCAGTTCTGGTGCCGGCGATGCTTCAACAGAGATCACCCCTGGTAAAGAAGTGCCCGAAGTATTGCCTGATTACCATTTTGGCTTACAGGCCAATTGGGAAGCCGATATCTGGCATAAATTACGCAACTCTAAAAAAGCAGCCATTAGCCATTACCTTTCGACTGTAGAAGGTAAAAACTTCGTAATTACCAATTTAATTGCTGAAGTAGCCAATTCATATTATGAGTTGCTTGCTGCTGATAATCAGTTAGAAACGGTAAAAAAGAACATCGAGCTGCAAAGCAATGCCCTGGAACTGATGAAAATCCAGAAGCAGGCTTCAAGGGTTAACGAACTTGCCGTGCGTAAATTTGAAGCAGAGGTATTAAGTTCAAAAAGTTTAGAATTTGATATTCAGCAAAACATTACCGAAACAGAGAATAAAATTAATTTTCTGCTGGGCCGTTTCCCTCAGCCAATTATAAGAGATAAATCTAATTTTACCGACCTGGTTCCGCCAACAGTGCAAACAGGCTTACCTTCACAGTTACTGGCGAACCGTCCGGATATTAAACAAGCCGAACTCGAACTGGCAGCAGCTAAATTAGACGTTAAAGTAGCCAAAGCACAGTTTTATCCATCTTTGGGTATTTCAGCAACTATTGGTTACCAGGCCTTTAATCCTTCTTATTTATTAAGAACGCCGGAATCTTTGATCTATTCGTTGGCCGGAGATTTAGCCGGACCACTGATCAACAGAAACGCCATAAAAGCAGAATACTTAACCGCAAATGCGAAACAGTTACAAGCGGTTTTTGATTATGAAAAGACCATTTTAAATGGTTATATCGAAGTGGCCAATCAAATGTCGAAAATCAGCAACCTGCAAAAAAGTTACGATCTGAAATCAAAACAGGTTACTGCACTTACGCAATCAATTGATATTTCGAATGATTTGTTTAAATCGGCAAGAGCTGATTATTTTGAGGTGTTGATGACCCAGCGCGACGCACTACAATCAAAATTAGAACTTATAGAAACCAAAAAACAACAGTTAAATGCTGTAGTCGATATTTATCACGCACTGGGTGGCGGATGGAACTAGTTAATATGGTGCTATAAAACCTTTTAAGTCATATTATCCTTATATTCAATCAGGCTGCTCCGTTGGGGCAGCCTTTTTTGTTTTTGTCATTCTGAGCGCAGCGAAGAATCTTTAACTCCAACACTTGTTTTTAATAGATGTTGAATACCCCGCGGTAATCGTTGCTAAAAAGGCTTTTTCAGCCAACTAAGCAATACAACCAGCACACACCTTACAATAGCCCTTTACCCTTTGTTCATTTATTTATCATAAAATTCATTTTACAAACAATGCCTTCCGGCTGCGGTTATCTTTATCATAGAATTTATCATCATATCTGAAATAAAATGGGAAAAACAACATTTAAATTTGGCGAATTAGAGGTGAAACGTTTAGGTTATGGCGCAATGCAATTAACTGGTAATGGCGTTTTTGGTGAAGTAGAAGACCGCGAAAATGCTATAACTGTTTTACGCGAAGCTGTTGCAAATGGCGTTAACTTTATCGACACTGCCGAAGCTTACGGACCTAAATTTAACGAATCGCTTATTGCTGATGCTTTATCGCCTTTTCAAAAAGATCTTTTTATTGCCACCAAAGGTGGTTTTGACCGGCCAGGACCAAACAACTGGGTACCTAACGGAGCGCCTGAAAAAATCAGACAGGATATTGAAGGAAGTTTACAACGATTAAAAGTAGATAGTATCGATTTATGGCAGCTGCACCGCATTGATCCCAATGTAGAAGTAGCTAAAACCCTGGCACCTGTAATAGAGGCCGTAAAAGAGGGAAAAATAAAAAACGTGGGTTTGTCAGAAGTAACCATCGATCAGATTAAACAGGTGCAGGATATTCTGCCGGTTGTTTCTGTTCAAAATCTTTATAATCTGGGCAATAGACAATGGGAGAGTGTTTTAGATTTTACTGCCGAACAAGGCCTGGCATTTATTCCGTGGTTTCCATTGGCATCTGGTCCTCATAAACTTGAAGATAAAATTAAAGCCATTGCCGAAAAGCATAAGGCTACAACCGCACAGATTGCTTTGGCCTGGTTGTTAAAAAGATCACCTAATATTCTTTTAATCCCCGGAACCAAATCTGTTGACCATTTAAAAGAAAATTTAAAAGCTACAGAAATAGAATTAACTGAAGAAGAATTTGAAAGTTTAGCGAAATAAGAAGAATTTGTCATTTAATTGCCGTCCTTTAGATTTGTTTTGATATTTAATTTTAGGATAACAAATATCTAATTTGCTTAATTATTAATCAGATTACCTAAAGCGGTAGCGGCACATTAAAAAGTCGTCAAGGTTTTTATGCCTAAGAA
>NZ_BAABBY010000017.1:0-70867 GCF_039538295.1 Pedobacter jeongneungensis | reverse complement strand
CGCTAAGAATTGCTGCTGTTATTAAAAACCAGGAGAGCTATAAAAATAACTTTAATATTGCCGCTTAAAATTTGTTTTTATCATAACAATCATTTCGACTGTAGCGAAGCGAAATGGAGAAATCTATAAAAGCTATCTAGCCGTAAATTATCCACTACGGTATAAATGATAATCATGCGGGATTTTAAGGTTCTCCGGGCAACATCCCAACTTTAAAACATTAAACATTACAATATCAAAACAACAGGCTAGTCGTCATTTCGACTGTAGCGCAGCGAAATGGAGAAATCTATAAAAGCTATCTAGCCGTAAATTATCCACTACGGTATAAATGATAATCAGGCGGGATTTTAAGGTTCTCCGGGCAACATCCCAACTTTAAAACATTAAACATTACAACATCAAAACAACAGGAAAGTCGTCATTTCGACTGTAGCGCAGCGAAATGGAGAAATCTGTAAAAGCTATCAATCCGTAGATTTCTTCACCATGGTAGAAATGACAATCATGCGGGATTTTAAGGTTCTCCGGCTAACATTCCAACTTTAAAACATTCCAACATTACAACCCATCTTAACATTGCAACATTAAGACCTCTCTCAACCCATATAATCATTTTGCCTCATCAGCAATGCCCTGTATTTATTAAAAATAGCTGTTTTAGACACAAAACCTAAATATTGATTTTGTGCAGTAAGCACTGGTAAAATCCACACATTATCCTGCTCCATTTTCTCCAGTACCAGTTTCAGGTCATCATTTTCTGCAATCGTATTCGGTGCGGCCTGCACTAAATGAGAAGCCAGTAGATTTTCTTTGTCCGGATGATTGATCATCTTATTAAACAACTCTTCAATATAAATAATACCTTTAAAATCACCCAGTTCATCAGTAACTGCGCAGATATTTTTATGCGATTGCAGAATTTCATTCATCTTAACTGAAATCTGATCGTTCATCTGCAACTGCGGATAACTTTTCTCGATCAGGTATTTCAGCTTCATCTGGTTTAAAACCGTCGTGTCCTTGTCCTCGTGTGATAACAATTCTCCCTTATCGGCAAGTGCTTTAGTATAAATAGAGTGTTTTTGTGAGCTGCGGTTAATGGCGTAAGAAATTGCTGTGGTAATCATCAGCGGAACCATCAGGATATATCCTCCGGTAATTTCGGCGATAAGAAATATTCCCGTCAATGGTGCATGCATAATCGAACCTAAGGCGGCAGCCATCCCAGCTACAATAAAATTAGAAACATTCAGCTGTGCAATTCCAGAAAGGTTCACCACATAAGCAAAAATAAACCCGATTAAACCACCCATAATCAAACTTGGAGCAAATGTACCACCATTACCACCAGCTCCTAAAGTAACCAGTGTAGCGATCGATTTCATAAAAATGGTAACCACTGTAAATAAAACAACCAAAGCCGAAATCGAGCTATAATCGGCAAAAATACTGTTATTGATCACTGTATGATAATCACCTTTTAATAACCCTTTTATCGTAATATACCCCTCACCATAAAGTGTTGGAAATAAAAATACCAATGCACCGAGCATCAAACCACCTACAATTACTTTGGTATAAGGGTGTTTTATTTTATAGAACAATCCTTTAACTGCATAATTGGCTTTGGTAAAATAAATGGAAAATAAACCAATAAAACAGGCCAAAATTACATAATAGAACAAGGCGTTTACCTTCCACCCTTCTGTAACCAGAAAGAAAAGTTGTTGCGTGTAAAATAACCTGGCTACCACAGCTGCTGTTGCCGCAGATAGTAATAAAGGAATAAATGCGGGAATGGTAAACTCTGGCAATAAGATCTCGATGGCAAAAACAATCCCCGCCACCGGACTATTAAAAGCACCTGCAATACCTGCTGCCGCTCCACAAGCTACCAGCATGGTAATTTCGCGATACGATAAGCCTAACAAACGGCCAAGATTGGATCCAATTGCTGATCCGCTGGTTACAATGGGTGCCTCTAAACCGGTTGAACCGCCGAAACCAACTGTAACGGCTGCCGTGATGATTTGCGAGTAAATATTGTGTGCCTCAACCTTACTCGATTTTTTTGAAATGGCATAAAGCAGCGGCGTTAAACCCGTTTCGAATTTCGTTCTGCGGATAAAATATTTGATGTACAAGACCGTCAGAAAAATACCGATCATCGGAAAAATAAAATACAGATAATATTTGTATTTCCAGTGCCAGTCTGACTGAAGAAATTCTTCGATGTGGTGGGTTAAACTTTTTAAAACGGCTGCCGCCAATCCGGCCAAAATCCCGACAATTACGGCCAGGATAATTAAGAAATTACGGTTTGATATTTTAGATTTCCGGTATTGGTTAACCCTATCAAGGTAATTTACAAATCTGATGTACATTCTATTGTTTTTTAAATAGAGGGCGATGCCCAAAAGTAACAAAAACAAAAGGAGAAGCCAATTTAAAGGCCTCTTTTATGCATCAAATTTATCCAGTAATTTTATTAATGTTGCAAAATCTTTAGGGTATGGAGCATCGATTACAATATCCTGATCATTTAATCCTTTAAAAACCAGATGACGGGCGTGTAAAGCAAAACGTTTCATAATGGGTTGTTCCTCTTCACCTTTGGTTAATTTATAACCTCTTTTGATTGAAGAAAGAAAAACAGGTTTTCCTTTGTACATATCGTCGCCCACAATAGCCGCTCTTTGCGTAGCCAGGTGGATCCGGATCTGGTGCATTCTACCCGTAATCGGCTTACACTCTACCAAAGTATAATGTTTGTAGTATTTTAAAGAGTTGAATATCGTTTCAGCCCTTTTACCCTCAGCCCTATCGATGGTTACATTTTTATTGCCATCGTTTAAGATAGGCAGGTCGACCGTTAAATCGTCAAATATAACATGCCCATCTACCACGGCATGATAAGTTTTATTTACCTTTCTTCTTTCGAACTGCATAGAAGCGTGACGGTAACCTTCAGGGTTTTTCGCAATAATTAAAGCACCAGAAGTTTCCTTATCCAAACGGTGGCAAACCTGTGCATCATCGCTATATTGTTTGGCCAGGCGCAAAACGTTGGTTTCCCCCGATCCGCCACGTTCATCGAGCGAGGCTAAAAACGGAGGTTTATTGATTACAATAAAATCGTTGTCTTCGAAAAGAATAAGGTCTTTAAAATTAGGAAACTTCAAACTGTGTGTAATTAATGAAGCGCAAAAATACGATTTTATTTTTATTGGTTGAGGAATTAACCACAGATAAAAGGGATAAACAGATATGGAAAGAGGAAGATCGGCGATAGCATGATGGTTTTACCTTGTGTGTCGTCTTCCTGGCGCATTTTGTCATTCTGAACGCAGTGAAGAATCTCCAGGAAATAGAATGTGTTATAAAATAAAAGCAGATGAAAAAAGCAGAGGTATTTTAGCAGCAGAGCTAAAATGTAAGAGATTCTTCGTACCTCAGAATGACAGCATAAAAAAAACACAGATTAAGCATCAGAAAAAATCTGTGTTAATCTGTGTCTATCTGTGGTGAAAAATTATTTAAGAAAGCTCAAACTTATAACCCACTCCTTTTACAGTAGATACATAAGTTTCGCCTAATTTTTCCCTTAATTTACGGATGTGAACATCAATAGTCCTGTTGGTTACCACTACCGAATCTTCCCAGATATTTTTAAGGATCGATTCTCTCGTATAAACCTTTCCTGGTTTAGAAGCCAATAAGTATAATAGTTCAAATTCTTTTTTAGCCAATACCACTTTGTTCCCCCCCTGAAAAACCAGGTAAGCTTCACGGTCGATTACCAAATCTCCGATTTCAAGTTTATTTTCAGATACCTCTTCTGTTCCCGTATTTCTTCTCAAAATCGCATTAATGCGGCTCACCAAAGCGCGTGGTTTAATCGGTTTTGCAATATAATCATCGGCACCAACATTAAAACCTGCGATTTCAGAATATTCTTCACTTCTGGCGGTTAAGAAAACCATAAAAGTGTTTTTAAATTCAGGTATTGCACGCATTAAACGGCAAGCCTCAATCCCATCCATTTTAGGCATCATAATATCCAGGATAATTAAATCCGGATGAACCTTTTTCGCAACAGTAATTCCTTCCTGGCCATTGGTCGCTGTGAAAACCTGATAACCTTCTTTCTTTAGGTTATATTCAATAAGTTCCAGAATATCTGGTTCATCATCAACAATTAATATTTTCTGACCTGCGTTGTTCATAGTTAAATATTTGTTACGAAAGTAGTATCTATGATGCAATATTTAGTTAAGCCTAAGTTAAGAAATTGTTAATTACTTAAATTAGTTTAACATGGAATTTGTTTTAACGTAACGTTTTGGCTAAAAATGCTTCCAGTTCGT
Organism: Pedobacter jeongneungensis; assembly: GCF_039538295.1. Classification (NCBI taxonomy): domain Bacteria; kingdom Pseudomonadati; phylum Bacteroidota; class Sphingobacteriia; order Sphingobacteriales; family Sphingobacteriaceae; genus Pedobacter; species Pedobacter jeongneungensis. The sequence continues at coordinate 66,494 of NZ_BAABBY010000017.1, read as the reverse complement.
CGCCGCGCAGGTTTTTAGCCACAATTTTCCCAGTCGGATCAACGAGGTAAGAGGTTGGAATTGCCTGTACCTGATATTTTTTAACCGTTTCGCCATTAAAATCTTTCAATTCCGAAACATGTGTCCAGGTTAATCCGTCTGCTTTTACCGCACCTAACCACGCTGCTTTGTCAGTATCTAACGAAATACCGATAATATCGAAGTTTTTGCTTTTATATTTATTGTACACTTTAACTACATTCGGGTTCTCCTGGCGGCAAGGCTGGCACCAAGAAGCCCAGAAATCGATCAATACATATTTTCCTTTGTAATCGGATAAACTCACCGGTTTATTATCTGCTGTGTTGATGGTAAATGCCGGTGCAACCTGACCAACCTGAACGGCTTTTAATAAGGCCATTTGTTTTACAAAAGCATCAACCGTAGCATTGCCTTTAATTTCTTCTTTAACTTCATCAGCAAACTGCACCAGTTCGGCTTCAAACTCCTGCGGACTCAACGTATTCATCGCATAAAAACTTGCAAGTGTTCCTTTATTATCCTTTGCAAATTTAATAATCTGCGTATTTAGCTGATTGACATAAGATTCGTACTGAGGTTTCATCGATTCTAACACAGCAGCCCTGTTTTGTGGTTGAGTGGCTACTTTTGCTTCAAAATCTGCCTGCAATTTCTCTACCTGTTTGGCGAAGTTGTTCCTGATGGCATTCAGTTCGGATAATTTATCCACTTCATTCGCACCAGAAATTTTGTAAGCCATGGTTTTATCTGCTATATCGGCTTCAAGCTTAATGTCATCACCATTTTTTGCAATCAGCATAAATTCATGATTACCTAACGATACCCTGAAAAAATCTACAGATGGGGTTTTACGTGTAAATTTAAATTCGCCTTTTTCTGATAAATTGGTCGAATCAATTGCGATCATATTGCTGTTCTGCATGCCATATAAAAGCACTTTCTTCTCCGTTCCGGGATTTTTGAAAGTTCCATCTATGGTAAAGCTGTCTTTTGGTTTACATGCAGTGAAGGCAACCGCGATCAGCATGATCAGGCTCAATTGTTTTAGTCTCATTATTTCAGTTTTTCAAGTATTAATTCATTTAATTTTTTAGCATCGGCTTTACCCTTGGCCAGTTTCATTACATCGCCAACAAATAAACCTAAAACGCCTTTTTTACCTTTCTTGTACGCTTCTACCTGTTGTGGATATTTATTTAACACTTCATCAATAAAACTACTTAATTCATCGTCATTTTCGGAAATAAGTAGGTTTAATGATTGAGCAAGACCGGTAACATTTGCATTGCCCTGAAGTTCTAAAGCAGGTAATAGTTGCTGAACTGCAATTTGTTGCGTAATTTTTTTATCATCAACAAGATTAATGGCTTCAGCCAGTTGTGAAGGATTTACTTTAAAATCATTAATGGTAATCCCTTTTTCATTTAGAACCGCTCTGATCGGACCGATTAACCAATTGATGAGGCTTTTTTTATTCTTAACAACTGCTATTGCAGCGTTAAAATAATTTAACAGATCCAAATCTTCTGCAAAAAGGGCTGCATCGGCCTTACTGATTCCAAATTCAGCAATCATTTGTTGTGAAATTTCATTTGGCAAAGCCGGCATTAACGATTTGATCTCCGCCAACCACTCATCCGAAATATGGATCGGCTGTAAATCTGGATCAGAGAAATAACGGTAATCGTTAGCTTCTTCTTTGGTACGCATTGGAGAAGTAGTTCCTTTATCGGCATCAAAATTCAAAGTGCTCTGAATAATCCGCCCACCATTATTGGTCACTTCTACCTGACGGCCGAATTCGAAATCCATAGCCCTGCGTACGTTACGCATGGAGTTTAGGTTTTTTACTTCGCAACGGGTTCCGAATTCAGTAGTGCCCTGCGGGCGGATAGAAATATTGGCATCGCAACGCAAACTGCCTTCTTCCATGTTGCCGTCGCTTACATCTAAATGCCTTACCAGTTTCCTGATTTCGCTTAACAGCACAGAAGCTTCTTCCGAACTGCGGATATCGGGCTCGGTTACAATTTCGATTAAAGGAACCCCGGCACGGTTTAAATCAACAAGCGAAAAGTTTTCATCCTGATCGTGGATACTTTTGCCGGCATCTTCTTCCAAGTGAATTCTGTTAATACCAATCTTTTTTGTAGAACCATCTGATAATTGTACCTCTAAAAAGCCATTTACGCAGATGGGCTGATTGTCTTGTGTAATCTGATAGCCTTTTGGCAGGTCGGCATAAAAATAGTTTTTCCTGTCGAAATGGTTTACCTGATTAATCGTGCAGTTTAAAGCCAAACCGATACGAATGGCCTTTGCCACCACTTCTTTATTAAGCTTTGGTAAAGCGCCAGGCAAGGCCAGCGAAACGGTTGATATATTTTGATTAGGCAAAGCCCCGAAAGATGCACTATCAGCAGAAAATATTTTTGTATTTGTATTTAACTGAACGTGTATTTCCAGTCCTGAAACGAGTTCGAAAGTATTTTGGGGACTTTTTTCTAGTAAAGGCATTTAAAGCTCGATGTGTGTTTATAAATTTATTAGCCATAGATCGATGCAGATTTAATTTTAATTTGCATGCCATTAATCACTGGTTAAATATTAATGTTTCAAATATAGTTATTATTTAGTCTTTCCTTAAAAAAGGCTTGAAGGAGAAATTTTTAAAAATTCCTGCCATGGCAAGCCACCTGCACCTACCAGAAGCATTTTATCAGGCTTATATATCTTATTAAATGCATCCATGCCTGAGGTTTTGCTTATAAAGCCGGTACTTTTAACTTCAATGCCGACCACTTTGCCTCTTTTTTCTAAAACAAAATCTACCTCATCATTCCGGTGTCGCCAATAAAATACCTTATAGTCCTCAACAAAAGAAGAATTTAAAAGATGTGCGCCTATCGAAGATTCGACCATCCTGCCCCATTCTGCGGGCAGCTTTTTTATTTCTCCGAAAAACTCATTTCTTTGAGCACTCACTAAAGCGTTATTATGCACCTGGAATTTTGGGCTGGAAGACCGTTTGCGAATTACATCAGCTGCATATTTCTCTATACCACCAAGCAAGCCTGCAGTATCCAGTAATTCCATATAATGAGATAAGGTAGTGGTATTGCCTGCATCTGAAAGCTGACCAACTATTTTGGTGTAGGAAAGGATCTGACCGGAATACAAGCACCCAAGCTCAAATAAACGTTTCATTAAGGCAGGTTTATCCACACGCGTAAGCATTAAAATATCTTTAGAAATACTGGTTTCGATCAAGGCATTTAAAACGTAGCTTTTCCATCTCTCCTCATCCCCGATTAATCCTGCAGAACCCGGATAACCACCAAACCAAACATACTGTTCTGCAGTAAAACCGAAAGCGCTTTCCATTTCGGCAAAACTCCAATGCCCTAAATAAGTTAATTCGAACCTTCCTGCCAACGATTCCGTTAATCCCTGCTGAATTAATAATCTTGATGAACCTAACAGGATGACCTTTATGTTTACACCATTGCGCATGTCTTCATCCCAGAGGCGTTTTACAATTTCGCTCCAGTTATCTATTTTCTGAATCTCATCAATAACTAAAATGTATTCATTAGTACCAGGTTCTTTCATCAATTCCCTGGTATTGTACCATATTTGTTCAATCCAGGTTCTATCAGAAGCTACAACGGCATCAGCAGACTCAAATATGCATGGCGTAGCTAAATCTTTTACCAATTGGCTTAATAATGTTGTTTTACCAACCTGCCGGGGGCCAACAAGTACCTGAATAAACCTTTTTGGTTCGTTCATTACCTTTATAAGTTTTTGAAAATGAGATCTTTGAAACATAATATACAATTTACTCAATAAACTGAGTAAAATTACTCAATGTAATAAGTAAATCCTAATTTAATTATCCTTAACTCGATTTATTAAGCTAAATAAGCCAGTTATTATCGCGGTAATTACTTAAATATTTTTATATAAACATCTATATAACAACACATTAAACACATAATTACAATTTACTCAGTAAGATGAGTAAAATTACTCAATGATTGTAAATAGTTAAAGAATGTTAAATACAGTCAATTCAATTAAACCACAATCCGGTGGCCTAGTCTATTAACTAAACACACAAGAAACCTTAATTAAAAAGTTATGAAAAAGTTAGTTTTATTTGCCGCAGTACTGATGGTTTCATTATTCGGCATCAAAAATGCGAAAGCACAGGTTAGCTTAAATATCAATATTGGTTCGCAACCCGTTTGGGGGCCAACAGGTTATGATCATGTAGATTATTATTATTTCCCTGATATAGATGCTTATTATTATGTACCATCTGGCCAATACATTTATTCGAACGGTGGCGGTTGGGTTTGGACAAACAGTTTACCTGCCCAATATAGGAACTTTGATTTATACCGCGCTTATAAAGTGGTAATCAATGAGCCTAAACCCTATTTACGAAATAATATCTATGTAACCAGATATAGCAAATATAAAAACTATGGTGGCCGTCAAACCATTATCAGAGATAGTCGCGATAGTAAATATTTTGTTGTAAAAGGACATCCGAATTATAACCAAAGACCTGCAAGAAATGTTACTGTTATCAATAACCGCCCGAACCGTGTAGTACAAAAGAATGTAACAAGACCAGCCCAAAATAATGGCCGTTCTCAATTTAAAAATGGTCACGATAATCGTCCAGAGAGAAACCGTGAAGAAGGCCGTGGTAACGAGCGCCACTAGTAATAATATTTGGTTTTGATTAGGGAGTGCCGTGTGGTGCTCCCTTTTTTCATATCTCTGTTACAATAGAAGTTTTGGCACAGCGTTTGAATTACTGAAGTACACACAAATAAAATGGATTATTATGAAAAAGTTATTTATCATTTCCGCGATTTTAGGTATCGTGGCTTTAACATCTAATCAATCTAACGCTCAGGTAAGTATTAATTTAAATATTGGCGCACAACCTGCATGGGTTCCGGCAGGCTATCAAAGCGTTGATTATTATTATCTGCCGGAAGTACAATCTTACTATTATGTTCCGCAAAGACAATTTGTTTATTTAAATGGAAACAGGTGGACACGTTCGAGGTATTTACCTGCAAGATATAGAGGGTATGATTTGCACCATGGACGAAAAATTGTAATGTATGGCAACAATCCTTACCGCCATTACAATACACACAGGGTTACTTATGCCAGCCGCACCAATTACTACCGATCATCATATGGTGGTGGAGACAGGATCAGATACCGCGCACCAAGAAACAATTACAGATCTTATCATGTTGATAACAGGCACCACGACAGAAGGGTAAATTCAAGTTTATTCTCCAGAGGACACCGGGAAAAACATGGCAGACATTAAAATAAAAAAAGAGGCTTTAGGGCCTCTTTTTTATTTCCTGATGATTATTGTTGTTGAGGAATAAAGCTTTCTGCTTTTTCAAGCACAACTTTTAATCCTGCCGGATTTTTACCTCCTGCTGTTGCATAGAACGGCTGACCACCTCCACCGCCCTGAATTTCTTTGCCCAATTCGCGGACAATGTTTGAAGCATTTAATCCTTTTTTAACCAAATGGTCAGAAAGCATTACCGTGATTCCTGGTTTACCATCAATTTCAGTAGTAAAAACCAGAAAAAGGTTATCAATCATATCTTTTAAAGAGAAAGCCAGGTTTTTAACGGCTTCGGCACTTTGTAAATCGATATGTTTGGCAATCAGGTTAATTCCGTTGATCCCCCTTACATGGTGAACAATTTCATGTTTCAAGGTATTTACACGCTCTATTGTCGATTTTTCGATTTCCTTTTTCAGTTTTGCGTTTTCATCCAATAAAGCCTGAACAGACGCTGATAAATCTTTGCTACCGTTTAATAATGCTTTTAAATGCCCTAATTCTTTTCTCTGATCTAAGAAAAACTGCTCTGCTTTATCAGCAGTAATGGCTTCAATACGACGCACACCTGCAGCTACTGCACTTTCTGAAACAATTTTGAAAGAACCGATCTGCCCGGTCGCTTTTACGTGTGTGCCGCCGCAAAGTTCTTTTGAGAAATGATCGTCAAAAGTAATCATGCGCACAAAATCACCATATTTTTCACCAAATAAAGCTGTTACACCACTTTCAATAGCATCCTGATAAGGAACGTTACGTTGTTCCTTTAACTTAATGTTCTGGCGGATTTTCTGATTTACGATCACTTCGATCTGAGCCAGCTCTTCATCAGTTACTTTCGCGAAATGAGAAAAATCAAAACGTAAATAATCAGCATTAACCAAAGATCCTTTCTGATTAACATGTTTTCCTAAAACCTGTTTAAGGGCTGCATGCAATAAGTGAGTAGCCGAGTGGTTATCTTCTGTTAAAACACGTTTATCTTCATCTACAACAGCCCAAAATTTACCTTCCAGATTATCAGGTAGTATATCTGCAAAATGAACAGTTAGTCCGTTTTCTTTCTTGGTATCAGTAATATCAACCCAAAACTGACGGCTATGGTCTTCTAAACGGCCGGTATCTCCTACCTGACCACCACTTTCAGCATAAAAAGGTGTCTGGCGAAGTACAATCTGATATTGCTCTTTTCCTTTCGCTTTTACTTTACGGTATTTTAGAATCTCCGTTTCAATTTCAAGGTCATCATAACCTACAAATTCGCTCTGATCTTCTGCATTTACTACGATCCAATCACCTGTATCTATGGCTGTTGCAGCGCGGCTATCGTCTTTTTGTTTTTTCAAAGCTTGCTCGTAACCAATCAAGTCAACGCTCCAGCCTTTTTCTCTTGCCATTAATTCAGTTAAATCAATAGGAAAACCAAAAGTATCTGATAATTCGAAAGCAAATCCGCCTTCAACTACATTATTGGAAGCCTGATATTTTTCAAAACGCTGAATTCCTGTAGATAAAGTCCTTAAAAACGAAACTTCTTCTTCCAGAACCACTTTCTGAACGAAATCCTGTTGCGAAATCAATTCATCAAAAACACCTTTAAATTGCTCTGCCAATAAAGGAACCAATTGATTTAAAAACGGCTCTTTAAAGTTTAAGAAAGTATAAGCATAACGTACGGCACGACGTAAAATCCTACGGATTACATAACCAGCTTTATTATTTGATGGCAACTGTCCATCGGCAATTACGAATGAAATCGCACGGATATGATCGGCCATTACACGCATGGCAATGTCTGTTTTCTCGTCGGCACCATATTTTATTCCTGCTTTATCAGAAATAAACTGGATCATTGGCTGAAAAACGTCAGTATCGTAGTTGGATGTTTTCTCCTGTAAAACACGTACCAAACGCTCAAAACCCATACCAGTATCAACATGTTTGGCCGGTAAACTTTGCAGTGAACCATCTTTTAAACGATTAAACTGCATAAATACGTTGTTCCAGATTTCGATCACCTGCGGATGATCGGCATTTACCAGAGTAGCGCCATCAACCAATGCTTTTTCTTCGTCAGTGCGGCAATCTACATGGATTTCAGAACAAGGTCCGCATGGTCCGGTATCGCCCATTTCCCAAAAATTATCTTTTTTATTTCCGGGTAAAATATGGCTTTCATCTACATATTGTTTCCAAAGGTCATAAGCTTCCTGGTCTTTTTCCAGACCTTCTTTTTCATCTCCCTCGAAATAAGTAACATATAACTTTTCTTTCGGGATTTTATAAACCTCGGTCAATAATTCCCAGCTCCAGGCAATGGCTTCTTTTTTAAAATAATCGCCAAAACTCCAGTTGCCCAGCATTTCGAACATGGTGTGGTGATAGGTATCGATCCCTACTTCTTCCAGGTCGTTATGTTTACCAGAAACGCGCAAACAGCGTTGAGTATCCGCAACACGAGAATATTTTATGGCGGCCTCTCCTAAAAACAAATCTTTAAATTGGTTCATACCCGCATTGGTAAACATCAATGTCGGGTCGTTTTTAACCACAATCGGTGCTGAAGGAACAACATGATGCTGTTTCGATTCAAAAAAACTAAGGAATGCCTGTCTAATCTCTTTTGCTGTCATTTCAATATTATTGGAGGCAACAAAATTAAAATTTTATTGCGTTAATAAGGAAAAATCGAGCTACATTTGAATACTTTAATTAATCGATATAAAACACTCATAATCAAGCACAAGTTATGCCGTATAAAGAAAGAGACATTAATAAAATGTATTATACCATGGGCGAGGTGACTGAAATGTTTAATGTAAACGCATCCCAAATCCGTTTTTACGAAAAAGAATTCGATATTCTTCAGCCTAAGAAAAACAAAAAAGGCAACCGTCTTTTTACCCCGGAAGATATAGAAAACCTAAAGATTATCTTCAATCTGGTTGATGAAAAGGGTTTCACTTTAAAAGGTGCAAAAGAATACCTGAAAAACAATAAATCGGACGTGAAAGAGAACCAGAAAATTATCGATTCACTGGAAAAACTGAAAGTTTTTTTAGTTAAACTCGCCGAAGAACTTTAATCTGCATACCGCAAACTGCTTTTTAATCCTACAATACTGTATTTTTATAATTATTTATTTTGTAGTATTTAAAATATATTTCTACATTAGTTTTAATTAATCAACCATCACCCTATTTTCTTTAACTGGCTTAATCTCCGCTTATGAAAATATGGTATCTGCTGTTGATCGATTTATCTTTCAACTATTTTTCTCTCCAGAATAATCTGTCGACTAGTTTTACACCAGTCAGCAATAGCTGTTTGGTTGTTATTAATGTCTGGTTTTTACAATCCAATCCTGCTATTTATGCTTGCTAGGATCTTAATTATCGCTTTTGTGATGATGGGATTCATTGCAAATGCACAACAGAGCAACGAAACAGAAATAGATATCCGCGATATTCTGGAAAGTGTTACCGAAAGCCTGCCGGATGATTACGATATGACTGAGCTGGTTGATGTGCTAATGAGGTATCGTAAACATCCGATCGACCTTAACCACACCTCTCCGGAAGAATTAAAGAGTCTGGTTTTTCTTTCTCCATTGCAGGTTAGTAACTTTTTCTCTTACGTTAAAGAAAACGGACAATTTGCAGATGTGCTGGAGTTACAAAGCATTGATGGTTTTGATGTTAAAACGGTTCAGAATTTATTACCTTTTGTAGCGGTTAATGTTCTACCGGAGTACCAGCAGCTTAATTTTAAAAACATTTATAATCTTGGCGAAAATGACCTGATGATGCGCTATGCACAGAACTTAGAAAAGCAAAAAGGCTTTACCGATTTGCCCGGAAACCGATATTTGGGTACCCCGGAAAGGTTTCAGACACGTTATCGTTTTAATTATAGTACTATACTTTCTGCTGGCCTCACAATGGATAAGGATGCCGGTGAAAAATTTTTCAGCAAGCCTTTTGATTTTTACTCCGGTAATGTAGCCTTGTTTAAATTAGGCAGGATTAAAAAACTTGTTGTTGGCGATTATACTTTACAATTCGGACAAGGTTTAACTTTGTGGTCGGGCTTCTCTTTTGGTAAAGGACCGGATGTAACCAGCGTAGCCAAAAAGGATTTGGGTTTAAGGCCATACAATTCTACCAACGAATATTCTTTTTTCAGAGGAGTATCGGCAACCGTTAATCTTTTCAAAAATATAGACATTACCCCATTTGTTTCTTTTAGAAATCTTGATGCAAGCCAGAAAACCGATAAGGAAGGAAATCTGGTTCAATCGACCATCAATCAAACCGGCTTGCACCGAACACCTTCCGAAATAAAAAATAAAAATGTTTTAAGTCAGCAATTATACGGAGCTGTTCTCCAATATACCAAAAATGAATTTGGTCTTGGCGCAGTTGCTTACCAAAGTACTTATGGAAATGATTTTGTGGTACAAACTGCTGCTTACGATAAATACAGTTTTACCGGCAAATCATTAACCAATTTAGGGTTGTTTTATAATTATACTTATAAAAACATGTACCTCTATGGCGAGGCGGCCAAAGGTGCCCGCGGTGGCGTTGCTTATATTAACGGTGTACTCGTTAGTTTATCCAAAGCGGTTTCTGCTGCCCTAACCTATCGCGATTATGCCAAAGATTACCATAATTTCTTTAATCAGGCGGTATCCGAATCCAGCGAAGCTGTTAACGAAAAAGGCTTGTATATCGGCGTAAATGTTAATCCAAATAAACAGTGGGCAATTTCAATGTATGGTGATTTTTTTAAGTTTCCTTGGTTAAAATACCGCGTGGATGAACCATCAAAAGGTTACGAAGCATTAGGACAGGTTGTTTATACCCCGGATAAAACCTTTAAAATTTTAGCGCGCTTTAAAACAGAAAAAAAACAACAGAATACCGACCTGGATGTACCCATTAATTTTTTAGATGATGTAAACAAACAAGGATACCGGATTGAAGTAAACTGGTTGCTCAACAAGAATTGGAGCTTTCAAAATCGTGCTGAAGTTTCTCAATATAAAAAGGGAAATGCAAATACAGAATTTGGTTACCTCATTTATCAGGACGTTGATTATTCTCCCATGTTCTCGAAAATTACCGGCAATGTGAGGTTTTCTTATTTCAATACACCAAGTTACAACAGCAGGATATATGCCTATGAAGATGATGTATTATATAGTTTTAGTTTTGGTATGTATAGCGGAAAGGGTTTCAGGACTTATCTAAACCTGAAATACAATTTGGCTAAAAAGTTAAATATCTGGATGCGGTATGGGTTGTTTATTTACCAGGATGTTGAAACAGTAGGTACTTACCTGGATGAGATTAAGGGTAATAAGAAATCGGAAATTAAAGTTCAGGTGCGCTACCAATTTTAAAGAATGTTTAAAGCTGAATACGTTTTTGTAAGGATATTATTCCCTTTTCTGATTGGGACAGGTATTTTTTATATCTTTCCCTCAAAAGTGTGCCTGCAATTTCTTTCCGTTGTAGTTTTACTAAATTTTCTGTGCATTCTGTGTTTAAATATTTGCTATGAAAGGCTGAATATTTATCGCTATAAAGGAACAATTGGTGTTTTGCTGTATCTATTTTTCTTTAACCTTGGCGGCTTACTTTGTTTATTAAATAACCAAACCCTAAAAAATGATTATTTTGGAAACAGCAATTATACTTCTTTAAAAATCTGGGTAAAAGATGAACCACAGCAAAATGGTAATATACTGCGGTTTAAGGCAAAAGTAATTACCGGCTATCAAAAAGATAAGCAGGTTAGGTTGTCAGGCCAATTGCTGGTGGCTCTAAGATTAGATAGCCTAAAACCAATCCAACTAAAATATGGCGATGAAATCATCATCTCTGCAAAATATACGGAAATAGAGCCGCCATATAATCCGGCCGAATTTGATTTTAAGGCCTGGCTCTCGCATCAGAATATTTACCACCAGGCTTTTATTGATCAGGCGCACCTCATTAAAACCAACAATAACATAGGCAATCCAGTTATAAAACATGCCTTAATCCTGAGGGAAAAACAGGTGAAAAAATACCGGAATTTAATTAGAAGCAACGAGGCTTTTGCAGTGGCTTCTACCTTAATTTTGGGTTATCGGGGCGATTTAAGTAAAGAAACTTTATCATCATATACCAAAACCGGCACTATACATGCTTTATCAGTTTCAGGGGCACATGTTGCTATTATTTATGTGGTGTTAGATTTTATGCTGATGTTTCTGAACAGGAATCGTTCATTAAAAATCGTCAAATTGATACTGATCTGCACTTTGATATGGGGCTATGCACTGCTAACAGGCTTATCTCCTTCTGTTGTGCGCTCGGCCATTATGATTAGTATTTTAATTACAGCAAAAGTTTTATCCAAAAATACCAATAGTTATAATATTTTGGCGTTCTCTGCATTTTGCCAATTGCTTTATGATCCCTTTTTAATTTGGGACGTTGGCTTCCAGCTCTCCTATATTGCTGTTTTCGGTTTGGTTTATCTTCAGCCAAAAATTTATAACCTGCTCTATATTAAACATAAATGGACAGATAAATTATGGAGTTTTATTGCCATGTCGTTAGCAGCGCAAATTGTCACTTTTCCTTTAAGCATTTATTATTTCCATCAATTTCCACTTTATTTTCTTTTTGGTAATCTTTTTATCACGATACCATTGGTGCTGATGATGTACCTTGGGATTGCTGTTTTGGTTCCATGGTTTAGTTTTTTAGCGCCAGTTTTCGAGTGGATCATTAACTTTACCAATTCAGTATTGAAATGGATCGCTGACTTGCCATATGCTACTTTTTCATCAATATGGATTAATCTGCCCGAATTTATTTTATTGAGTTTTGCACTTGGCTTGTTTATATATGGCCTGGCAAATTTCAACAAGCGCTTTATATTTTCATCACTCCTTATTTTCGCCGGCTATCAGGTATTGGTTGCCTATGATGACCTGGCTGCATTTCATCAACAAAAGATTATTTTCTTTTCGTTAAGGAAAAACTATGCGGCTGCCTTTATCACAGGAAAAGAAAGCATTCTGGTTACCGATTTAAAAATTACGGATAAAAATTATGACTTTTTTGTAAAACCGGCACTCACACAGCTACAAATAAATAACATCAGTTTTATTAATTTAAAGAAAGATACGGTGCTTAAGAATTTTGTGTTGAGAAACCATCAGCTTGTATTTCATCATTATAAGCTATTAGTGGCTGATGAATGTCTAAATTATAAAAAAATGAGTGGAAACGGTGTGTTTTCCATCTGGATTAGCGGCAATACAAGATTTAAGTTAGAAAGGTTAGCGCCTGAAATAAAATATAAAAACCTTATCATTGATGCTACCAATAAGGATTATAAGATTGAGATTCTTAAAAAAACTGCAGAGAATAATCATTTAGATTTTCATATTTTAAAGAAAAATAAAGCATATTTGGTGCAACTAACCTAATAATATGGAAAATCTGGTTTTATATCAGGTTGCAGAAAGAATTGCAACCTTAACCATTAACCGGCCTGAAAAAAGAAATGCCCTAAATCCTCAGCTCATTTCAGCTTTAACAGCTGCATTTATCCGTGCGGCAGAAGATGACCTGGTTAAGGTAGTTATTTTAAATGCGAATGGCGATTTGTTTAGTGCCGGTGCCGATTTAGGCTACCTGCAACAGTTGCAACACAATACCTTTGAAGAAAATGTTGCTGATTCCAATCATCTAAAAAAACTGTTTACCACCATTTATTACCTGCCAAAAGTAGTTATAGCACAGGTTGAAGGACATGCCATTGCCGGTGGTTGCGGTTTGGCAACAATCTGCGACATTGTTTTTGCAACCCCCGAAAGTAATTTTGGTTATACTGAGGTTAAAATAGGTTTTGTGCCAGCCATTGTTTCCTGCTTTTTAAAACAAAAGGTTAGCGAATCGGTTGCTAAAGAAATCTTATTGACCGGAAAAACCTTCTCTGCTGAGCAGGCACTTAAATATAATTTGATAAATTTTGTAACAAATTCATCCGAAATTCATCAAAACGTAAGAGAATTTGCATTAAGTTTGTGTAGCGGGAGTTCTGGCAATTCGTTAATGGTTACAAAACAATTGATTACGCAAACCACCAATCCCCTGCTTGAAAAATGCCTGGAAACTGCGGTACAGATTAATGCCCGTGTACGGGAGAGTGAAGATTTTAAAAAAGGAATTTCTTCATTTTTAAACAAAGAAAAAATTAACTGGTAAATAACTAAACTGAAATAAAAAACATGTTAAAATCAATCAAAACAAGCGTTGTTGCTTTAATCTTAGTAAGTAGCGCCGTTATCGCCCATGCGCAAAAGAAAATAGCTGAAGGTACAATTACCTATGGCCTGGCGTATAAATTAACTGAAGAACAAAAAGCTGCAATGGGCGGACAAGAACCACCTGCAGAATTGAAAGTTAAATTTAATAATGGTTTAACCAAAATCGAAATGGAACAAGGTCCTGCTTTAATCGGTATTGTTTCTGATAACAATGAAAGAACAGGTTTGCTTTTAATCGATGTTCCGGTTGCACAAAAACAGTTTGCAGTAAAACAAACTAAAGCTGATATTGAAAAAGCAATGGGCGCTATCCCTAAATATTCTGATTTCAAAGCTACAGGCGAAAAACAAACTATTGGTGGTTTTAGTGCTGAAAAATATTCTTATAAAGATGATAAAGGTGCAATGCTTGAATTATGGGCTACAAAAGATGTTGAATTACCAAACGTTGGTTCTCAAAACTATTTCCCTGGTTTAGCTGCTTTTCCTGTAAAATATACATTGGTTCAAAGAGGTGTAGAAACTACTACTACCCTAAAATCGGTTGTTGAAGGTAAAGTTGGTGCCATTTCGAAAGAAGTACCAACAGGTTACGAAGTAGTAACAATGGAAGATTTAGCAAAAATGCAAGGTGGTGGTGAATAATTAACCAAATCCTGCTAATTAATGGCTTTTTAACTGCCGGCTTTTTATTTAAATTAGCCGAAAAGTTAAAAAGCTTTTTTTATGCCCCACATTATATATGATTAAAAACTTATTATTCAGATTATCAATTGCCTGCATCGCTTTATGTACGTTAATTGATGCAAAAGCCCAAAGTATCAACTGGGCAAAAGATGGTAACTCTTACTACCAGATTGCAAGCGGAGAAATTATCTCGGTTACGCTTCCAAAAAGCGACAAAAAAACAATTATTTCCAGAGCGTTATTAACGCCAGCAGGAAAAAATAATGCCATTGCGGTAAGAAGTTTCCAGTTATCTGACGATGGTACAAAAGCTTTAATCTACACCAACAGTAAAAAAGTTTGGCGTTATGATACCCGTGGCGATTATTGGCTGGCTGATTTAACGGCTAACAAGATTACCCAAATCGGGAAAGATAAACCGGCATCATCTTTAATGTTTGCAAAATTATCGCCCGATGGAAGTAAAGTAGCTTATGTAAGCAAACACAATTTATATGTAGAAAATATTGATGGAACGGGTGCTAAAGCTTTAACTACCGATGGTACCGATCGTCTGATTAACGGTACTTTTGATTGGGTTTACGAAGAAGAATTTGATTGTCGTGATGGTTTTAGATGGAGTCCTGACGGGAAATCTATTGCTTACTGGCAAATTGATGCAAGCAAGATTAAAAACTTTTTGATGATCAACAATACGGATTCGATTTATCCTTATACCATTCCGGTAGAATATCCAAAAGTAGGCGAAAATCCTTCTGTTTGCAAGGTTGGTGTGGTTGATGTTGCATCTGCCAAAACAAACTGGTTAAATGTTCCGGGCGATAATATCCAGCATTACATTCCACGTATGCAGTGGGTGCCAAACAGCAATAACATTATTTTACAACAGCTTAACCGCGAGCAGAACGAAAGCAAAGTATTTATCTGCAATGCTAGTACAGGTGATGCAAAAGCCATCTACACTGAAAAAGCAAAAGCATGGATCGATCCGCAGGATGAATGGAAATGGTTAAACGACAATAAAGAATTTACCATTGTATCAGACAAAGATGGCTGGAACCATTTGTACAGAATTAGCATTGACGGAAAAAAAGAAACTTTGGTTACAAAAGGCAATTACGATGTAATTGATGTGAAATTAATCGATGTAAAAAACAATACGGTTTATTTCCTTGCCTCGCCAACCAATGCCACGCAGAAATATCTTTTTAAAACAAAGTTGGATGGAAAAGGAAAATTAGAACAGGTTACCCCTTCTATCCTTCCTGGTACTCATAATTATGATATTTCTCCTAATGCTGCATTTGCCCGCCATACTTATAACAGTTCGATTGTAAGACCAATTACTGAATGGATGAATTTCACCACAGGCAATCCGTTTACTATGGATGGAAGTATTACTACACAACTATCAAAACAGGAAGCCCCTAAAAATAAGGTTGAGTTTTTCAAAGTAACCACTGAAGATGGCATTGAAATGGACGGCTGGATGAAAAAACCTGATAATTTTAATCCTGCTAAAAAATATCCTGTTGTATTTTATGTTTATGGTGAGCCAGCTTCGCCAACGGCATCAGATACTTATGGTGCCGGAAAAAACTTCTTATATGCCGGCGATATGGCCAAAGATGGTTATATCTATATATCAATGGATAACAGAGGTGCACCGGTGCCGAAAGGAAGCGCTTGGCGTAAAAGTATTTACAAAAATATTGGTGTAATCAATATCCGCGATCAGGCCATGGCTGCTAAAAAACTATTGGCTACCAATGCCTTTATGGATAAAGACCGTGTAGCAGTTTGGGGCTGGAGCGGTGGTGGTTCATCAACCTTAAACCTGATGTTCCAATATCCTGAAATCTATAAAACAGGTATTGCCATTGCGGCGGTTGGTAACCAGTTAACTTACGATAATGTTTATCAGGAACGTTATATGGGTACGCCTTTCCCTAGTAAAGAAGCTTATGTTAAAGGTTCTCCTATTACTTATGCTAAAAACCTGAAAGGTAATTTATTGTATATTCATGGTACCGGCGATGATAACGTACATTATCAAAATGCCGAAATGCTGATTAACGAACTAATTAAAAACAGAAAAGTTTTTCAGTTAATGAGTTACCCTAACCGTACACACAGTATTTCAGAAGGTGAAGGAACAAGCGAGCACCTTTCGCTAACCTACACCAAGTTTTTAAAAGAAAACTGCCCTCCGGGAGCAAGGTAGAAAATTTTAAAAGCAGCTTTCGGGCTGCTTTTTTTATGCGATAAAACTTTGGTTATATATATATGATAACCTTCGTGTTAAAGTTAAGCACTATGGTTTCAAAACCAATCCCTGAAACCATTGTTTACTAGCTATGGCATTAATCGAATTTACCAAAAGAGGCATTTATTGTAAACAGGGCGATTTTTATGTAGACCCCTGGTGGCCTGTAGATTATGCCGTAACCACACATGGACATAGCGATCACGTGCGGTTTGGAAATAAATATTACCTCTGCCATACTTTAACAAAGCCCATTATCAAACGCAGGATTAGCGAGGATTTAAATGTTGAGACATTAGAATACGGAGAAAGTATTGTTCGTAACGGTGTAAATATTTCTTTTTTCCCTGCAGGGCACATTATTGGTTCTGCACAGGTACGTTTAGAATATAAAGGCGAAATCTGCGTAATATCGGGCGATTATAAAATTGAAGATGATGGGATCACCGTACCATTTGAACCCGTAAAATGCCATTCCTTTGTTTCCGAAAGCACTTTTGGCCTGCCAGTTTACAAATGGCAAAAACAGGAGATTGTTTTTAACGGAATCCGGAATTGGGTAAATGATAACATTAATCAACAGAAAACCAGCGTATTAATTGCCTATAGTTTGGGCAAAGCACAGCGTTTAATTAAAAACCTAGCCGGCGATATTCCTATTTATGTACATAACAGTATTGCTAACCTGAACGAAGTAATTATAGAAGCAGGTGTAAACCTTCCAAAAACGATTAGGATTACCCCTGAAACCACTAAAGATGATTTGCAGAAAGGAATAGTAATTGTGCCGCCCGCGATGCGCGATAGCCGCTGGATCAAGAATTTATCACATCCTGTTACCGGAATATGCTCTGGCTGGATGCAGGTTCGGGCGCACCGCCGCTGGCAAAGTGCCGATGCCGGTTTTGCATTAAGTGATCATGCAGATTGGCCTGGATTGATGGAAGCCATTACCGCAACAGGTGCAGAAAAAGTTTATGTTACGCATGGTTTTACTGCGGCTTTTAGTCGTTTTTTAAATGATGAAGGTATAGAAGCCGCAGAAGTTTTAACCAAGTTTGGTCAGGAAGATGATGAAGAAAACAAGGTGGATTTAGCTGAGCAAAACGAAAATAAATAATATGAAACGTTTTGCAAAATTGATCCAGCAGCTCGAACTGAGCAATAAAACCAATGATAAAATTGCGGCATTGGTTGATTATTTTAATCATGCTGATGATAAAGATAAAGTATGGGTGATTGCCTTATTTACTGGTAAAAAACCTAAAAGGCCTATTAAATCAGCCTTACTTAAATATTGGGCGATTGACATTACCGAAACGCCTGAATGGTTATTTGCCGAAAGTTATTCTAATGTTGGCGATTTAAGCGAAACCATCGCTTTATTATTACCACCAGCTGAAAATACGTCGGATTTTCAATTGCATACCTGGATTGAAGAATTGCACGATCTGGAAGGCAAAGATGATGAAACTAAGAAAGATTTTATTTTAAATGCCTGGAACAAACTCGAAACACAGGAACGTTTTATATTTAACAAACTAATTTCGGGTAATTTCAGGATCGGTGTTTCCAATAAAATGCTCGTAAATGCATTGGCCAAACAAAGCAGTTTAGATAGTGCCCAGATTATGCACAGCATTATGGGTAAATGGAATCCTTACGAGATTACCTTTCACGAACTGATTAATGGCATCCATGTAAATACCGATAACTCCTGGCCTTACCCTTTTTGCCTGGCCTATGCTTTAGAACAGGAACCCGAAAAACTGGGCGATATTTCTGAATGGCAGGCCGAATGGAAATGGGATGGCATCCGCGGGCAGATTGTAAAACGTAACGGCGAACTTTTTATCTGGAGCCGTGGCGAAGAACTGGTGACGGAACAGTTTCCTGAACTGCATTTTATGATTGATGTATTGCCTGACGGCGTGGTTTTAGATGGCGAAATTTTGGCGGTACAGGATAAACAGGTTTTATCATTCAGCACCCTGCAACAACGTTTAAATCGTAAAACGATTAATAAAAAACAGCTGGAAGATGCGCCTATCGGATTTTTTGTTTACGATATCCTGGAATATGAAGCGAAAGATTTCAGGGAAGAACCTTTAAGCGTAAGGCGAAAAATACTCGAGAAGTTAATTGGTGGACTGGATGAAAGTCCGGTGATTATTTCTCCGGTAATCAGTTGTAATACGTGGGAAGAACTGGCCGAATTAAGGCAAACTTCACGTTCGATCAATAGCGAAGGGATTATGCTTAAAAAACTGAGTTCGCATTACCATAGTGGCAGAAAGCGCGGAGATTGGTGGAAATGGAAAATCAATCCCTACACTGTTGATGCGGTAATGATTTATGCTCAAAAAGGAAGCGGTAGAAGGGCCAATTTCTTTACTGATTATACTTTTGCTGTTCGTGATGGAGAAAACCTGGTAACGATTGCAAAAGCCTATTCGGGTTTAACAGACAAGGAAATTAAAGAAGTGAACAGTTTTGTAACCCGCAATGCGATCGAAAAGTTTGGCCCTGTACGCACGGTAAAACCTGAACTGGTTTTCGAAATTGCATTTGAAGGAATTGCGGAGAGTAAACGGCATAAAGCAGGATTAGCTTTACGTTTTCCGCGTATATTGCGGTGGCGGAAGGATAAAAAAGCAGATGAAATTAATACGCTGGAAGATTTAAGGCAGTTGCTGCAATCAACTTTATAATGAGACCATGGTCTGTGAGCACACAGACCATTATGATCATAACTAAAAGATTTCGGTCTGTATGGGCACAAACTGAGGGAGATTTAATAGAATAGTTAGCCTACGTAGGTTTGCCTTGCTATTTTAAACCCGACAGCAGCGATACCCTTTTTTGTTTAAGGATAATCAGTTTTATCGTTGATTACAAAAAAGGTTTAGCGTATGGCGGGACTGAAGCAACCGAAGGATTACTGGTATTGCTTTTCAAAAAAAACAAAACTCATAAATATAAAACCAATAGGGAAATACATTAGGCATGGACCAAACCAAAACCAAAGGTTATAAAAAGATAAAAAGCTGGCTAAAAACCAATAAACGCAGGCCTTTTCAATTTCAGGAAGATGCCTGGCAATATTATCTTAATGGCTACAGCGGTTTGGTTAATGCACCCACAGGCTTCGGAAAAACCTTTTCGTTATTTTTAGCGGTGGTAATTGAAGCTTTAAATGCATCAGAAGCCAGTAATAAAAAAGCAAAAGACCGTTTACAGTTGATCTGGATTACCCCGCTCCGCTCTTTAGCAAAAGACATTGCAAGGGCCATGCGCGAAACTTTATTGGAACTGGAACTGGATTGGCACGTGGGGGTCCGCAACGGCGATACCTCGCAGGCAGAAAAAGTACAGCAAAAAAAATCGATGCCCGAAATTTTGTTGATTACCCCGGAGAGCCTGCACCTGTTGCTGGCACAAAAGGGTTCTTCTACCCTGTTCCGGAATCTTAAATGCATTGTGGCTGATGAATGGCATGAACTTTTAGGGAGTAAACGCGGGGTTTTGGTTGAGCTGGCGGTATCGCGGATTAAAGGTTTACAAAAATTAGAGAAAAACCAGTTTTTAAGGATCTGGGGGATTTCTGCTACTATTGGCAATATTGACGAGGCTTTGGATGTGCTCGAACCTAATTTAGAAGCCAAACGTATCATTGTTAAAGCTGATTTAGAAAAGAAAATTGTAATTAAATCCATTATACCCGATGATATTGAGACCCTGCCCTGGGCAGGGCATTTAGGTTTAAAGCTGGCTTACAAACTTTTGCCGATTATTGAAAAGAGCAAAACCACTTTAATTTTCATCAATACCCGCGGACAATCGGAAATGTGGTACCAGCACTTGCTGAATATCGAACCTGAACTGGCCGGGCGCATTGCCATACACCACGGATCGATAGATTTTGAACTCCGGAACTGGATTGAAGACGCTTTACATACGGGACAACTTAAAGCCGTAATTGCCACTTCGTCGCTGGATTTGGGTGTAGATTTTAAGCCGGTTGATACTGTGGTGCAGGTGGGATCTCCGAAGGGTGTCGCCAGGTTTTTGCAGAGAGCAGGCCGTTCTGGCCACTCCCCTCACGAAAACTCCAAAATATATTTCCTGCCTACCCATGCGCTTGAACTGGTAGAAGCCGCGGCTATTAAAGAAGCGGCTAAAACCAACAATATAGAAAGCCGTGAGCCTTTTATTATGGTGTTTGATACATTGGTGCAATACCTGGTTACATTGGCTATAGGCGACGGATTTGACGATAAAATCATCTACGAAGAAATTAAAAACACCCACGCTTTCAAACTCATTCTCCCTGAAGAATGGACCTGGGTAATGCAATTTATTACTTCGGGGGGCGATAGTTTAAGTGCTTACACGGAATTTAAAAAGGTAGTGAAAGAGGACGGGCTTTGGAAAGTAAAAAGCCGGCAACTGGCCATGCGCCACCGTTTACACATCGGGACTATTGTAAGTGATGCGATGCTGAAAGTTAAATTTATTTCAGGGGGCTACGTTGGTATGGTGGAAGAATATTTTGTTACCCGTTTAAAAGCAGGAGATAATTTCCGCCTGGCAGGCCGGGTTTTAGAATTTATCCAGGTGAAAGATATGACGGTTGTAGTAAGGGTAAGCAAACAAAAAAATGCCATTTCCCCTAGCTGGAACGGTGGCCGACTACCCTTATCTTCCAATTTAGGTTCTGTATTGCGGAAGAAATACAATGAGGCGCTTGATAAAACCCATCAGGATGAGGAACTGGATTCTGTTTACCCGCTGTTTTTATTGCAGGAAAAACGTTCTCACGTGCCAAGAAATGATGAATTACTAATTGAGCTGATAAATAACAAAGAAGGTTTTCATTTATTTGCCTATCCGTTTGAAGGGCGTTTGGTGCATGAGGTTTTAGCCGCTTTGGTTGCTTATCGCTTAAGTAAATTGCTGCCCATCAGTTTTTCGATCGCCATGAACGATTATGGTTTCGAATTGTTAAGTGAAACGGAAATCCCTATGGATGAATCGATTGCTTACGAAGTTTTTTCCCCTAAAAATTTAACGGAAGATATTACGTTAAGTATTAACTCCACTGAAATGGCAAGGCGTAAATTCAGGGATATTGCGTGTATTTCGGGATTGGTTTTTCAGGGTTACCCGGGTAAATATGTCGCAAATAAACATCTCCAGTCATCTGCAGGTTTGTTTTTTAATGTTTTTAGCGATTACGACAAACATAATTTACTTTTGCGTCAGGCATACGATGAGGTTTTTTATCAGCAACTGGAAGAACCCCGCTTGGCAGCCGCTTTAGAAAGGATCCAGAATGGAGCAGTTATCATTACCAATCCGAAAAGTTTTACGCCGCTCTCTTTTCCGATTAAGGTAGATAGTTTACGCGAAAATATGAGTTCGGAAGAGTTGGAGCAACGGATTGCCAGGATGAAAGCGGAATCAGAGAAAATTAAATAGATACATGATCTTGTGCCCGGTCGGGAATTAAAAGACTTTCCGACAAGCTCAGGATGACAATTAGCATAAAATAAATGACCATTACAAGCCAGGGTGAAGAACTGATTTTAGATAAAGAAAGGGCTATATTTTTACCAAAACATCAACTTTTAGCCATTAGCGACCTGCATTTAGGCAAATCGGCACATTTCAGGCAGGCAGGTTTACAGGTACCTGCAACCATTACCCAAACTGATTTACAGCGCTTAAGCTTGTTAATTAAACAATATAATCCTAAAACATTGCTGATTAATGGTGATATGTTTCACCACGGCTTAAATACTGATATTGACGAATTTGCTGAATGGAGAAAACACTATCAGCAACTGAATTTCTTATTGGTTAAAGGGAATCACGATCGCCTGTCTCATGCCAATTATGCGGCAATGGACATCGAAATACACGAACCCAGCTATTGCCTAGGTCCATTCTGTTTTATACATGATGCGCCAAATTGTACTGAAGAAGAATTATACCCTATCAGCGGACACATCCATCCAGGCGTTACCATTGTTGGAAAAGCAAAACAACGGTTAAAATTTCCCTGCTTTTATTTTGGTAAGGAATATGCAGTATTACCTGCTTTTAGCTTATTTACCGGGCTCTATAATATTTATCCCAAAGCAAGCGAGCGTATATTCGCAGTTACGCCAAAAGTCGTAGTAGAGGTTTAAGATTAAGCATGGGCATCAATCACCTGTTTCAACTGCGATGCCTGTAAAACACCACTTTGCCTCCAAACCTGTACTCCGTTTTTGAAAAGGATTAAGGTAGGAACGCTCTGTACATTGAACGAAGAAGCGGCAGGTTGATTCTTATCGATGTCAACTTTAAGGATGGAAACCGAATCGCCAACTTGTGATTTTAGCTGTTCTAAGATCGGTTTCATCATTTTACACGGTCCGCACCACTCTGCAAAAAAATCAACCAGTACAGGTTTGTCGCCATTAATTAAATCTGAAAACTTAGCCATGATATTTGTCTTTATTTAGAAACAAAGATAAACCGGATTGGTTTTTAATGAAAATTCGTCATTACGAACGGAATAAAAGGCAATGGGGAATCTATAATAGATCTCTCCATTTCGCTGTGCTTCAGTCGAGATGACGAATAAATTAAATAATTCTTCTTAAATTAAGCGCTTATCGGTAATTCAGCGGCTAAGGCAGTAACCCAGTTATCAAATAAAGCTTTTTCAATTTTGATTACTTCTGCAGCATGGTTTTCCCAATCATCAGAAAAGCTCACCAGCTGGTTCATCATTTCTTCTAAATGGCCTTCTTCTTCCAGAATGATCGATTTCACATTTACCTTGCTCTTCGCTTCATCTAAAACGGCCTGATAAATTGGATATAACTCGTCAGCACGAACTTCGATGGCATAGGTAACAAATAAATAGGCGGCAAATTTTAAGTCGTAGCCTGAAAGATTAAACTGTTCTTTTAAGTAACGGCAAACCGCAATATCCAAAGCGTGCAAATAGTATTTAGTATGATTTGGTGAAAGTAACTCGGCATTTGTATAGGTTTTACATAACGACTCATCAACTTTCGAAATCTGCTTTTTTAAATAGTAGGCATGACGGTGTTCTTCTGCCGCATGTTTAAGGATAATCAGGTTTACATTTTCTTTATGCTCAGAAGCTGAAATCTTCTTTGCACCTGCATTCTCCATGTACGACAACGTATTTAACCATTTGGCATGCAATACGTTATCAGAAACTATCGATTTTAAATTTGAAGCTAACATTCTTAATTGTTAAACTGGTAAATTGTTGGTATTAAGCCAACTGAAAACTTTTAACTGTAAACTGATTAAATTTCCCTGTTCAGGTCCCAGCTTTCTAAATAATCGGCCACCCTGCGTACAAACATGCCACCTAATGAACCATCTACTACCCTATGATCGTAAGATAAAGATAGGAACATCATGTGCCTGATCGCAATTACATCACCGTGTTCGGTTTCTAAAACAGCAGGTTTCTTTTTAATGGCCCCAACCGCTAAAATAGCTACCTGTGGCTGGTTGATAATCGGTGTACCCATCACGTTTCCAAAACTACCTACATTGGTTAATGTAAAAGTTCCGCCCTGTGTTTCATCTGGCTTTAATTTAGAATTTCTTGCCCTTGTGGCCAAATCATTTACTGCCTTGGTTAAGCCAACAAGGTTAAGCTGATCGGCATTTCTGATTACAGGAACAATTAAATTTCCACTTGGTAAGGCAGCGGCCATACCGATATTGATATTTCCTTTTTTAATAATTTGTGTTCCGTTTACTGACACATTAATCATCGGGAAATCTTTTATAGCTTTTGCAACAGCCTCTACAAATATTGGCGTAAAGGTTATTTTTTCATTTTCACGTTTCTCGAAACTGTTTTTTACTTTATTGCGCCATAAAACCATATTGGTTACATCGGCTTCTACAAATGAAGTTACATGTGGCGAGGTGGTTTTACTCATTACCATGTGGTCGGCAATCAGTTTACGCATCCTGTCCATTTCAATAATTTCGTCAGCTCCGCTTACGCTTGTTGTAGAGGTTTTATTTGTAGGTCCGGTCTCAGCCTGAGCTGTTTTAGGCACTGCTGTTTCAGTCGCAGGAGGTGGATTAAGTATAACCGTATTGGTTAAAGCAACTCCTCCATTTTTATTGGCAATATAATCCAGCAGGTCGTCTTTATTTAAACGGCCATCAGCGCCAGAACCTTTAATGGCATCCAACTCTGCCAGCGGAATATTTTCCTGCGCAGCAATGCTTTTTACCAAAGGAGAATAAAACCGTTCAGAAGCACTAAAATCTGTTACTGCAGCTTTATTTTCTGAGGGAAGTTGCTCAATACCTGGAATAGTTTCTGCTTTTTCTGCTACAGCTGGCGCATCAACTACAGGAGTTTCAACGGCCGGGCTATCTCCGCCTGCAGTTTCTATTATGGCAATTACATCACCAACCTGGGCAACTTCATCCTCCTTAAATAATTGCTTTACCAACTTACCGGCTACGGGCGAAGGAACTTCAGAATCTACCTTATCCGTAGCAATTTCGAGAATAGTATCGTCTAAATCGATCGTATCACCCGGTTGTTTTACCCATTTAATCACCGTTGCTTCCGCAACACTTTCACCCATTTTTGGTAACAATAGTTCGTATTGAGCCATATTAAATTACAGTATTTTATATTGGTAACGCCACAAAAATACAGTTTTTATTCGTTCTAAACTGTTTCTTTAAGTAGATTTAGTAGCATGGTTAATGCGGAAGCTGCCGAACGCTCTATATTTTGAATGCGTTTGTTGCTGAAATTAAACACCTTAGCTACGGTTTTATGCCTGGAAGAAATTGCAATCCATACGGTACCAACCGGTTTATCTTCTGTGCCGCCATCAGGACCAGCTATTCCGCTAACGGCAATAGCATAATCGGTTTTGAAATGTTTTATGGCGCCTTCTGCCATTTCGGTAACGGTTTCTTCGCTTACTGCCCCGAAAGTGGTTAAAGTATTTTCTTTTACACCTAAAATTGATTCTTTTAACTCATAAGCGTAGGCTACTGCCCCGCCCCAATAAACCGAAGAACAGCCTGGATGTTGCGTAATCAAATGAGCAATGTATCCTCCGGTACAGCTTTCTGCCGTTGATAGGGTTAAGCCCTTTTCCTTCATGATATTGATGATTGCTTTTTCAAGCGCAATATCTTCATCAATCACCACAAACTGATTTACTTTGGCAATAATCTGTTTGGCGTACACTTCAACCTCTGCTTTTAATTCTGCTTCATTATCTCCTTTGGCAGATAAACGCAAACGTACCTGACCTAATTTAGGCAGATAAGCCAATTTGATATGCTGAGGTAAACTATCTTCTATTTCTTCAATCTCTTTGGCCAAAAACGATTCGCCAATATTTGCAGTAAGGATGGTTTTATGAACGATAGCCGGAAGTTTAAACCTGCTGGTAATCCTCGGCAAAATCTCGTCATCCATTAAGTACATCATCTCATAGGGCACACCAGGCATAGAAACAAAAATCCGGTTATTTTGCTCAAACCACATACATGGCGCTGTGCCGTTTCTGTTCACAATTACCTCACAACCATCTGGAACATCAGCCTGCTGAATATTTACATCCAATAAAGGACGCTTGTATTTTTCAAAAATCTGGCGAACCATTTCAAGTGTTCCCGCATCGTTACGGAAGCCCATATTAAAATATTTTGCAAGCGTTTTTTTAGTGATATCATCCTTCGTCGGACCTAAACCGCCGGTAATTAAAATAATATCAGCCCGTTTTTCGGCCTGAGCCAAAGCTTCGAGGATATGTTGTTCCTCATCAGAAACTGAAGTAATCTGTTTCACGGAAACACCAATCAGGTTTAGCTGTTTGGCCATCCAGGCAGAATTGGTATCCACAATCTGGCCGATGAGAATTTCATCGCCAATGGTAATAATTTCGGCTAGCATAATTTATCGGTATGTGCTGTAAAACCCTTGTCTTTTGCTCAATTTCAAATCCTGCAATATTGATGCCTTAACTTTAATGGTTACCGAATAACTCTTGTAGGCGCCGTAAGGAACCCAGTTTACACTCATATCCCAGCAATGCAAATCGCGGTATATGGCCAGATTCATCGGTGTTAAACCATTATTTTTAAAATCGTAACCGGAGTTAAACGTAACCTTCCACTTCGGAGTTAAGTTTACATCACCATTAAAGTTTAAGGTATTTGAAGTTGTAGTGGTGTTTCCATCATTCGAATATTGGAAACTATAAGAGAACGAAAAATTCCAAGGAATGTTAAAATCAACAAAAGCATTCGGATCGCGGCTAATGGCTGCCAGTTGTTCCGACTGAATATCAGTTAAACCTTTTTTATTGGCCGCTTCACCCAGCTTATCATTGGCTTCATTTTTACGTTTTAAAGCTTCGGGGTTTAAACTATAATCAAACGAGAAACCAAAATTTGCCAGGCGTGGCAAAAATTTACCTGTTTGCCAGAAATAACGGTCTTGCCTGATTCTTAATGTTGAACCTGGTAAAGTATCGTTCCTTAACGAATAAGGATCTAATGTTCCGTTGTAGTTGATGCCCAGTTTATCGGTAAACTGAGACCGGC
Source organism: Pedobacter jeongneungensis (assembly GCF_039538295.1). Lineage (NCBI taxonomy): Bacteria > Pseudomonadati > Bacteroidota > Sphingobacteriia > Sphingobacteriales > Sphingobacteriaceae > Pedobacter > Pedobacter jeongneungensis. Next base: position 39,152 of record NZ_BAABBY010000017.1, on the reverse strand, counting down.
CGCTAAAACCAATGTTTGATAACTTATACGAAGTTGCGAGGAAATTGTATGAACCGCTAAAACTCAATCCCTGAATAATCGGGATTTTTTTCGAACCCGTTCCGGTTGTATCGTTCTTGTTCCGCACTTTCAACTCGACGGTATTATCCAATCCAAACCCAATGGAAGCGTTAGGGCCACCAAAAGAGCCCGGCTGCGCCATACCATCAAATATGGAGTACTTTAAAGGTATTCCGTTAACTAAAATCGGTTTATTATTTTGGTTAATTGCAGCTTCATATGGTCCGGAACCCGCTTTGGTAAAATCAGGCGAATAAGAGAATGAAACATTTGGTGTCATTACATGCCTCAAAGCCTGAATTTTTCCCTGAGGGTTAAAATCCCTTCTTCCGTAAATCTTAGTCGACATGCTGGTAGATAAGCTATAACTACCTGCTCTTTTAAAGCCACTTAAGGTATCTTCTCTAAAGCTATAGGTATTATCTGCAAATTCTGTATATTTTCGTCTTACACTCTGGAAATTCCAAACTTCATTATATGTTCCGCCTAAACTAAAGTTTAAATATTTAAGGGCGGTAAACGACATATTTACAGGGATACTATGAGAAAAACCACTTCTTAAGCGTTTTAAACCATCGTTCTGGAAAAGTAAACTATCGAAAGTATCGATACGGTTTGTTCCCTGCAAACTGTAACCCACTGTTATTTTCTGATACCATTTTTGCTCCCCAACTGCATTTTTTGAACTAAAAGGGTTAAAGGTAGGCACGTTAAATGTTACTTCGGGTAACCTTAATGATATGGCCCTGGTACTCAAAGTCTGATCACTTGAAGCCGCCATGGAGAAGTTCATCCCGTTTGAAAAAGCTTTGGCATAACTCACACTACTACTGGTAGAGTTTGTTGCAATGGTATTAATATCGTAAGTGGTACCCGCTGCCGTATTTTTGTAATAACCTTTTCTTCCGGTGGATACAAGCCTTACACTTGCACTAAAGGTAGTTCCGGGATTGGCATTGGCGTTTTGGCTGTGGCTCCAGTTGATGCTAAAGTTTTTGGTCGGGTTTGCAAATGCCTCCGTACCTTCTAAACCGTCTTTAAAACTCGAATAAGACAGGTTAATGTTACCGTTATATTTATAACGCTTGGTGTAATTACTCAATACACTGGTTTCGTAAGAGCCATTGGTATAAATCGAGCCCATTAACTTGGCATCCCAGTAATCGTTTAAACCGAGGTAATACCCCCCGTTTTGCAGGAAAAATCCCCTCGTGGCATCTTCACCGGGCGTTGGTAAAATAACACCTGATGTTCGTTTATTTTGCTTGGGAAAAAATGCAAAAGGAAGCCCTAAAAAGGTCGGAATATCCTCAATAATCATATAAACCGGTCCGGTAATAATCTGCTTTTCGGTTACAACCCCTTTCGAGATCATTAATCCAAAGTGAGGATGCGGCAAATTACAGGTACTGTACATCACATTTTTAATGTGCAGCTCATCATCTATTTGCTTTTTACTCTGCCCTCCGGAGAAAAACCCACCCTCCTGTTCAGAGAAAACGCCATAAACTTTAGCCCTGGTTGTTTCTGAATTGTAAAAAATAGAATCGGCAATTGCAGTTCCGTCCGCACCCGATTTAAAAATCGGTCTGCCGGTATATCGCCCCGTTTTTGGATCTTTAACACCCCTGGCAAAAATGGTATTCTGCTTTTTATCATATTTGATATAACTCGCATCCAGCTCAAAATCACCATAAATAACCCTGGCATTTCCATATAGATAAACGATGTTTTTATCAGCACTCATTTTTACAGAGTCATCTGCCTTGTACTCTACTTTCTGATCGATACTGCTGTTATTCTTGCCCGTTTTTTTGGTTGTATCCTTTTTTGTAGTGTCTTGTTGAATGATCTGTTGCAATGAAAATCGCGAAAATGCGTTAGCTTTACCAACAACAAGTGTTAATAAAATGACAGAAATTAGTAAAATAGAGCTCTTAAGAAGTTTCAAATTCGTATTTGAATGTTATTTTTGCACAAATGTTTAATCAAAAACGTTCAAAATTAGTGAAAAATATACCATTGATGTATCTTAAATCCATTTTAACATTTATTATTTATTTAGTATTGTCAAATACAATTGATAATCAAGCGCTTGCGCAAGAATATAAAATTAAAACAATTGTAATTGATGCGGGTCACGGCGGCAAAGACGGCGCCACACACGGCGTCTATTCGAAAGAAAAAGACGTTGCGCTTAAAACTGCATTAAATCTTGGCAAAGCACTTCAAGACAGCTTAAAAGATATCAAGGTAATCTACACCAGGCAAACTGATGTTTTTATTCCTTTGTACGAGCGTATTAATATTGCCAATAACGCAAAAGCGGATTTATTTATCTCCATCCACTTAAACGATATGCCTGTGCGGGTATCGCGGGTGGTTGATTATTACAAAAAAGTGCGGGGCAAAAAAGTACCGGTTTATACAACCGTAACTTCGAAAAGTACGTCTACAAGGGGAACAGAAACTTTCGTATCCGGAACAGGCCGTTTAGGCGAGCAGGATGAGGTAATTAAAAGGGAGAACGCATCGATGTTTCTTGAGGATAACTACCAGAAAAACTATGAGGGTTTTATTGCGAATACGCCAGAGAACGACATTATGTTATCTTTAATGAAACAAACGAACAGGGATAGGAGTTTAAAGTTTGCTTCGATGTTACAGCAAGAGTATGTTAATGCCGGCCGTACCAACCGTGGTGTGCAGGAAAAAAGTTTAGCAGTGCTGGCACGTGCAGCCATGCCGGCAGTTTTAACTGAAATTGGTTTTGTGAGTAATCCGGAAGACGAAGACTATATGAACTCACAGGAAGGACAGAACGAAATTGTAAGCGGTATCATCAGGGCAATTAAAAATTATAAACGCATAGCCGAAACATCATTTTAATTACTTATAATGAAGATTAAACTTCTGATAACAATACTTTTCCTCTCTATTTTTGCTGTCAAACAATCATCCGCACAAGGCTACAAAATTAAAACTATTGTAATTGATCCCGGACACGGGGGCAGAAAACCTGGTGCTTCGGGCAGTTTTACAAAGGAAAAAGATATTTCGTTAAAAGTTGGATTAAAGCTGGGCGAACTGATAAAAGAAGAACTTCCTGACGTTAAAGTAATTTTTACCCGTAAAACCGATATTGATGTAGACCTCTACCGCCGTGCAGAAATTGCAAACGAAGCCAATGCCGATCTGTTTATTTCGGTACATTGCAACTCAATGCCGCCGGGCAACAAACACATTAAAGGTGTAGAAACATTGGTGGCCGGTTCGCACCGGTTAAAAGAGCAGGATGCGGCCATCCGTGAAAACGCCGATATCAAACTGGAAAAGAATTATAAAAGTAAATATGATGGTTACGACCCGAATAACCCCAGTAGTTTTATTCTTTTGTCGCTGTTAAAAAACACCTTTCGGGATAAAAGTATTAAATTTGCAAAACTGATCCAGAACAGTTACATCAGCAGGGATGAAAGACTTAGCCGTGGTGTAAAAGAACAGGGCGTTCTGGTATTGCAACGTTGCGGTATGCCGGCTGTTTTAACAGAGGTTGGTTTTATTTCAAACACCGAGGAAGAAAAATATATTAATTCGCAAAAAGGTCAGAATGAAATTGCTAATTCTATTCTGGAAGCAATAAAAACATACAAAAAAAATATTGAAGTTAAATAAGTGGCATTATAAATGATAGTTATTTTAACTTTACAAAAAATATTAACAGGTACCAGACAAACAATTGATGTAAACTTTGTGTATTTATAAAGTTTAACGTTATAAAAAAAGAAATTACGCTCCAGCGGGTTTTAAAAACAAACTTAAATCTGCAGCATTAATAACAACACTTATGAAGATTAAGAACGAAACCAAGGTAGGTATTTTAGCCGCATTTGCCATAGCTTTACTAATTATTGGATATAATTTTTTAAAAGGTAATTCCATTTTCTCAAACGAAACAACACTTTATGCTAAGTACACCAGGGTTGATGGTTTAACGGTATCAAAACCGATATTAATTAACGGCTATCAGATTGGCCGCGTTGCTAAACTGGAGTTACAGCATGATGGTACGGTAATTGCAACCTTAAGTGTTAATAGTAAATACGAAATTCCTGAAAATAGTATTGCCCGTTTAGAAGGTACTGATCTTTTAGGTAGCAAAGCGATTGTAATGTCGTTAGGTAATTCTAAAAAAATGGCAGAAGATGGCTACACTTTAAATGCCAATGTAGAAAAAGGATTGATGGAGCAGGTTCAGCCGGTACAGAAAAAAGCTGAATTGATTATCGGTAAAATGGATTCTATTTTAAGCAGTGTAAATTCTATCCTTAATCCAAATTTCCAGAAAAATGTGGATAAGAGTTTTAACAGCATTGCAGGTACTTTAGCTTCATTAGAAACGACTTCTAAAAAAGTTGATGGTTTGGTGGGTTCTGAAAGCAAACGTATTGAAGCGATTTTTAGAAATGTTGAAGGCATTACTGCTAACCTGAATAACAACAATCAAAAAATAAGCGACATTTTAACCAATATTAATACGGTTACCGATAAGTTTGCCGCTGCTAATTTTAAACAAACTTTAGATAATGCAAACAACGCCATTGCCGATTTACAAAGTGTAATTTCGGGCATCAAAGGAGGAAAAGGCAGTTTAGGTTTATTGTTAAATGATGATAAAATGTATCAGAATTTAAACAATGCATCAAAAAACCTGGATGAATTAATGATTGATTTAAAAGCAAATCCTAAACGTTATGTTCACTTCTCAGTATTCGGAGGCGGAAATAAAAAAGACAAGTAATTAATTTTATAAATCAGAAAGCCCTGTAATTTTTAATTGCAGGGCTTTTTTTGTGCGCTATTTTGCAACGGAGAGACGCACAAAAGAGAATCTCTCTTTTTGTTGTCATCCTGAACGCAGTGAAGGATCTTTAATTAGATAAAACTTGGCTTATTTCTTTAGCCCGGAGACATATCGCTCTCCATTGTCATCCTGAGCGTAGTCGAAGGATCTTTAAATTTAGGTAACTCAATAGATTATTTTTTTGCCACGGAGACACAGATAAGCACGGAGTTATTCTTACGTGGTCATTGCTATAGTAAAAAATTAAAGCTGGAAAGTCCTGCCCTCAACAGCTAACTCTGTATTTTCGAACACAGATTGCGCTTCCTCCAATAGCATTTGTAAAGTTTTATAGCGTGAAGAAAAATGCCCGATGAGCAATTTCTTTGCTTCGGTAATTTTAGCCACCTCCCCTGCCTGTAAAGCTGTAGTATGGTGTGTTTCATTAGCCCGGTCTAACAGATCATGCATAAAAGTGGCTTCATGATATAGCGTATCGCAATCTTTTATGGTCGAAAAATAACGTTCGTCGAATAAAGTATCTGAGCAGTAAGCGTAACAACGCGGTGGGTCGGCTTCTGTAGTGTAATCGGCACTGCGTAAAATATCGCCGTTTGGCAATTCTACATCATTTCCCTTTTTTAAAGTGGTATAATAAGCCATCGGCACTTCATCAGCCTTTTCTTTAATCAGTTTGCGCTGTCTTTTCTTTTGCTGAAAAATAAAGCCTGTGGTGGGGATACGGTGATTTAAAACAATGGTTTTTACAGTCAGATCACTGTTTTCGAAAATCTGGGTAGATTGATCTGCTTCGATCGGGAAAAATTCAATTGGGTACCTCAAAACGGTATCAGAATATTTAAACTGGATCTCTAAGATCTCCAGCAAAGGTTTCGGACCGAAAATCTGCATGGGTTTTATCCTGCCGTTTAAATGCAGACTTGATAGCAAACCGATTAAGCCAAAATAATGATCACCATGTAAATGACTGATGAAAATATAATCGATCCGGGCTGCCTTTAGGTTAAACCTGGCTAATTGTTGTTGTGTACCTTCACCACAGTCGATCAAATAGTATTTTTCGTTACAATTTAAAAGCTGTGCTGATGGATTCCTGTTAAATACAGGTGTTGCAGAACTGCTTCCCAAAATTGTAACTTCAAACTTCATCATGATCAGATATAAAAAGCCCCGTAGATTTTTAGAAACTACGAGGCCGTAATGTTATTTAAATAATATGTTATTTAGCGCCTCTAAACTCTTTTTCCAACTCTTCCATAAAGATGAAATCTGTTGCTTCGTCTAATGTATTAACAAACGTTACAGATTGAAATATGTTTGATAATTCAATAATTGAAGCAAGCTCATCATTAATCCCGGTTACGATAAATAATCCGCCTGCCGATTTGCAAAGCCTGTCGCCAACCAATAAGCAGCTTAAATCCTGTGCGTCGTTACACTCTGTAACATGGCTTAAATCAACAATAATGTTCTGAAAGCCTTCGGCATTAAGTAAATAGAATTCTGATTTTAAGCCTGGTGCATTATCATTTGTAAACTTAGTTTCCTCTAACTTTAAGGTTACATATTTATCGTGTTTATCTACTGAAAATTTCATCTCTCTAATCTTTAATTCTACTAATGTAGAAATTTCTTTCGAATTTTATAAAGTTTCTAAAGCCTTTACCACATTGCTTTCGATACGGCTTGATATGGCATCTGCATCTGCTTTTATAAACGTCTCTCCTACAATATGTTCGTAAAGTTCGATGTAACGTTCAGAAATCGAGTTTACAATTTCAGGTGTCATTTCTGGTATCGTTTGACCATCTTTCCCCTGAAAACCGTTTTCGATTAACCATTTTCTTACAAACTCTTTCGAAAGTTGCTTTTGTGGCTCGTTATTGTCTTGACGTTCCTGATAACCTTCAGCATAAAAATAACGTGAAGAATCTGGTGTATGAATTTCGTCGATCAGGTAAATTACTCCATCTGCAGAACCAAATTCATATTTTGTATCTACTAAAATCAATCCGCTTTTGGCGGCAATTTCAGTTCCGCGTTGGTATAATGCGTAAGTATATTCTTCTAATTTTTCGTAATCTGTAATCGAAACGATGCCTTTGGCCAGAATATCTTCTTTCGAAATATCTTCGTCGTGACCAACCGAGGCCTTTGTTGTTGGGGTAATAATCGGCTGAGGTAATTTATCGTTTTCTTTCAAACCTTCCGGCAAAGCAACACCACAAACCGAACGTTTACCGGCGCTGTACTCTCTCCAGGCATGACCAGCCAGGTAACCCCGTATTACCATTTCTACTTTAAAGGGCTCGCAGATACGGCCTATGGTAACCATCGGATCAGGAACAGCCAAAACCCAGTTTGGAACGATATCCTGTGTAGCAGCTAAAAATTTAGCAGCAATCTGGTTTAATACCTGTCCTTTAAATGGAATCGCCTCAGGCAATACTACGTCAAATGCAGAAATACGGTCTGATACCACCATTACCATGGATTGATCAGCAATAGTATATACATCACGTACTTTGCCTTTGTAAAAATTACTTTGATTCGGGAAATTGAAATGGGTTTCTTTTAGTGCTTTCATGAGGCAGTAAAAATAGGGAAAAAGTCCGAAAGTCCGAAGACCACGGTCAGAAGTCAGAAGATATAATTTATTAAAAAACCAAAAATAATAATGTCAAATGGATGATGGTTTTAAAAGCTTTAACGCTGTCCATCATCCATTTTCCATCTTACATTTTACATAACTATTGAATATCTCCGTAAGCTTTCAAAATATCTTTCACCAGTTTATGCCTTACCACATCTTCTCCGCTCAAATAAATAATATCGATTCCTTTAATATCTTCCAAAATTCTCAGCCCATTAAATAAACCCGACATTTGTTTTTTAGGTAAGTCAACTTGTGTAACATCACCCGTAACAATAAATTTTGCTGTTGGTCCCATACGGGTTAAAAACATTTTTAACTGCATATCGGTGGCATTTTGGGCCTCATCGAGGATCACAAAACAGTTATCTAAAGTACGGCCACGCATAAATGCCAGTGGGGCAATTTCGATGGTGCGGTTTTCGATATAAAATTTCAATTTCTCCGCAGGAATCATATCATCCAGCGCATCATAAAGCGGACGTAAATACGGATCGATTTTTTCTTTTAAATCTCCCGGTAAAAAACCCAGGTTTTCCCCTGCCTCAACTGCGGGACGGGTTAAAATAATCCTTTTAATTTCTTTATTCTTCAAAGCTCTAACCGCTAAAGCTACAGCTGTATAGGTTTTACCTGTTCCGGCTGGTCCAATGGCAAAAAGGATGTCGTTTTTAGCAATACTGCTTACCATTTTACGCTGGTTTGCCGTTCTTGCCTTTACCAATAAGCCGTTAGTACCGAAAACAATTACTTCTCCGCCACCTCCGGTTGGTTGTTCTGCATCTTTTTTTGCAACGCCTGCTGCCTTTGCGCCCAGTATCGTTTCTACATCATTATTGCTTAGTGAGCTATATTTTTCGAGGTGTGCAATCAGCTGGTTAAACTTCTCTTCGAAAGCCTTAAGTTCCTGTTCATCACCGAGAACCTTAACATCACTACCTCTCGCCACCAGTTTTAACTTCGCGAAAGCACCTTTAATCATTTCGTAATTCTCATTGTTCGGCCCCCAAAAGTGAGCAGGATTTACGGTATCCAGAGTTAATTTTAATTCGTTCAAACTGTAGTATTTTAAAAAGTTATCGGGGTATATTAATTAAAATTTGAATATTTGCAGACGCTTAGGCCTGTACACAAGAATAAGCAATAATAATGAATTTTTAATGGGGATAATTACTTTAACAACAGATTTAGGTTCGAAAGATTTTTACCAGAGTGCTCTAAAAGGTAGTCTGTTGAGTCTTATGCCTAATGTTAATTTAGTTGATATTACCCACGAAGTTCCTTCGTTTAATATTTCTTATGCGGCTTTTGTTTTAAAAAACGCTTATCCTTACTTTCCGAAGAACACGGTACACTTAATCGGCATCGATTCGGTTTATAGTGAAAATACGAAATACATTGCCGTAAAACACCGCGATCATTATTTTGTTGGCGCAGATAATGGCATTTTCTCGCTTCTTTTTGATGATATACCGGAGGATGTTGTGGAGCTGAATATCATGCAGGATTTAAAATATTTGCATTTCCCACTAGTTGATATTTTTGTTAAGGCTGCAACGCATCTGGCTAAAGGTGGTAAATTAAAGGATATTGGTTTACCTGTAGCAGAGATTGAGCAGAAGATGCTTTTACACCCTGTAATTGAGCGCGATGTGATCCGCGGAAGTGTGGTGTACATCGATACCTTTTGCAACGTAATTACTAACATTACGAAAGATCTTTTTACCAAAATTCAGAAAAACCGCGATTTTACTTTACACTTCAGAAAAAGCGAAACCATTACTCAACTGAGCTGGCATTACAACGAAGTGCAGGAAGGTGAAAAACTTTGCCTCTTCGGAATCAGTAATCACCTCGAAATTGCCATTAACAAAGGAAAAGCGAGTGGATTATTGGGCTTGCATCTGGGAGATATTGTACGAGTTGAGTTTCATTCTTAGAGAGGTGAAAGACTAAAGGAGAAAGACTAAAGCAGAAAGCCGTCATTTCGAGCGGAGTGCAACGAAGTCGAGAAATCTATCAAGGCAGATCTTTCCCTGCCCGAAGCAGGCGGGCGTTCCACTGCGTTTCAGTCAAGATGACGAATATTTTGGCGCTTTGCACTACCAATACACCAATGACGGCTGAACCAATGAACCAGCAAAACAACTTCCACCCTTTTCGCGTTTATATCCACATGAAGAAATATTTTTACCTGCTCCCGGTTATTTTAATGAGTTTTCAGGTTTATGCACAACAAGATACTGCGGCTTATGCAGCACAACGCGTTAAAGTAAATTCATTGCTCCAGGAGCGAAGCGCGAAGTTTGGCCAGTATGATGAAAGCTTAACGCAGCGTTCAGGTATTTTTGGCTGGCAGACGAAGAAAGATATTAAAAACTCGAATGAAATTCTCCGTCAAGTGGTATTAACGGATAATAATATTTTTAAAGAGCTGAAAATTTTAATGGATTATAAAGACCTGCAGAACCAGCAAAAAGTGGCGGTTGCAGATAACTCTCAGGAACGCATTGAAGCCTATATGGGTACCATTAAAAAACTTCAGGATCAAAATTCACAGCTTAAAGAAGATTTAGACAAAAAGAATAAAGGCAGTTTATCAAACTACATTATTGCATTTCTTGTTTTAGTGATGATTGGTGGATTTTATTTCTTCAATAAAAAACTACAGCGATATGAAAAGAGGACTGTTTAAAATACTGGCAAAGATAAACAAGGTAGTATTACCAAGTTTGTATAAAAAAGATCCGAATAAGCTGACTACTTTTCAGAAAGCGATATTGGGTTATCGTTATTGGGTTACAACGAATGCGCTGGATTAGGATAAAAGACCTTACAGGTTTTAAAACCTATAAGGTCTGGACTTCCGCGCTAACGCTCGTTTTTTAACGAACGTTGAATAGTTTATCAATTACAAACGATAGAATCGTAAAGCTATTTATGCACTCGTTTGGAAACGAGCGCAAGCCCCTATCTATTTCTTAAAATGCTCAATAATCAGCGTAGCCAATTCCGTACCGATACGTTCTTGTGCTTCGTTTGTTGAGGCACCGATGTGCGGTGTTAAAGAGATTTTAGGATGTGTTAAAATTTCTGCCAATGGTGTTGGCTCATTGTCAAAAACATCTAAACCGGCAAAAGAAACCTTCCCTGAATTTAATGCTTCAATTAAAGCTGGTTCATCAATTGTTCCACCGCGTGAGCAATTTACAATACCTACGCCATTTTTCATTTTTGCAAATTCCTCTGCACCTAAAATAGGTTTATCGGCAAATGGGGTGTGTAAACTAAGGAAATCACTACCGGCAATAACTTCATCCAATGATACCGTTTTAATTGGAATACTTACTGATTTTCCGCCCTGGAATTCTAAAGTAATTTCAGATTCTGAAGGATATAAATCGTAAGCCAAAACATTCATGCCTAAGCCTAATGCCACTTTTGCAGTAGCGCGACCGATACGACCGAAACCGATAATACCAATGGTTTTACCACTTAATTCAGTTCCTTTAGCATAAGCTTTTTTAAGGTTGTTGAATTGTGTTGAACCTTCAACAGGCATTTTACGGTTGGCATCCTGTAAAAACCTGATACCGGTAAATAAGTGAGAAAATACCAGCTCGGCAACTGATAATGATGATGCAGCCGGTGTATTAACTACTGCAACCCCCTGACTGCGTGCATATTCTACGTCGATATTATCCATACCAACCCCACCTCTACCAATTAATTTGATATTTGGAACGGCATCAATTAACTCTTTTCTAACTTTTGTTGCACTACGAACGGTAATGGCATCATAGTTTTTTAACGCTTCGGCTAACTGATCTTGTGGAATTGTTTCTGTATCTACCTGAAAACCTGCTTTTTCTAATAATTCTTTTCCGATCGGATCGATCCCATCGTTTGCTAATATCTTAATCATATGTATGATTTCACTGATTAAATTGATTACACAGATTTAAATGCGAATCAATTATCGGTTAAAATTTAAATTAATTTGCTTTTGCCTGTTGTTCTTCAAATGACTGCATGGCATCGATCAACGCGTGAACGCTTGTAATTGGTAACGCATTGTACATAGAAGCACGGAAACCACCCACACTTCTGTGTCCTTTAATACCCACAATCCCTTGCTCTTCTGCATATTTCAGGAATGGTTTTTCCAGTTCTGCATTTTCCATTACGAAACAAATGTTCATTCTCGAACGGTCTTCAACTGCACAAGTACCTTTAAATAATGGGTTACGGTCTATCTCTCTGTAAAGCGCCTCAGCTTTTTGTTTGTTTTCTTTTTCAATTTCGGCAACACCACCTTTTGATTTTAACCAACGAAGGTTTAATAAAGCTACATAGATCGAAAAAACCGGAGGTGTATTGTACATTGAGCCATTATCGATATGGGACTGATAATTTAGCATCGACGGAATTTTACGGTCGATTTTACCTAAAATTTCATCTTTTACAATAGCAATGGTTAAACCTGCAGGACCAATATTTTTTTGTGCACCAGCATAAATAAGATCAAATTGAGCAACATCGATTACACGGCTCATAATATCAGATGACATATCGCACACCACAGGAACACTGGTTTTAGGCACTTCGAACAGCTCGGTACCATAAATCGTATTGTTAGAGGTATAGTGGAAATAAGCACTATCAGCAGGAATTTCAAAATCTTTTGGAATAAAAGTATAGTTCGCATCTTTTGAAGAAGCAACTACATTTACATTACCAATAAATTTAGCTTCCTTTAAAGCTTTGGTAGCCCAAACGCCCGAATCTAAATAACTTGCTGTTTGTCCGTCGCCCAATAAGTTCATCGGAACCATTGCAAACTGTAAACTTGCACCACCCTGTAAAAATAAAACGGAATAACCCGACGGCACATTTAATAATTCTTTTACCAACTTATCAGCTTCAGCAACAACTGCCTCAAATTCGGTTGTTCTGTGCGAAATTTCTAAAATTGATAATCCATCGTTAAAATCTAAAACAGCCTGAGCTGCTTGTTTAAACACTTCTTGAGGTAAAATACAAGGGCCTGCGCCAAAATTATGCTTCATCTTATTATATAATGTTTTATGGCGGTAAATGTAAAATTTTTAAAGCAGTTATGCCCCAAAAATCGTCACCTAAAAAATTAAATTTTGTTAAAAAAAAGCCATAAATTGATTGATTTATTGCAGTTTTTGCAATTAAAACGTTTTACTAAAAACAGATCAAAACAAACCGATAATATTTTCGAAATATGGTTAGTTTAAATGCAAAATCAGCTATCTAAACCAGTTGAAAAGCAGAATACGATTTGTATAATGAACTAATGATTTACTGATCTAACTAAAACTCAAAGAGGATCTCAAAACGGTGGGTTCGCGTTAAGGATTGTAAGGGTTCAGTACCGATCCTTCATCGGTACCGGAGCGAAGCGCAGCCCTGAAAAGCCTGACCCTTGCGCAGCATGGGTAACGCTCATATCAGTTTGCAGCTTGCAGTTAGCAATTTTCAGTTGACAGTTTGCAGCTTGCAGCTTGCAGTTAACGAAACTTAATTTTTTAATTTTACAATCAATTTTAAATTAAATTGCCGTCCGGTTAAATAATTGGGAATGGCATATTGCACATTATCGACATCTTTTAGCCAGAGATAAGAAACTGTATTATTGATGTTCAGCATATTAAAAACCTCGAAAAACAGAATAACCGAGCTGAAATTTTTATCAAGGAACTTTGGTTTATGCAAAGCGGCATCATCCAGAAAATCTTTGGAAAAGCCGATATCCACACGTTTATAAGACGGAATAAAAAACTTATCGAGGTACCTGGGGGTTTGCGATGGACCGATTGGCAACCTGGAGCCATAAAGGGCATTTAAGTGAACCTTATAAGTTGGACTATTTAACAGTTTATCCTGAAAAAATATGGAAAAATTTAAACGTTGATCGGTGGGGCGTTTTAAATAGCCAGGGTAAATTGTAGTGCCGTTTTCTACGTAACTATCACCTATAATATCTTCGTTGGCATGCATTACCGACATTCTGAAATAGGAAACCAGGTCTTTTACAAATTCACCGCCAATGCTAAAATCGGCACCATAAGCATATCCCTGTGATACTTCATTGGCCAGATATTTAATCCTCAGGTTATCAATTTTGTAAGGGATCAACCTGTCTGAATATTTAAAATACGCTTCGGAAGTAAACTTTAACCTGGTGCCGAAAGCGTCAAAAGCATATTCGTAACCCAGCGAAGTATTATAAGAGCTCTGGGCTTTTTGGCTGATATTTAACTGACCGGAAAAATCGCGGATGGTACGGTAAGATGGCGGTTGTTTGTACACCCCAGCTGAAAACCGCAGGATTTTATTGTTCGAATTTGGACGATAAGCAATCAATAACCGTGGACTGATTAACAATTGTTTGCTTAGCGAGCTGTAAGTAGCGCGTGCTCCCAGCTGCAATTCGGCTGAACTTGAAAGTGAATAGCTATCCTGAATGTAAGCGCTGTAGTTTTTAATGTCGATATTGTTTTGTACATTAATTACATTTTGTAAAATAATGTTTTTCGAATTGTTTGGCAAGATAAAGCCGGCAGAGTCGGTATAATTATATTCATGCAACTGATCGTTGTACCTTGATCTGTCGAATTTTAAACCCCAGGAAAAAACATGGTTATCAAAATTCTGGTCAACCTTTATTTCTGAAGAAAACACCTTGGTATTCAAGCTGTTTCGTCCATAATTGTAATAACTACCAATGCCCCTGTTTTTATTCACCGGTCCAAAATTCTCACCCACAAAGCTATTATCTATTTCATCAAAAATATAACTGCCATCAATATCGAATCGTTCCCTTTCAATGGTATTAAAATAACTATTGATAAATTTGATTACCAAATTAGGTTTGGGCGAATAAGTAGCAGTAATGGCACTACCCAAGGTTTGGTAATCATCAATTTCCTGCCCCGTATAATCTACATTTAACCTTAAAGTAGTGCTTAATGTACCAAACTGGGTTTCCCTGTTTGTGGGCACCAGTTTAAACTGACCAAGGTTGAAACTCCCTAAATAACTGATATTGAATTTTGGAGAAAAATCGTACTGATAAAGTAGCTGGGCATCTGCAAAATTTGGACTGTAACTTCCTTTTTCATCTTGTTTGATGAGCACACTTGAATTATTTTTATAACGTAAACCAGCCAATAAAAAGCTGTTTTTAAACACTTTTTTTGTAGTTAATGAGGTATTTAAAAGGCTGGTACTTATTGTAGTTTGATTGCTATCGGGTTTATCATACTTAATATCTAAGATTGATGAAAGTTTATCGCCATATTTCGCTTCGAAACCACCGGCTGAGAATTTTGCCTTACTTACCAGGTCTGAATTAATAAAGCTTAGTCCCTCCTGCTGTCCGTTACGGATTAGCACCGGCCGGTTAATTTCTACATCGTTGATATAGATTAAATTTTCATCAAAATTCCCTCCTCTAACGCTATATTGAGCGCTTAATTCGTTATTGGTTGATACTCCAGGCAGGGTTTTGAGCATGGTTTCGAAATTACCTGAAACCAGCGGCATCGAAGTTACATCGGCAATGTTGATGGTGGTGGTATTGCTTAACTGGTTCTGTTTATTAGTAATATTAACCTGCTCTAACTCATTAATATTAGCAATTAAGCTCACTTGCTTGATAATCCGCGCACCCGAACGCTCATTAAATTTAATGGTTTGAGGCTGATAACCTAAAAGCGAATATTTTATACTGAATGTTTTAGATTTGGAATAAATGGTATAAACGCCAAATTCATCTGTAACCGTTGATTGTGCCTGCCCTAAAACAATAACGGTAACCTGAGAGAGCGGTAATTTTTCATCGTTATAAACTATCCCCGAAACCCTGACTAAAGGCTGAGCCACAGCAAAACTGCAACCAGCGATTAGAAAAAAAAGGAATAGCCGGAATTTGAGCATTTTTAGGTATCGAGATAAGTAATTTAATATCAAAACAAGAGTATTAAGTAAGAAGATGACCTACCAACTACTCCATTTTCAATAATCAATTTAGTAATAAAACAATTAAATGCTTACAGCATTACTGGTTAATTGTTTCATCTTAGCAATCGTATCTGTTGGATTTTCTGTTGCAAAAATTGCATTTCCGGCTACGAAAGCGTTGGCACCTGCCGATACTAATGTAGCAATATTTTGTAAACCAACACCACCGTCAACTTCGATAACCAAATCCTCATTAACACCCTGAATCAGGTTTTTTAAATCCTTAATTTTCTTGTAGGTATTATGGATAAAAGCTTGTCCGCCAAAACCCGGATTAACCGACATAATCAGCACCAGATCCAGATCTTCAATTACATCCTGTAGCAAGGTTACGGGAGTATGCGGATTTAAAGCCACACCCGCTTTACAGCCAGATGCCTTTATCAATTGGATTGTTCTGTGTAAATGGGTACAGGCTTCGTAATGAACGGTTATCCTGTCTGCTCCTGCTTTGGCAAATTCCTCAATATATTTATCAGGCTCAACGATCATTAAATGTACATCCAATGGTTTGGCGGCATGTTTTTTAACAGCGGCCATTACCGGAAAACCAAAAGAAATATTGGGTACAAAAACACCATCCATTACATCAACATGGAACCAGTTGGCCTCGCTCTGGTTAATCATTTCAATATCGCGTTGTAAGTTGCCGAAATCTGCAGAAAGTATGGATGGGGCGATTATATAGTTCATTTTATAAAGATAGGGAAATCGTTATAAACTAAAAACCCTTTCGATTTGGAAAGGGTTTTAGCCTAGTGTAATTTAATTTCAATTGCTTGTCCATCTCTGGTCACTTCTACAAATTCTTCTACCCGATCCGAATAGTTGTTTGTATAACTTTGATAATCGTAATAATCTGTTCTGCCTCCATAGCTGTTATAGCCGCTTCCCCTGTAAACCGGAACAGAACCACTGCGTGAATAACTCGCGAAAGATTGAATAAAATATTTGCCAGGTTTCATCTGTGTAAATTTAAACCGTCCATAATCATCTGTTTTAATGGTAATCCGGTAACGGAAAGCCTGTTCAGACATATACACACTGTTTTTTTTATTTTCCATTTTTTTACGAAGGTTAAACCATTCTTCAAAGTAAGAAGTTACAGGATAAAGGGTTACCTCCACATTTTTGGCCAAAATTTTCGAACCGACTTTCATACCATAGCCATTTTTCAATCGGGTAAAAGCAGTTCCTTCAATGGTAGATTTTCCGAGTGCAAGCCTGCTTTTTGCATCCACAGAATCAAAAGGAACCTGGGGATAATAGGCTGCTTTTTGTGCCTTAACAAGTGTGCTAACAAATATTAGCACTAAAAAGGTAAAGGTTAAGTTTCTCATTTTCAATAAGTAAATTAGATGTTGTTTTTTGTTTTTCAAGAATGCATAATTATGGTATTTTAGGCAAAAAAACAACCAATGAAAAAGTATATTTTAATTTTATCTTTTGTTTTCACGGGTTTTCAGGCATTTTCTCAAAAGGAAAAGCCGTGTGGGATGAAAGATGGTTTACAGGAAGGTACATGCAAACAATTTTATGGAAACGGAAAAACAAGCTTATCAGAAAACTGGAAAAAAGGCAAAAGAGATGGCATTGCCAATTACTATTATGAAAATGGCAATTTGAAAGCTTCGGGGAATTTTACAAAAGATAAGAAAAACGGGATCTGGAAATATTATTATGAAAACGGTGCCATTAGTGGTGAAGAGAAATTTGTTTACAGAGATTTTGCAGAAATAAAAGAAGGTGCATTTAAAAAATATCATCCGGATGGAAGTGTAAAAGAATCGTACACCTATGTTGATGATAAACTGGAAGGTTTATATACATTATACTATCCTGGCGGTGCTATTGATGAGCAAGGCGCTTATGAGAAAGGATTATATACAGGAATATGGAAAAACTATTTTCCAAACGGGAAATTAAAATGCCAGTTTACTTATGTAAATGGCAAACAGGAAGGAGAAAGCACTTGTCAGGATGAAAATGGGAAAATCACAAAAAAAACTACCTATAAAAACGGAGTAAAAATTAAATAAGTTATTTACTTAACGAAAAAGGCTGATTCGGTATTCGAATCAGCCTTTTTTGTTTTATAAAATACCGGACTATGCTTGTGGCGCAGCTGGTTTTTCTGGTCTTGGTAATAAAACTTTGCGCGAAAGTTTCATTTTACCTTGTTTATCGATGTCTAATAATTTAACCTCGATTTTATCACCTTCTTTTAACACACCATCCATGGTTTCTAAACGTTCCCATGAAATTTCAGAGATGTGCAATAAACCATCTTTGCCTGGCATAACCTCAACAAATGCACCGAATGGCATAATTGATTTTACTTTACCCTGGTAAATTTCACCAATTTCTGGTTTAGCAACGATATTACGGATACGGGTTACTGCGGCATCAATAGCTGCTTTATTATCGGCAAATACTTCTACAATACCTTTACCATCAACTTCTTCGATTGAAATTGAAGCACCGGTTTCGCGCTGCATTTCCTGAATAATTTTACCTCCAGGGCCAATAATTGCACCGATAAATTCTTTATCAATAGTTAAAGATACGATACGTGGAGCATGTGGTTTATAATCTTCATTAGGTGAGCTGATGGTTTTCTTCATCTCGTTTAAGATGTGTAAACGACCATCTTTAGCCTGTAATAAAGCTTTAGTTAATACCTCATAAGATAAACCATTGATTTTCAAGTCCATTTGACAAGCAACAATACCATGTTCAGTACCAGTTACTTTAAAGTCCATATCACCTAAATGATCTTCATCACCTAAAATATCAGAAAGAATTGCATATTTACCAGTTTTCTCATCAGTAATTAAACCCATTGCGATACCAGAAACAGGCGATTTGATTTTAATCCCTGCATCCATAAGCGCCAGTGTACCAGCACAAACAGTTGCCATTGATGAAGAACCGTTAGATTCTAGAATATCAGAAACGATACGGATAGTATAAGGATTAGCTTCACCCTGAGGTAATACTTTTTTCAACGAACGTTGCGCTAAAGCACCGTGACCAATTTCGCGACGGCCAGCGCCTCTGTTAGGTCTAACCTCACCGGTTGAGAAACCAGGGAAATTATAGTGCAATAAGAATTTGTTATAGCCATTAAAGAAAGCACCATCAATCATTTGCTCATCATCTTTGCTACCTAAAGTAACCGATGTTAAAGATTGCGTTTCGCCACGTGTAAACACAGCTGAACCGTGAGCAGCAGGTAAGTAACCAACTTCGCTCCAGATCGGGCGGATTTCAGTTGTTTTACGGCCATCTAAACGAATACCTTCATCCAACAATAAATTTCTGATCGCATCGTACTGAACATCATGGTAATAATGTTTAGCCATTGCTTTGGTTAAATCAGCAGTATCTTCTGGCATTGCTTCGAAGAATTCGTTAATGATTGCAGTAAAACCTTCTTTACGTACATCTTTATTGCCACCAGCTTTAGCTACAGCATAAACTTTATCGTAAGTATCAGCATATACTTTAGCTTTTAAATCAGCATCATGGTCTTCGTGGTTATATTCACGTTTAACGGTTTTGCCGGTAGCTTCAGTTAATTCAACCTGAACAGCACATTGAACTTTAATTGCATCGTGTGCAAATTTTAAAGCTTCAACCATTTCATCTTCCTGAATTTCATCACACTCACCTTCAACCATGCCTATATCGTTGGCTGAACCGGCAACCATAAACTCTAAGGTTGCACGCTCTAATTCGCTAGCTTTTGGATTAATAATTAACTTACCATCAATTTTAGCAACACGCACTTCAGAAATCGGACCGTTAAAAGGAATATCAGAAACTGATAACGCAGCAGATGCTGCTAAACCTGCCAAACAATCTGGCATAATATCTTTATCAGCAGAGATTAAAGAAATCATCACTTGTGTATCAGAGTGATAATCGCTTGGAAACATTGGACGTAAAGCCCTATCAACCAAACGTGAAATTAATACCTCATAATCAGATAATCTTGCTTCACGACGTAAAAAGCCACCCGGGATACGGCCTGTAGCCGCATATTTTTCCTGGTAATCAACCGATAATGGTAAAAAATCAGTACCTGGTTTAGCACCAACAGTAGATACAACAGTTGCTAACAACATGGTATCGCCCATTTTCACTACAACCGAACCATCAGCTTGTTTAGCCAGTTTACCAGTTTCAATTTCTACAATTCTGCCATCGCCCAAATCGAACGATTTTTTTATTACATTCATTTAATTAGAATTATGGTGTGTTTTCCTCTTTCTACACACCGTTGTTTATATATGTTTTTGTTTTTGCAAACGAAGATAAGATTAAAAAAGCCTATCTATAATAAAACCCGTTAAAAAAATTAACAGGGAATTAAAAAGCCATTCCCTAAAGAATGGCTTTCGCTGATAAAATTCGCTTATTTTTGTTTAATGATATCACGAAGCGATAAAGCTTTGATGATAGCACGATAGCGCTCAATATCTTTTTTGTACAGGTAAGCCAAAATACCGCGGCGTTTACCTACCAATTTTTGAAGTGACAACTGAGTAGAAAAATCCTTACGGTTTTTCTTTAAGTGTTCTGTTAAGTGCGCAATACGGTATGTAAATAACGCTACCTGACCTTCTGCAGAACCAGTGTTGGTTTCTACTTCGCCGTGTTGTTTAAAGATTTCGGCTTTCTTTTCTGGACTTAAATACATTTCTTGAATAATATTAAAGCAATAAAAATTAATTAATTGTGGCGCAAAGATAAGGTTATTTTTAATTAGAAACAAGTATTTCTTAATTGGCAAATCAAAATCCCTTTGGGCCGATTTAAGGGTAAAGTAAAGTTCAGTTTTAATCGGTTGCTTCACTCCCGCCCTCGCTACAATCTTTTAAAAACGCCTTTCATTTTGAGCACGAAGAATCAGTTTCATCGGCTGCAGATTCTTCGTACCTACCATTGACAGATTTAGAAAGGTCGTCATTGCGAGGAGGAACGACGAAGCAATCTTTCCTGCTAGCGATTATTGTTAGAAAGATTGCTTCGCCGGCTGAAAAAGCCTTCTCGCAATGACGAACTTAGCGGCTTATCATAGCGCGAAGATTCTTCGGTCATTCTTATTGATTTTTATAAAATTAATTATCCCTCAGAACGACAGCTTATTTAGGGTTGCTGCGCATTTTAAAAGGATTTCCGCTAAGTCGGGTTTAGAGAACTCAAGATAGTACAAGAGACCTAGTTCTTCTTATTTATGCGTTCCAATTCTAAAACATCCAGCTGATCTTTAGGCCTGTTGGTAGCCCGTTTATTATCTAAAAGGTGATTATAATGCAGAAACCTTGCCCTAATACCATTTATTTCATCTACTGTAGCCATTTGGAAATACTCATCAAACTTTTGTTTATCAAGTCCCGGAATATCCGTCATTAAATCTGCGTACATGCCGTCATCCATTAAAACTTCGCAATAACCTGCAATAATGCGCACATCCAATAACATATCATATCTGCCATATCCCATTTTATCAAGTGCGTAAATCAAATTCTGCCTGTTTTCTTTAGTATCCTTTAAATAAATATCTAAATCGCCGGTAGTACGGTTATAGCCATACCGGTTAACAGCGAAACCGCCAACAATCAGATAATTAACATTAAATTGCTCAAATGTTTCTAACAACAAGAGCATTTCAGGATTTTCTTTATCAAAAGACATAAAGCAAATTATATGGCTGGCTTGCGTATTACAAGCCCTTTGCCCTGCGGTGATTTTAAAGGCTGGCCACCATTCATGGTAACTGAAATGTGGTTGAGTTGCAAAACACCAAAAAAGCGTTGCTCAGGGGTGCGGCTCAAATAAACAGCATCACGTTCCTCCACTATTGTTTCGCGTGGAGTATTGATATCATATAATTTGAGTTTTCCCATTTCATCAAAAATACGAAAAAAGAGCAATAAAAATATACAATTGCATACTTTTGCCTAAAACATTTTAACCTTGGAAAAGAATCAATATAGCATTTTTGAAAGCGAATTACGTGTCCGCCCCGATGATATCGATATGTTTAACCATGTACATAACAGTAAATACCTGGATTATGTACTGGCGGCACGTTATGAACAAATGGAAAGATTTTACGGCATGCCCTGGGAGCACTTTACCAAACAAGGTTTAGGCTGGGTAGTAAGCCATGTTGATATCAGTTTTAAACGTCCGCTATTGATGAATGATTTAATGCTGATTAGAACCGGAATCCTTACCATGAATGATAAAGGTTGTTCAGTGCAATTCGAAATTATTAACCGGAAAACAGGAAAAGTAGCTTCGGATGGTGTTTTTGATTATGTGCTTATAGATTTGAACACCAGCAGAGGCACAAAAGTTACCGAAGAAATGATTAAAGCCTACAGCATATAGAAGGTAATTACACCTGTTTGGGGATTACACAGATTAATGAGATTATAAATCCGTGAGTTCCGTGTCTCCGTGGCAAAATATTTATGATATAAAAATGGGTCTTAGCGAGACGCTAAAGCCAGACCAAAAGCAAACCCTTAATTGGCAGCTAAAAACTTAATCACTTTCACAAAAATTAGTCATCAAAACTTGACAATTAAAAATTTTCTCTATATTTGGTCCATCAATAAGACCAGAGCCATGATAGTATCTGCAATCCGTTTGAGGTTTTAAGCAACCGAGGATTCCCTCCATTTCAATTTTAGGTATGTACGCTTAACTGCGTATCATTGGTTTATACATCAACATTTATTTTTATTATATGTCACAGTCTACAAAGGCCCAGGGCAAACTATCGTCATTTTTCGATATCCTTGTCCAGTCTTTAAAAGGTCACGAGGTTGACCTCACTTCAATCAGTATTAAAAGGGCAATCGTTTTACTGGCTATCCCGATGATGCTGGAAATGGCCATGGAATCGGTTTTTGCTTTAGTTGATCTCTATTTTGTAGGTCATTTAAAAAACAGCAGCCATGCCATACAAACCGTTGGTTTAACCGAATCGGTTTTAACCATTATTTATTCACTGGCCATTGGCTTAAGTATGGCCGCTACTGCAGTGGTTGCGAGGCGTATTGGTGAGAAAAACCCTGAGGCGGCATCAAAAGCAGGTATGCAAACCATTGTAATTGCGGTTGCAGTTAATGTTTTAATCAGCATCGCCGGCCTCATTTACGCCAGAGATATTCTTTTATTAATGGGTGCTTCAACAGAAACTGCAGATCATGGCACCACCTTCGTACGCATTATGATGGGCGGGAGTATCATTATTGTACTGCTTTTCTTAATTAACGGCATTTTTCGTGGAGCGGGTAATGCTGCAATCGCCATGCAGAGTTTATGGATCGCTAATATCGCCAACATCATCCTCTGCCCTATTTTTATCAACGGCTTTGGCCCGGTACCCGCATTTGGTTTAACAGGTGCTGCAATTGCCACAACTATTGGTCGTGGTTTGGGAGTTACTTACCAGGTTTATAATTTATTTAGCGGCAAAAATGCATTAAAAATAAGGATCAGTCATTTTGTTCCGGATTTTACGCAGATTAAAGCGATTGTTAAAATTGCTGCTCCAGCTATTTTTCAGTTTGTTATTGCAAGTTGCAGCTGGGTATTTTTAGCAGAACTGGTTGCCACTACAGGCGGCGATGAAGGTTCAGCAGGTTACCAAACCGCTTTACGCTTAATGATGTTTTTTATGTTGCCGGCCTGGGGCCTGAGCAATGCTGCAGCTACTTTAGTTGGACAAAATTTGGGTGCTGGCCATATAGACCGTGCTGAAAAATCTGTTTTTCAAACCTTAAAGTATATTTTAATATTCATGGCGGTGGTAAGTGTATTATTTCTTACCTGCGGACATTTGTTTGCCTCATTTTTTACGGCAGATGAAAAGGTAATTGCTATTGCAAGCAAGGCATTAAAAATTTTAAGTATCGGTTTTGTGATTTACGGAGCTGCAATGGTTTTTAGCAGTGCATTTAATGGTGCGGGCGATACCTGGACGCCCACAAAAATCAATGTTTTTGCTTTTTGGCTGTTTCAGATTCCGTTGGCTTACTTTTTAGCAAAATATTTAGAAATGGGCCCGACAGGTGTTTTTATCGCCATCCCAACGGCCGAGGCAGGCATTGCAATAGCTGCATTTATCCTTTTCAAAAAAGGAAAATGGAAGAAAACAATGGTTTAATTTTTTAACCCCAGATGGACACGGATGAACACAGATAGAATAACTTTATCCGTGTTTATGCTGTTTAATTTAACTTCTGTAACTTCCTGCTTCATGTGGAAAATGCAACATTGCAATGAATTAAAAACAGGACTACAATAATCGTAGAAACCTCGTTTTTTGCGCTCTAAAACAATAAAAATTTGGCCTTTTTAGCATTCCATTTTCCCTCTTACATTTTCCATTAAAAACCATATCTTTGCGCAAAGATGAAGCATATACGTAATTTTTGCATTATTGCACATATCGACCATGGCAAGAGCACCCTGGCTGATAGGTTATTAGAATATACAGCGACGATTTCGCAGCGTGAAGCGCAGGCGCAATTGCTCGATAACATGGATTTAGAGCGTGAGAGAGGCATTACCATTAAAAGTCATGCCATACAAATGAACTATAAAGTTGGCGATATCGAATACAATTTCAATTTGATTGATACGCCTGGGCACGTGGATTTCTCGTACGAGGTATCGCGTTCAATTGCAGCCTGTGAAGGTGCTTTATTGATTGTAGATGCTTCGCAAGGTATTCAGGCTCAAACCATTTCCAATTTATATTTAGCTTTAGAGCACGATCTTGAAATTATCCCGATTTTAAATAAAATGGATTTGCCCGGGGCAATGCCTGAGGAAGTAAAAGACCAGATTATTGATTTAATCGGCTGTAAACGTGAGGATATTATTCCTGCATCGGGTAAAACCGGAATGGGAATCCCTGATATTATCCAGGCGATTGTAGACCGTGTTCCGGCCCCGGTTGGTGATCCGGAAGCACCATTACAAGCATTGATATTTGACTCCGTTTTTAACTCCTTCAGAGGGATTATTGCCTATTATAAAGTAGTTAACGGCGAGATTAAAAAAGGCGATAAAGTAAAATTCATCAATACCGGAAAAGAATACCTGGCTGATGAGGTAGGTATTTTGAAACTGGATATGTCGCCACGCAATGTGGTTAAAACCGGGGATGTGGGTTATATTATTTCGGGTATTAAAGAAGCCCGCGAAGTAAAAGTTGGTGATACAATTACGACAACTGCAAGACCATCATTAGATGCAATTCAGGGATTTGAAGAGGTAAAACCAATGGTTTTCGCCGGTATTTATCCTGTTGATACTGATGAGTTTGAAGAATTGCGTGAGGCTATGCACAAGTTGCAATTAAATGATGCTTCTATTGTTTTTGAGCCTGAAAGTTCTGCAGCATTAGGCTTTGGTTTCCGTTGCGGTTTCCTCGGCATGTTGCACATGGAGATTATCCAGGAACGTTTGGAGCGTGAGTTCGATATGACGGTAATTACTACCGTTCCTAACGTATCTTACATTGCTCATACAACCAAAGGCGATGAAATTTTTGTAAATAATCCATCCGATTTACCCGACCCAAGTAAATTGGATTCTGTTGAAGAACCTTATATCAAAGCTAACATTATTACGAAAGCAGATTTTGTTGGTCCTGTAATGTCACTATGTATTCAGAAAAGAGGAACCATTGTTAATCAATCATACTTAACATCGGACCGTGTAGAATTGGTTTTCGAAATGCCAATGGGCGAAATTGTATTCGATTTCTATGATAAACTGAAAACTATTTCTAAAGGATATGCCTCTTTCGATTACCATCAAACAGGCTACCGCAAATCGGATCTGGTTCGTTTAGACATGTTAATAAATGACGAGCCGGTTGATGCATTATCATCTTTAATCCACCGTAGCAATGCTTACGATTTCGGAAAGAAAATCTGTGAGAAATTGAGGGAATTAATCCCACGCCAGCAGTTCGAAATCAAAATTCAGGCATCTATCGGTGCTAAAGTTATTGCCCGCGAAACATTGAGTGCTTTACGTAAAGATGTAACGGCCAAATGTTATGGTGGTGATATTTCCCGTAAACGTAAGTTATTGGAAAAACAGAAAAAAGGTAAAAAACGCATGCGTCAGGTGGGTAACGTAGAAATTCCACAAACGGCATTTATGGCGGTTTTGAAATTAGATTAGAAATTAGATATGAGATGACAGATATGAGATATTAGACAATTTGTTGATCTCAAATCTCAAATCTCATTTCTCACATCTTTAAACATGAAATTATTAGACGGTAAATACGTATCAGAAAAAGTTAAAGTTCAGATTGCAGAAGAAGCTGCAGAATTTTTAAATAAAACAGGCCGCAAGCCACATTTAGTTGCCATTTTAGTGGGTAATGATGGTGGTAGCGAAACTTATGTGGCCAGCAAGATGAAAAACTGCGAAAAGGTAGGTTTCAAATCTTCACTTCATCGCTACGATAATTCGGTAACAGAAGCAGAATTACTGGCTAAAATTGAAGAAATTAATCAGGATGATGATGTAGATGGACTAATTGTTCAATTGCCTCTGCCAAAACATATTGATCCTGAAAAAGTAACTGAAACAATTGATCATCGTAAAGATGTTGATGGTTTTCACCCGGTAAATTTGGGCAGGATGATGCGTAACTTACCATGCTTTATCCCGGCAACGCCATATGGTATTTTATTGATGTTACAGGAATACGGCATCGATACTACCGGAATGCACTGCGTTGTGGTTGGCCGTAGTAACATTGTAGGTAGCCCAATGAGTATTTTAATGGCCCGTAATGCCAATCCGGGTAACTGTACCGTAACGCTTACCCACTCACGCACTAAAGATTTAAAAGAACAGGTCCTACAGGCCGATATTGTGATTGCAGCAATTGGCAAAAAGAACTTTGTTACTGCTGACATGGTTAAACCAGGTGCCATTATTATCGATGTAGGCATTAACCGCGAAAATTCCACCGAAACTAAATCTGGCTTTAAGTTATATGGTGATGTAGATTTCGAAAATGTAGCGCCCAAAGCTTCTTACATCACTCCTGTTCCTGGTGGAGTTGGATTGATGACAATTGTAGGTTTATTAAAAAATACATTGGCATCGGCCAGAAAAGAAATATATTCTTAAGCCTAAAGCTGAAAGGATAAAGCAGAGAAAGCGGTTCATAATTGGATCGCTTTTTTTATTTAACGTTTGAGAGCTGCCTGCTTATTTTAGACTACAAAGGCAAAAAAAAAAATTCCCATTCCATTTTGTCATCCTGAACGCAGTGAAGGATCTTTAATGATCGAAGATGTAAAATAGTGATGAAAGATAAACAAATAGATCTCTCCACTTCGCGATGTTCCGGTAGAGATGACGTTTTTTTATTTGGCGTTTGAAAACAGTTCACCGCCACAGTTAACCGATTTAAACAATTAACCAGTTAACAAATGACAAATGAACCTTTATCCCCACAATTTACTCCACCAACTCTCCTCAAAACCGATGTACAACCCATCTTCACGTAATTCTGTTGGATAGATATTGATATAATCTCCCTGACCTTCAGCTCCTCTTCCATTAGTTAAACTATACTCGTAACGATGAATCGGGCAAACCAGGTTTCCGTTTTTACACCAGCCACCACTAAAATGCCCACCAGCATGCGGACAATGCGACTGAGTGGCAATAATTTTGTCTTCATTATTGATCAGACAGATCTGTTTTCCATTAACCTCCATGGTTTTAATGGTATCTACCCGGGGAATCTGATTGTTATTTAGCGCTTTAAACCACTTCATTATGCTAAAATACAGCAAATAAATATCAGTCTTATTTCATCTTTCCATTAAATTTCGAAAGAGGAACCACATCACCATATTTTTTTAGGATATTTGCATCCTCAAAAATGAAACAAGACATACCAGAAGACGGCACATTACTTCCTTTAATGGAAGAATTTTATACTATACAGGGCGAAGGATTTAATACCGGAAAAGCAGCATATTTTATCCGCCTGGGTGGTTGCGATGTAGGTTGCCACTGGTGCGATGTAAAAGAAAGCTGGGATGCTGATATGCACCCGCTTACGCCAGCTGATGTAATTGTAGAAAATGCCGATCAATTTCCGGGCAAAGCGGTTGTAATTACCGGCGGCGAACCTTTAATTTATAACCTGGATTACCTGACCAATAAATTAAAGGAAAGAGGAATCTTAACTTTCATTGAAACTTCCGGAGCTTATCCCCTTTCGGGCAATTGGGACTGGATCTGTTTATCGCCAAAGAAATTTAAAGCACCAAGGCCAGATATTACGCCTTTTGCACACGAATTAAAGGTGATCGTTTTTAATAAAAGCGATTTTAAATGGGCCGAAGAATATGCCGCAATGGTATCGCCTACCTGCAAATTATACCTTCAGCCGGAGTGGTCTAAATCAAAAGAAATTACACCTTTAATTATTGACTATGTGATGGCCAACCCTAAATGGGAAATTTCTTTGCAAACACACAAATTTTTAAATATTCCTTAAAAACAATACATTAGCTTTATACCAAATGTTAATGTAATGAAATTTTGTTTAGTCCTCTTCCTTAGCATATTGAGCATTTATTGTTTCGGGCAAAGTTCGCCTAACAAAAAAGCACAGATTTCTTTTGAAAAAGCAGTTCCGTTGATTGATAAGCTGGATTATGCAGGTGCCGAGCAGGTATTAAAAACTGCTGTTGAAGCTGATCCGTTATTTCAGAATGCCTACATTGTACTTGCTGGTGTTTATAAAGCGGAAAAGAAATATACCGAAGCGAGGGCAGCTTATGAAAAAGCCATCCTCATTAATAAAGCGGTTGCCCCTGCTGTATTTTATGGCCTGGCCGAAACCGAATTTGCTACGCAGGATTATGTAAAGGCAAAACAGCATTTTGAAGAATTTTTAGCTCAGGATGCTTCCTCCGATCGAGCCAAAAAAGCAAAAAAATACGTTTTTGATTGTGATTTTGCATCTACAGCAATAAAAAAGCCTGTAAAATATAGTCCAACAAATTTAGGTGAAGGTGTAAATACAGCAGATGCCGAATATTTCCCTGCTTTAACTGCAGATGGTGAAACGTTGGTTTTTACGCGCCAGATGAATGGAAATGAAGATTTCTGGACTTCACAGCTTAAAAACAATAAATGGGACGTCGCCTTGCCCTTATCCAGTAAAATAAATACAACGCGATATAATGAAGGTGCACAAACGATCTCTCCTGATGGTAAATATTTATTTTTTACAGGTTGCAACCGTCCTGATGGCTTAGGCAGGTGCGATATCTACGTTTCACACCGCGAAGGAAAAGACTGGGGCGAACCTTATAACATCGGAAAACCTGTTAATTCAGAATATTGGGAGTCTCAGCCTGCAATCAGTCCGGACGGCAGGACATTATATTTTATCAGCAACCGCCCGGGTGGATCAGGTGGTTATGATATCTGGAAAAGTACCATTACCGATGATGCAAAATGGGGACCAGCTGTAAATCTCGGCCCTGATATCAATACCATTTACGATGAAAACACTCCTTTTCTGCATGCAGATGGGAAAACTCTGTATTTTTCTTCAGATGGCTGGCCGGGATTCGGAAATAAAGATATTTTCTACAGCCGCATGGATAACGATGGTAAATGGCAGAAACCTGTTAATATAGGCTATCCGATCAATTCTTTCGAAGATGAAAGTGGTTTAGTTGTAAGTGCTGATGGAAATTTCGGATTATTCTCCTCAAATTTAAAAGGTGGATTTGGTTTGCAGGATATTTATAGTTTTGGCATACCGGAATCAGCAAAACCGTTAAAAGTTTCTTATGTAAAGGGAATCGTGAGGGACAAGGACACAAAAAAAACGATAGAAAGCAATGTGCAGGTAGTGGATTTAAAAACTAATAAAACTGTTTTTGATGACTATACCGATCCTGAAACCGGTCAGTTTTTAGCTGTAATGCCTATGGGAAGTGATTACCTGTTTAATGTTAATGCGGAAGGCTATATGTTTTATTCAGAAAATTTCGAACTCAAAACCGGCGACATCAATAAACCTTACCAGATTGAAGTATATATTGAAAAAATTAAGCAGGGAGGAAATGTTACCTTAAGAAATATATTTTTCGATACCAATAAATTTAACCTTTTGCCCGCGTCTATCCGCGAACTGGATCTACTTATTGATTTCCTGCACCAAAATGAAACTGTTCAGATCGAAATCCAGGGACATACCGATAATATTGGAGATGATAAACTGAACGAAAAACTATCGTTTAACCGTGCCAATGCCGTTTACGAATATTTGGTTAAAAATAGCATCGATGCGAAAAGACTTACATTTAAAGGTTTTGGGGCAAGTAAACCAATTGCAGATAATAAAACGGAATTGGGAAGGAAAAATAACCGGAGAACATCGTTTGTGATTACGAAGGTTTAGATTTATTTGGGTTGGTGAGACACCAACCAATAGGACTAATGTGATCCGTCATTCTGAACTTGTTTCAGAATCCATCATGCTATAAAAAAAGTGTCATTTCGACTGGAGCAAAGCGAAATGCCCGCCTGCTATGGGCAGGGAGAAATCTATGCAGATCTCTCAAGTACGGTCTAGATGACGTTTTCTTTATAAAAATTAAAACTTTTTACCTTTCAATACCCTGATCTCCGATCCTTCTGCAAGCATTACAGAATCGGGTTTGGCCCGATTTAGAAAAGCAAAATCATTTCCATAATTAATTCCGAAATCGACATTAATTTTATAATCTTTTACCGGATACGCCAGCCAGCGCGGGTGCTCTACACCATATTCGGAAGTTCTATTGGCGCCAATTTTAGTGTACCCCCAATAATGTTCGGTAATAAATTCTTCTTCACTACCAGCTAAAATTTCTTCAGCTTTTGAAGCGGCAGTTACGGAAAAATTATGCCAGTTTTTGTTCTTCCACAAATAATCTACTTCGAGCTGGTGCCCTTGTTCAATCCAAACATGTTTCATCGGGAATGTTTGGTAATTTTCTTTGTAAATGGTATTGGCTACAAAGGTAATGGCTGGTTTAGGCACAAATTCCTTAATAAATACCACTCCCCGTTTCCAGTTTTCACCATCTTTAAATTTGACGTAAAACCTTAGGTTAACCTCTTCAAAATTGGTATGAAAGGGAATATTAAAGCCAAGCAGCTTTACATCAACAAACATAAAACTAACCAAACTTACATAATATTTCCCCTGCCAGTCATCCAGTTCGGTGTGCGGGGGCAAATATTTCGAAAGTATTTCTTTATCAACCGCATATTGCGCCAAAGCCAGTTTTCGCCATCCGGCAGTGAGAAATACTTTCGGGCTGTTCAAAATTATAGTATGGCTTGTCTGATCCTGATCAGTTTGGTTAATGTTTCTTCCAGTAAATCCAGGTGCAGCATATTGGCACCGTCCGATTTTGCATTGGCCGGATCAGGGTGTGTTTCGATAAATAAACCATCCGCACCAACTGCAATGGCAGCTTTGGCGATAGTCGAAATCAATTCGGGTTTACCACCGGTAACGCCGCTGCTTTGATTGGGCTGTTGTAAAGAATGCGTACAATCCATCACCACAGGCACGCCAAAACTCTGCATTTCAGGTAAGCCACGGTAATCAACAATTAAATCCTGGTAACCAAAGGTATTGCCCCTATCGGTTAAAATTACCTTCTCGTTTCCGGCTTCTTTTACTTTCTCCACCGCAAATTTCATCGAACCGGCAGAAAGGAACTGGCCTTTTTTAACGTTTACCACTTTGCCGGTTTCGGCAGCAGCGATTAATAAATCGGTTTGGCGACATAAAAATGCAGGAATCTGCAATACATCTACATAAGCTGCAGCCATGGCCGCCTCGCCACTTTCGTGGATATCGGTAACGGTTGGCACACCAAATTCTCTACCGATTCTTTCTAAAATGCGCAAGGCTTTTTCATCACCAATGCCCGTAAAAGAACTGCCTTTACTTCTGTTCGCTTTCCGGTAGGAGCCTTTAAAAATATATGGAATTTGCAGTTTATCGGTAATATTTATAATCTTATCAGCAATCCTCATGGCAATATCCTCGCCTTCGATAGCGCATGGACCAGCCATTAAAAAGAAATTCCCTGAATCTGTATTTTTTAATTTATCTAAATAGTTAAGCATAGTTGAGATGTGAGACATGAGAGTGAGACATGAGATGTGAGTTTATCTCAAATCTAGCATCTCATATCTCACGTCTAATTTTTAATTTCCTAGTTCTGACATAAATTTAATCCGCATCAATTGAATTTCTTCGCGGGTGTAATCGGTTTCACCTAATTCGTTCAATGCTTCGTCTATAGAGTCGCTTTCTGCAGCCCTGAAATAATCGAAAACTTCATCCTGGCGGTCGTCATCAATTACTTCATCGATGAAATAATTCAGGTTAAGTTTGGTGCCAGAATTAACGATAGATTCTACTTCTTTAAGGATTTCTTCATAGGTAATGCCTTTTGAATCAGCGATATCCTCTAAACCGATCTGTCTGTCGATATTTTGGATAATCGAAACCTTCATCTGCGATTTATTGGCCTGGGTTTTAATAATCAGGTCAATCGGGCGCTCGATATCGTTATCCTCTACATATTTTTTGATCAATTCGATAAAAGGACTTCCGAATTTCATGGCTTTACCAGAACCTACACCCGAAATCTGACGAAGTTCTTCCATCGTAATCGGATAATGTGTACACATTTCTTCTAAAGATGGATCCTGGAAAACAACAAAGGGTGGCACACTTTTCTGTTTGGCAATTTTCTTGCGGAGATCTTTAAGCAACGATAACAAATGAGTGTCTAAAGCTCCAGTGCCCTGTTTTACATCATCATCATCGTCGTCGGCACCACTTTCTATTGGTTCGTTTAATATAAATTTAAGGCTGTAAGGATTTACAATAAAATCCCTGCCCTGTTTAGTTAATTTTAATAAACCATAATTATCGATATCTTTATACAGGTAATTGTTTAAAACAGCCTGACGGATGATCGATTTCCACATCAGTTCTCCATCTTCCTTTCCAACACCAAATTCGGGCACTTTACTATGCTCATAGGCAATGGTTTGTGCGGTTTCTAAGCCTAAGAAAACGTTCAACAAATGTGCATCGTCAAATTTTTCGCCTGATTTTTCTATAAACTTTAATAAGGTAGATAACTGGTTTTCAGCATCAAACTGTTTTTTAGGCTTTTTGCAATTGTCGCACATGCAATTACAGCCAGTTTCGTTAAAGTTTTCACCAAAATAATGAAGAATCTGCTTACGCCTGCAAACGCCCGACTCTGCATAATCAATCACTTCTTTTAATATCTGCGTACCAATTTCACGTTCCGAAACCGGTTTATCTTTCATAAACTTGGCCAGCTTATCTACATCTTTTTGAGAGTAAAAAGCTATACATACACCTTCCCCGCCATCACGTCCGGCCCTGCCTGTTTCCTGGTAGTAACCTTCCATACTCTTTGGCACATCGTGGTGGATTACAAAACGTACATCCGGTTTATCGATCCCCATACCAAAGGCAATGGTGGCCACAATAACCTCAGCATCTTCCATCAAAAATTTATCCTGCGTTTCGGCCCGCACTTTGGGATCTAAACCCGCGTGATAAGGCAAAGCACTGATTCCGTTAAGGTTTAAGGCTTCGGCAACTTCCTCTACTTTTTTACGGCTGAGGCAATAAATAATCCCCGATTTACCCGGATTTGATTTAATATATTTGATAATCTCTTTGGTAATATCTCGTTTAGGGCGGATTTCGTAGAACAGGTTTGGCCTGTTAAACGACGATTTGAACAATGTTGCTTCCGTCATCCCCAGGTTCTTCATAATATCCTGCTGCACTTTTGGTGTAGCGGTAGCTGTTAATGCAATAATTGGAATATTATCTCCTAAACCCGCAATAACCTGTTTGATTTTACGGTATTCTGGTCTGAAATCGTGCCCCCATTCAGAGATACAGTGCGCTTCGTCAACTGCAACGAAGGAGATTTTAATCAGATTTAAAAATTCAATATTGTCCTGCTTCGCCAGGGATTCGGGCGCAACATACAATAATTTGGTCTGACCGCTTAAAAGATCAGATTTAACTTGAGTAATTTCAGATTTATTTAGGGATGAATTAAGAAAATGTGCAATACTGTCATTTCCACCAAAAGCCCTTAACTGGTCTACCTGGTTTTTCATCAATGCAATTAATGGAGAAATAACAATTGCTGTTCCCTCGCTCATTAAAGCGGGTAACTGATAGCAAATAGACTTCCCTCCACCTGTTGGCATAATAACAAAAGTGTTATTGCCTTCTAAAATATTTGTAATGATCGACTCCTGATCACCCTTGAAATTATCAAACCCGAAGAAATTTTGTAGGTTATCAAATAACGACTTTTTCACGTCCATTTTGTGTAATAAAATATGCGATGCTATTTTTGTATCCAAAATAACATAATTTTACAAGAATTTCAAGTATTAACAGACAATTATTTTCTCTTTGAAAAGTAAAAAATCAATAATTCAATCGGCTGTAAGCACATTAGAGCTCGAAGCAGCAGCAATATTAAATGTTGCAAAGAATCTCGATAACGATTTTGAAAAAGTCGTATCAAGTATTTTACAGGGCAAAGGACGGGTAATTGTAACCGGTATCGGGAAAAGTGCCATTATTGCGCAAAAAATGGTAGCTACTTTCAATTCAACAGGTACCCCTGCAATTTTTATGCATGCTGCAGATGCCATACACGGTGATTTGGGTATGATCCAGGTTGATGATATTGTGATTTGCTTATCCAAAAGCGGGAATACACCAGAAATTAAAGTATTGGTTCCGCTGCTAAAAACGTCTAATAATCTGTTGATCGGGATGGTTGGCGAATTAAATTCATTTTTGGCAGAACAGGCTGATCTGATTTTAAATACTTCGTTCGAAAAAGAAGCCTGTCCACATAATTTAGCCCCTACCACCAGCACCACTGCACAATTGGCATTGGGCGATGCATTGGCAATCTGCCTGCTCGAATGCAGGGAATTTAATGAAGCAGATTTTGCCAAATACCATCCCGGAGGATCATTGGGTAAAAAACTTTATTTAAAAGCAAGAGATTTAGCCTTATCAAACGAAAAACCATCTATTAGCCCAACTGCATCTGTAAAAGATGTACTAATTGAAATTAGTAAAAACCGTTTGGGGGCTGTTGCTGTTGTTGATTCAGCTAACCATGTATTAGGTGTGATTACCGACGGCGATATCAGGAGAATGTTGGAAAACAATAATTCTATTGCTGGTTTAAAAGCCGAAGATATTATGGGTAAAAGCCCTAAGAGCATACAATTTGATGCTTTGGCAGTTGATGCCTTAGACATTATAAAACAAAACAATATAACACAATTGTTAGTTCTGGAACAAAATACTTACTTTGGCATCATCCACTTACACGATCTCCTTAACGAAGGCATTGTGTAATTTTTAAAATAAAAAATGAATAAAAATTATTATGCATTAATTATGGCCGGTGGCGTCGGAAGTCGCTTTTGGCCGGTAAGCAGAACAGAATACCCAAAACAGTTTATCGATTTTTTCGGTGTAGGTAAAACTTTAATACAAAGTACGTACGACAGGTTTTTAAAAATCTGTCTTCCTGAAAATATTTTTATAGTTACGAATGAGATTTATTCTGACCTCGTAAAAGAACAGTTGCCCCAGTTAAGTCCTAACCAGATCCTGGCTGAGCCCCTACTTAGAAATACAGCACCATGCATTGCATATGGCAGTTTAAAAATTGCCGAATTAAATCCAAATGCCACAATCGTTGTAGCGCCTTCTGATCATACCATTGCCGATATAGATGGTTTCGTACAATCGATTGAGCAATCGTTGGATGCAGCTTCTAAAAACGATTGTTTAATTACGCTGGGTATTAAACCAAATCGTCCGGATACAGGTTATGGCTATATACAACACACTGATTATGTGCTTAATACCGACACCGATCTGCATAAAGTTAAAACCTTTACTGAGAAGCCAAACCTTGATTTAGCAAAATCATTTATGCAAAGTGGTGATTTCCTTTGGAACGCGGGAATATTTATCTGGTCGGCAAAAACCATTTTGAACGCTTTCGAGAAACACCTGCCTGACATGTATGAAATATTCAGTCTGGGCCGATCGGAACTGAATACCGAAAACGAAAAAACGTTTATCAATAATGCCTATTTACAATGTACCAATATATCGATCGATTTTGGCATCATGGAAAAGGCCGAGAATGTTTATGTGCTTCCGTCTGATTTCGGGTGGTCTGATTTAGGCACCTGGGCTTCTATTTACGAAATGGCAGAGAAAGATTACGTTGGCAATGCAGTTATCCCTTCAGAACAGGTCATTATGTTCGATTCGTCGAACTGTATGGTTAATGTTCCGAAAGATAAACTGGTGATCTTACAGGGATTGCACGATTATATTGTGGTAGAAAATAACAATATGCTGATGATTTGCCCTCGTGATGAAGAACAACGTGTTAAAGAGTTTGTTGCAGAGGTAAAATCACGCTTCGGAAACAAGTTTATTTAGAATGGAAGATGTGAGATGTAAGATGGATGATGTAGCATAGTTGCCCATCATCCATCTTACCTTTTCCCTTTTACATCAACATCAATTCCCCCATCACCCATTTTACATTTTCCATTAATTCCCCATCATCCATTTCCCCTCTTCCATCTTACATCCCTCCTTACTTCCCCCGCTGTCTAACCGCTTCATATAGAATTACGCCTGCAGCAACAGACACATTGAGCGATTCAATTTTACCTGCCATTGGTATTTTAGCCAAATGATCGGCCACTCTTAAAAGCTCGTTAGAAATGCCTTCATCTTCTGATCCCATTACAATTGCGGTAGGCATGGTATAATCAGGGGAATATATAAAATCATTTGTTTTTTCAGTACAAGCTACAATTTGTAAACCACTTTCCTGCAAAAACAGGCAGGTTTTGTGCAAATTACTATGACGGCAGATCGGGATACTAAACAACGCTCCGGCAGATGTTTTTATGGCATCAGCGTTAATCTGTGCAGCATTTTTTAAAGGCACTACAATGGCATGAACGCCTACGCAGGCAGCGGTACGGGCAATTGCGCCCATGTTGCGCACATCGGTTACGCTATCTAAAACTAATATTAAGGGCACCTCTCCTTTTTCAAAAACCGCCGGAACGATGTCTTCAATATTCTGGTAAGTAATCGGCGAAATTACGGCGATTACCCCCTGGTGGTTTTTCTGCGACATCCGGTTCAGTTTTTCTACCGGAACAGAATTTAACGGGATCAGTGTATCTTTCAAAAGTGCTTTCAACTCCAAAAATAATTCGCCGCCCAAACCGCGTTGCTGGTAAATGGTTTCAATATCTCTTCCAGCTTTAACGGCTTCTATTACGGCCCTGATGCCGAATACAAACTCATTATTCTCTTTTGCGCGTTGCGGTCTTCTAAAATTATCCATGTTTTGAAATTGTTAGGCAAAAGTATTCAAATAAATGTTTTAGCCCTAATCTATATTCTTATTATTAACATTTAATTGTTTAAAATTTTTTACGATTTAATAAAAGCCTGTAAAATTTAATCTGATTATACTTCAATTTGTTAACAAACAAGTAGTAACTAATTCAAACAACCCCGTCAAAATTTGATTACTTTTGTTGAATGAGTATCGATAATGAACAAGGCGGAAAGAACAGTATGACTGCTAGAAAAAGCAGATTAAGCAATACCATTAGTTCACAAGGGAAAATTCCCCCACAGGCATTAGACCTGGAAGAAGCCGTTTTAGGTGCATTGATGCTCGAAAAAGATGCTCTGTCAGCAGTAATCGACGTTTTAAAGCCTGAAGTTTTTTATAACATCGCTCACCAGAAAATCTTTGAAGCGATCCACATTTTATTCCAGAAATCGAAACCTGTAGATATTTTAACGGTAACTTCAGAACTGCGTACGCTGGGTTCGTTAGAAATGGTTGGGGGGGCTTATTACATTACGCATTTAACCAACCGTGTTGCTTCTGCAGCTAATATTGAATTTCACGCGAGGATTATTTCGCAAAAATATATCCAGCGCGAACTGATCAGGATCTCAACCGAAATTATCACCAATGCTTATGAAGATACGACTGATATTTTCGATTTATTGGATCAGGCTGAAAAAGGCCTTTTTGAAATTGCCCAGAATAACCTGCGTAGAGATACCCAGAAAATGGACGATATCATCAAACAATCTCTTGCTACACTTGAAGAACTTCGTACCAAAACTGATGGTTTAACTGGTGTGCCAACGGGTTTTACCGGCTTAGACAGGATTACCGGTGGATGGCAAAAACAGGATCTTGTGATTATCGCTGCACGTCCGGCGATGGGAAAAACGGCATTCGTACTTACCTGTGCGCGTAATGCCACCGTCGATTTTGCAAAACCAACAGTAGTATTCTCACTCGAGATGTCGTCGGTTCAGCTGGTGAATCGTTTAATTTCAGGAGAAGCAGAAATTGAGCAGGAAAAAATCAGGAAAGGAAATTTACAGGAATGGGAATGGCAACAGCTGCACAGTAAAATTGGCCGCTTAACCGAAGCTCCCCTATTGATAGATGATACTCCGGCACTAAATATATTTGAGTTCAGGGCAAAATGCCGGAGATTAAAATCGCAGTACGATATCCAGCTGGTAATTGTCGATTACTTGCAGTTAATGCATGGTAAAGGAGAAGGAAAAGGTGGTGGTAACCGTGAGCAGGAAATTGGTAGTATCTCGAGGGCACTAAAATCAGTAGCAAAAGAACTTGATGTTCCGGTATTGGCACTTTCGCAGTTAAGTCGTGCGGTAGAGAGCAGGCCAGGCTTGCAGGGAAAAAGGCCAATGTTATCCGATTTACGTGAATCGGGATCTATTGAGCAGGATGCGGATATGGTATTATTCCTTTATCGCCCTGAATATTACGGCATTACCGAAGATGAGCAAGGAAGATCGCAGGCAGGTATTGGCGAAGTAATTATTGCAAAACACCGTAATGGTGAAACCGGAATTGTGCCACTTAAATTCGTAGGTAAATTTGTGAAATTTCAGGATCTTGAAGATGATTTTAATGCACCGCCAAATTCGTTCGCGGCTGATCCATCTGCAGGAATGTATCCATCGCAGGATTTTGAAAAACAAAGCAATGTGATTATCCGCCCTTCCAAAATGGATGACTACAATGACGATGATCCACCGTTTTAAAATATAGCTACATAAAAAATGCCTCAAATTAAAATTAGACTGAACCCAAAAAGTTGGACAAAGTTAAAAAATTAATTAGACTGATGAGCTCGATATTTTATCGGGCTCATCCCGTTTAAATTGAGTCTGATTCTGTCGTTATTATAATAGTGAATATATTC
>NZ_BAABBY010000016.1:0-73370 GCF_039538295.1 Pedobacter jeongneungensis | reverse complement strand
GTAATTAATGCCGTTAGAAACAAAATAGCGCTAAGAATTGCTGCTGTTATTAAAAACCAGGAGAGCTATAAAAATAACTTTAATATTGCCGCTTAAAATTTGTTTTTATCATAACAATCATTTCGACCGTAGCGGAGAAATCTATTTACAATTACATCTCATAAATTTCTTCCTGCCCGTATCAGGCGGGTGTTTCGCGATACAGTCGAAATGACAAATTTTATTAAACCTTATTAATCCAATCAACTAAAGCTTTCACTCTAATTTCAGAAGTTAATTCATAACGGTATTCATCATCAATACTGCCCATTTTAGATTCATTATTCCGAAACTTCATTTTGCTCTCTACAAATTCCTTTGCCGAAGCATGAAATTCAGTTGCTCCAGTCTGGTCAATGAGTTGTTGGATATTATTTTCATTTATTCCGGCGCCAGGCATGATTGTGATCTTTCCATTTGCCTTTTTAACCAATTGAGATAATTTCTCTGCACCCAATAGAGCTGATGATGCACCGCCAGAAGTGAGTACCCTTTTAATACCGAGTTCGATCAAATCTTCCAGTGCCTGATACATATCATTGCTCATATCAAATGCCCTGTGGAAAGCCACATCCATCGGACGTGCCAACTCAATTAGTTCAGCACACCTTTCTTTGTCAATTGTACCATCTGCTTTAAGTATTCCTATTACAACACCTTCGCAATTTAATGAATTACAGATTTTTATGTCTTCTTTTATTAACTCAAATTCTGTGTCAGAATATAAAAAATCACCACCCCGCGGACGGATAATCGGCCAAATTTCGATGGACAGGTTTTTCTTGGCTAATGCCAGCTGACCATAACTTGGTGTAGTGCCACCTTCGGCCAGGTTATCGCAAAATTCAGCCCTTTTAGCACCGCCGTTTTGAGCAGCCAATGCCGAAGCGTAAGAATTTGCGCAGACTTCTAAACAAGCCATATTAATAATAACTTTTTCCTTTGATCAATAAATTCTGTTTTTCTGCATTGCAAACCGCATAACTAAAGCCTTGCTGAATGGCATAAGCACCATACTCGCCCTTTTTATTGATGGCTAAAAAGCCCACCTGGATATTTTTTGCGGTTTCTGGTTTCTTTTTAATAATCCGCATAACGGCTTCTTTACAGGCTGCTTCCGGGCTATAACCCTGGCGCATCAGTTCTACTACCAAAAATGATCCCACATTTCTCACCACTTCTTCGCCCACACCGGTAGAGGTTGCGCCACCAATTTCGTTATCTACATACAAACCTGCACCTATAATCGGACTATCACCAATCCGTCCATGCAGTTTATAGGCCATGCCGCTGGTGGTACAGGCACCAGAAATGTTTCCTTTGGCATCAATCGCCAACATCCCGATGGTATCGTGGTTATATTGATTTCCTGGTAATTTTTGTGGGGCTGCTTTTTCGTAAAGTTTATTTTCAATATTCACTACCGGCGCATATTTTGCCGTTTTCAACCATTCTTTCCATGCTTTTTCGCTTGCGGGAGTCAGGAGATTTTCTTTTTTAAAACCCTGCTCTAATGCAAATTGCAAAGCGCCATCGCCAGCCAGCATTACATGGGGCGTTTTTTCCATTACCTTGCGCGCTACCGAAATGGGGTGTTTAATATATTCGAGTGCTAAAACAGCGCCGCAATTGCCTTGTTCATCCATAATGCAGGCATCGAGGGTTACACGGCCATCACGATCGGGCAAACCACCATAACCTACAGATTGATTTTTTTCATCTGCTTCCGGCACCCAAACCCCCTGTTCTACAGCATCCAGGGCACGTCCGCCTGATGATAATACTTTCCAGGCATCTGCATTGGCTGCAATCCCAAAATCCCAGGTAGAAATCACAATCGGGAAATTTGCTGCTTTCGAATCATTTTCAGGGAGCACATTGGCAATGCTGCTTTTATCAATGGCCATCAAACCTGCAGACAAGGCTGACGCTTTTATAAATTTACGGCGGTTAAACATTTGTGTAGTTTGGTTAACTGTTAAGGGTGGTTAATTGTTTGAATTGGTTAACTGGTTAATTGTAAAGGGTGGTTAATAGGTTAACTGGTCAATTGACGAATTGTTAGATTGTTAAATCAATCAATCCTGTCTGGTTATTTGGTTTGAACATTGGTCATTATTCATTAATCGTTTTACTATTGGTCTGAAAGTTGTAATATAATTATTGGTTATTCACTAATCAATCGTAAACCGATCTGCATCCTTTAAAAACGGAAACTGTCTTCTAACTTTAACCAGTTCCTCATAATTGATGCTAAAAGTATATAAATCTTCATCCTCTGGCTTATAATAAACGGTATTTCCGTAAGGATCTAAACACATGGATAATCCGCTATGGTAAATCTGGTTACCATCATGGCCAACACGGTTTACGGCAATCACATAACTCTGGTTTTCGATCGCCCTTGCCGGGATAAGCGCTTTCCAGTGTGCCGAGCGTTTATCAGGCCAGTTGGCAACAAGAAGTAAGATATCATATTCCTGATCTACATTACGCAACCAAACCGGGAAACGAAGGTCGTAACAGATGGCCAGCCTGATTTTCCAGCCCTTAAGTTCTACAATTAATTTGTCTTTTCCCGGACTGAAATGATGGTCTTCATCGCCCATGCCAAATAAATGGCGTTTATCGTAATGCTGGTGTTTGCCATCTGGTTCCATCCAGATTAAACGGTTATAATATTGGTTATTTTCTTTAATAATTAAGCTTCCGGTAACCACACAATTATACAGGTCTGCCATTTTTTGCATCCATTGCATGGTTTTTCCACCCATTTCTTCAGCCAATGCTTCCGAATTCATGCTGAAACCGGTATTGAACATTTCGGGCAGGATAATGATGTCGGTTTTTTCCCGAACACCCATGGATAGCCTCAGCGCAAGATTTAAAAGGTTTTTTTCTATGTTTTCCCAAAAGAGATAAGCTTGAAAGACGGTTACTTTCAGGTTTTCTATTTGAGTGTAAACAGGTGCTTCCATTTTTAATGTTTTAAACTGGTTAAACGTTTTTTAATTTCTCTGCAGCTAAGGCAAGCGTAGAATTTTCTTTGGCAAAGCAGAAGCGAATGATTTTATGATCGGTCGATTTCTGATAAAATGCCGAAACTGGAATGGTAGCCACTCCAAACTCCTTAATTAAGTGCATACTAAAATCGGTGTCTTTTTCATCGCTGATGTCGCTATAGCTTGCACACTGAAAATAAGAACCGTTACATGGCAAAAGTTTAAAACGGCTCCCGGCCAACAAATCCC
Organism: Pedobacter jeongneungensis; assembly: GCF_039538295.1. Lineage (NCBI taxonomy): Bacteria > Pseudomonadati > Bacteroidota > Sphingobacteriia > Sphingobacteriales > Sphingobacteriaceae > Pedobacter > Pedobacter jeongneungensis. The sequence goes on along the minus strand of NZ_BAABBY010000016.1, from coordinate 70,080 downwards.
TGAAATAATCCCGTTTCTGCTGAAAAAAGCTGGCTAATCCGGTATAATTTTTAGGTTGTTTAATGTATTCGGCAATGGCCTGCTGCATGGGACTATTAACGCTGAAAACATTAAATTGGTGTACCTTCCTGAATTCTTTGGTCAGTTTTTCCGGAGCCAGGCAATAACCCAGTTTCCATCCTGTAGCGTGTAAAAGTTTACCGAACGAGGCTACAATGAAACTCCGCTGCCTTAATTCGGGATAAAGCATTACACTCTGGTGTTTTTGTTCATCATAAATTAAATGCTCATAAACCTCATCGCTTAAAATTAAAATGTCGGTGCCACTGATCAGTTTAATCAGCGATTTCATGTCATCTTCAGATAAAATACTCCCGGTAGGATTCTGCGGCGTATTTAAAATGATCATTCTTGTTTTTGCGGTAAACAGCTTTTTAACCATATCCCAATCTATACCGTAACTAGGTGGGGCAAGCTCATAGGTTTTAACCAAACCGCCTAAAAGTTTTACGGTAGGGGCATAGCTATCGTAAGCAGGTTCAAAAATGATCACTTCATCGCCTGCATTAATGATGGCCGCCAATGCGGTAAAAATAGCCTGTGTTCCGCCTGCAGTAACGGTAATTTCTGTTTCAGGATTATATTTTACGTTGTAAAGTTTTTCTACTTTCTCTGCAATGGTTTCCTTTAAAAAAATATTGCCAGGCATTGGCGCATATTGGTTAAAACCATCTTTCATGGCTTTGTTTACCAATTCAACCAGTTTTGGGTCGCAGGCATAATCAGGAAATCCTTGTGATAAATTAATGGCATTGTGTTCTGCCGCAAGTTTGCTCATCACCGAAAAAATGGTGGTACCTACACCAGGAAGTTTAGATTGTATATTCAGCATCGTATAAGCGAAAATAGGAAAAAAAAGCTTAATGCCTAAACAGGATTGCTAAAAGCCAGGCTGAATTGGCCAATATGTTTAACCGAATAAACTAAATTTAACCTAATCTAATTAAACCCTTCCTTGCAGTTCGCGTCAATAAAAATAAATACGGAACCAAATGAACTGCAGATGAGCAGATTTGTATTATTTCAAATATATTTGATCTTATTTAAAATAATTCCAGATAAACTATTTTCTTTGCATTAAAATCTCAAAAACTCCTGAATGAAATTTAAACACTTAGCCGCCATCTTTTTATTGGTGATCACAGCTTCGGCCTTTGTGAGTCCTAAAAAAGCTTTAAGAACATTTGTTTCCAACTATGAAAATGTATTGGGTACATCTTTAGAGTTAAAATTTAAAGCAAGTAATCAGGCAGATGCCGACCTGGCCGAAGAACGTACGCTTAAAGAAATTGATCGTTTAGATGAGATTTTAAGTGCTTACAAACCATCCAGCGAATTTAGCCAATGGATGAAAAACGGTAAACAGACCACTAAAATTTCACCGGAATTATTTGAGGTTTTGCGACAGTTTGAGGATTATAAAAATTTAACTAATGGTGCCCTTGATGCATCAGCAGCCCTTATTGGCAATGTTTGGAAAAAAGCATCAGCTGAACACCGTTTGCCATCTGCCAGCGAGCTGGAAAATGCAGTTAGCCTGGTTAAACAAAAGCATTATGTACTGGACGGGAAAAATAAAACCGTTACTCGCTTAGATGAGGTGCCTTTGGCTTTAAACTCTTTTGCTAAAAGTTATATCATTAATAAAGCTGCTGATAAAGCCATGCAAACACCGGGGATTGAAAACGTGGTGGTGAACATTGGCGGCGATATGGTGGTTAAAGGAAATCAGCCGGAAAATATCGAAATTGCCAATCCAAAGGCCGATACAGAAAATGATGCAGCGTTAAATACAATTAAAGTTTCAAATATGGCGGTTGCCACCAGTGGTAATTACCGCAGGGGCTTTAATGTTAATGGAAAATGGTATTCGCATATTGTTGATCCACGTACAGGAAATCCAGCCTCAGAAATTATCAGCGCTACAGTTATTGCTGCTGATGCCAGTGAAGCGGGCGCACTTGCCACTTCGTTTAATGTATTATCTGTTTCAGAAATTGAAGCGATTACCGCTAACCGAAATGATATTGCTTACCTTTTGGTTACCAAAAATGGCAAAGAGATTAAAAATAAAAATTGGGCGGAGTATGAACTGGTTTCAGCTAAACCAGCAGCTGCAATGGCGAAAGTTAACAAGGCAGATAAACTCTGGAATACGAAATATGAACTGATTGTGAATTTAGAGCTTGCCAATATCGAATCGACCGATGGAAAACGTGTTCGCCGTCCGTTTGTGGCCGTATGGGTAGAAGATGCTGCAAAAACACCGGTACGTAACCTGGCCATCTGGTATAACAAACCACGCTGGTTACCAGATTTAAAATCGTGGAATCGTGTAAACGGTGATGAATTTAGAAAAGGAGCTGAAGGAAAATTAAGTTCAACCAGTTCGGCTACACGTGGTCCTGGTAAATACAGTTTATCGTGGGATGGAAAAGATGATAGCGGCAAATTAGTAAAAGCCGGAACATATACTGTTTATATTGAAGTAGCCCGCGAGCATGGCACCTATCAGGTGATTTCGAAAGAAATGAAATTTACCGGTTCCGCACAAAAAGTAGAATTAACCCCAAATACAGAATTAGCATCAGCATCCCTTGACTACAGAAAAATCGCAAAATAATACTATCGCTGCACCTGGCGGACTGGGAAAAAAGCCGGTAAAAAAGGATAGTGGAAAAGGCAAGGGGAAGAAACGTTTAGCCGGTTTATCACGCTGGCTGCACATTTACTTATCGATGGTGAGTTTTACTATATTGCTGTTTTTTGCAGTATCAGGATTAACCTTAAATCATGCTGATTGGTTTACCTCGGGAAAAGAAGTGGTGGAGAAAGATTCAGGCTCGGTAGATTTAAAATGGGTAAACCAGGCAGATACCAATAAAATAAACAAACTACAAATTGTTGAATTTTTAAGGAGCAAACACCAGGTTAGAGGCGCATTGAGCGATTTTAGAATGGACGACCGCGAACTGAGCTTAACTTTTAACGGACCTGGTTACCTGGCCGATTCTTTTATCGACCGCGAAACAGGTAAATATGAATTAACTACCACCAGGTTTGGTGCAGTGGCCGTAATTAACGATTTGCATAAAGGCAGGGATTCGGGTAAGGCTTGGTCCTGGATTATCGATATCTCAGCCGTACTCATGACTTTGGTATCCATCTCTGGCATTATTCTGATCTGTTTTATCAAAAAGAAAAGGTTAAGCGGCTTCATCATCGCTGCAGTTGGAACAATAATCTGTTATCTGATTTATAAATTATTTGTCCCTTAATTAAGCTATGCTTTGTAAAACTGAACCGGTTTCTTTTACGGTTAGCGTATGGTTTACACCGCATTTTAAAGCAAAATTATTGCGCTGGTGCCCAACAGGAAAATCGAAAGCGACAGGATAGCCATATTCCTTTATTTTTTCTAAAACGATTTCATAAATGGTTTTGCCAAACTCTTCTCCGGCATCATCAGGCTTAACTTTAAAACCACCAACAATTAAACCTTTCAGGTTTTTTAGTTTTCCGCTGCGTTTTAAATTCCACAGCATCCGGTCTATACTATAAAGGTATTCGCCGGTATCTTCTATAAAAAGTATTTTGTCTTTCGTGTTTAAATCAGAATCACTTCCTGCCAAGGTTTCAATGATACTCAGGTTGCCGCCTACCAAAATACCATCAACTTTTCCTAACCGGTTGTTACTATTGGCAGGAGCGGTGTAACCCATTTGTTCGCCAATTAATGCATTTTTGATGGAAAGAATGGTTTCAATCTGTATAGGTTCGGCTTTGCCCCAATCATCAGGAAAGCTATTGCACATTTTAGAATGGATGGAGGCAATGCCATAGTTTTTAGCCAGGTGGCAATGTAAAACGGTAATATCACTAAAACCTATAATCCACTTTGGATTTTTTTTGAAAGAAGAAAAATCAAGCTGATCGATAATCCGCACCAGGCCATATCCGCCACGGGCGCACATAATGGCTTTTATATTGGGATCATCAAGCATGCGCTGCAAGTCTGCCAACCTTTCAGCATCCGTTCCGCCGTAAGTAAAATCGCGTTTGCCAATGGTATCGCCGGTTTTTATGGTAAAGCCCCAGCTTTGCATCTGTAAGACTGAGGGTTGAATCTGCTCCGGTGTAATGTAGCCCGCCGGACTGGTTATTCCAATCGTATCGCCCGGTTTTAAGTAAGGTGGGGTTTTAAAAGATGAACTTTCATTTTCGACAGTATTTGCTAATGTTTTAAAAGCCGGAAATACGGTTGCAGCTGCAATAAATGAAGAAAGGAAATGTTTTCGGTTCATCTAAAATAGGAATGTAAATGTTGATGTAGCGAATATAGGATTTAAAATATTGGCATAAAAGAAAAGGGATTTATATCCATAAATCCCTTTTTTAAACCAAACAAATTAATCTGTAAAAGATTAGTATAATGTGAATTATATAAATAACCACGTTTGAAATAAAATGTTTTGAGATTTTAGAAAAAAATATTTAGTCATGCTTATAGATGATTTATGGTATAAAAATCAATATGAATAGCCGCAATCAATTCATAAGTAAATTTTTTCTAGTTATCGTCATTTCGAGCGGAGTGCAACGCAGTCGGGAAATCTGCCAGGGTAGATCCACTAACCCTCCTAAATAGCCCTGATGGAAACGGAAATACTTTTTGGTATCGTTATATTGTATTGTAGCAAGCTGCCCAAAAAGATTGCAGTGTACAGCAGGACCAACCCTTTACGATAAGCACTGAAACTGCGCTTCTTAATATTTAAAAAAGATAAGGATGTCTTAAATAGAGATCTTAAAAAATTATTTAAAAGTTAAAGGCTATCCCTCGCGGATAGCCTTTGCTAACAACAAAACAAATATAAGATAACCAAATCTTACCTGATTGAGCAGAATCAGGTAAAGTGCTATGAGATACACTTTGTGGCCTAGTAATGGATTCGAACCATTGTAAAGAGTTTATGAAACCCCCAACCTTCCAATCGGTCAACTGGCCTTATTTTATAACTGTTTTAATGCCAAATAATCCCTCAATTCTAAAATTTGTTCTTTAATTAAACTATCTTCATCCTTTAAATATTCCTGCTTATTTTCTTCCGTTTTTACTGGATAGGTAAGGGCCTGAAATTCATCTATAGTGGGATATTGAAAATAGATTGACATAATTTTAGCGTTTAATTGTTCAACATCGTTTTCTTTATGATTAATGTTGAGCAAATATATAAATAAGTATATAATATCTATGGATTTAGTAGTATTTATTTTAAATAATATTATAAATAATTCATTATCAGTTTATTATTTTTTATTCTGTTTGTAATAGTAGCTTCTTTTAATAGATTTTCTACCTCAAATATTAACCTTAATGTTTAACAGCCGTTTTAATTTACGAGCTTAGGCTTAACCGCTTTAAATTCAATTTCAGAAAAGCTAATTATTTTAAGGATATTTGCAGTTCAATCATTAAAATAGTAATTGTGTCTTTAGATAAATTAAAACTTAGCAAACCACTTGTAGCGGCTATGACAGACGCCGGATTTTTAACTCCAAAAGAAATCCAGGCCAAAACCATGTCGCGTATTTTAGGTGGACAAGATGTTATAGCGGTGGGGCCGGAGGGTTCGGGAAAAACAACAACCTATGTTTTAGCAACTTTAATGAAATTAAAGTATGCCTTTGAAGAAGCACCAAGAGCTTTAATTTTAGTGCCTGATGCGGAACATGTAGATCATGTGCTGGAACAGTTCAAATTGCTTAACCGTAACGGTACCTTCAGGATTTTGGGAATTGATAGCCGTGGTGCCGTTGATACGCAGATGAACGAAATTACCGATGGTTGCGACATTATTGTTGCAGTACCCGATCGTGCACGTGCATTATACTTAAAACTGGCGCTAAATACCAATAAAATCCAGTTGTTTATTGTAGATAATGCAGAGCTGATTGTTAAAAAAGGCTTGCAGTTGCCTGTTGTTGAGCTGGCCAATAGTGCCTATAAATCGCAGCACGTGGTATTTACGGAGGTAATGCACGAAAAATTAAACCACATGATTTCGCCTTTTATGAAAGATTCTGCCTCAACCATTGAGGTAGACGAAATTGGCGAAAAACAGGCTGAGGTTTATCAGCAAATGTTGTATCAGGTGCCAAATTTCAGGACCAAACTTAACCTGCTCACTTTATTATTGAATGATAGGGAAGTTTTTGATAAGGTAGTGGTTTTTGTGAATACCAGGTTAACTGCCCAAACAGTATATAAAAACTTTAACCATAATAAAGAAGGAGAAATCAGCATTTACCGTTCATTGTTTTTTGATGATAAGGGCTATGATGATATTGAAGACTTTAAAGACAACCCGGATGCAAGGGTTTTAATTGTTGCCAATGAGAATCTGGGAGATTTAAATATTGAAGGCATTCCTATTCTTTTACACTTAGAACTTCCTGAACAGAAAGAAACTTTAATTCAGCGCATTGTTAAAAACGGTGATGAAGAAGTGGTGGCGATTACTTTCTCTACCGATATCGAATTGATTGAGGTGAAGAAAATAGAGCAAGCCATCGGGCAAAAGATGGAAGTAATGGAGCTGCCTGAAGATTTAAAAGTTGTTGATGCCACCACAGCCAAGCCAAAGAAAAAGAAAGCGAACGAAGATGATGAAGACAGCGAGCGTGGTGCAGCTTTTCATGAAAAGAAAGCCAGTAATTTAAAAAACTACAATTACAGCGCCGGCACAAAAGCCAAAATGACTTACAAAAATAAAAAGGGATTGTCTTAGATAGTTGGGCTAACGCCAGTTTTCTAATAAATGCAACAATAAAATCGTCTTCATTCGTCATTCCCGGCACAGGCGGGAATCTTAATACGAATCTTGTTCTGTTTGTTTTTCATCGTTATTCTTAATGGTTCAGCATAAAAAAAGCTCCTCAGAAATTAATCTGAGGAGCTTTTTATTTAACCGTTACTTACGATTAGTATAAAGTAAATTCTACACGACGGTTTTGTTGACGACCAGCTGCAGTTTTGTTAGTTGCAATTGGTTGGTCAGGTCCGTAACCTGTAGCTTCAATTCTTGATGCATTAGCACCCTGAGATACTAAATAAGCTTTTACTGATTCAGCTCTGTCTTTAGATAAACGTAAGTTTAACTCTCTGCCACCAGTATTATCAGTGTGACCAGCTAATTTTAAGCTAAAGTTTTTCTCTACCAATAAAGCAGCAACACGGTTTAAAGTAGCAAATGATTTAGAACGGATAGTTGATTTACCTAAATCGAATTCTAAGTTAGAAATTGCATCTTTAACTACTTTACGATCTTCTTCAGTAATTACTCTTGTTTCTTTAATTACTTCGCGTTGAACTTTGATTGGGCAACCAGAACCATCAACAACTGTACCTGAAGCAGTTCCAGGGCATTTGTCGAATTTATTTGCTACACCATCGTTATCGTCATCACCAAGGTCTTTAGCATATTGCTCTCTGTCGCGTTGTGCATTTTGCTCAGCAGTAGATAATGCTCTTCTTAATTCAGAACTTTCTTCAGCGCTTTGCTGACGTAAATTAGCTAATGAGCTATAGTTTTGTAACTGAGGTTTTTCTTTACTACCCAAAGCAAATTCTAAACCTGCGTGTGCATAAGCAAATCTGTCGTTAGCACCAGTGTTAACACCATCAAATTTAGCAGATTTCACAAAATTTACATCGTAACCTAAATCTACGTTAATGCCTTTTGCAACACCTAGTTTAAAACCGGCACCTACAGGTACAAACCAGCCTTCTCTGTAATAACCTGCATCTTGCGTATTAGCTGGTGTAGTTGTAGCACCAGATGACATGTAACCCGCACCTGCTTTTAAGTAAGGGATAATCACTGCATTCTCATTATTGATGTTGATATTAGCAACATTCCAGACTGCTGATAATGCACCAGACCACTGCATATTGGTTTTGTAACCTGTGTTAGCAGCATAAGTGGTATTTCCGGCAGCATCAATTCCGTTAGCAATTCTTAACTCTTCTACTTTACCAGCTAAGAAATCTGCCTGAATACCTAATTGAGGTAAAATTTGTTTTTTAATGTAACCACCGTATCCGATATGCTCTACCGGAGTTTGAAACTGGTGATTTGAATTGCCGAAAATAGTTCTTGGTGTTAATAAACCTCCGTGAACACCTACTGACCAGGTACGGAATTCTTTAGGAGAGAAACGTCCTGTAGTACTCGTAGTTGTTGGTGTCTCCTGCGCAAATAATTGTGATGATAAACCTAATAATGCAACCAACATTGTTGATTTTGTAATTCTCGTATTCATGTTCTTCTATTTTTTAAATATTAGTGTCTTAACAGTTTTTATGTCGTACTGTTTTGCATTGGCTAAGAAAAAATCTTGCCAAACACTATATTTTTTACTCAAATAGCATGTTATCAGAAGATTAGGAGGTTAAATTAAATTCACAAAAAAGTTACTTAACCATAGGTAATCAATAAGAATTTGTATAGTATTCTATACATTTTAAGGAATTTAAACGATTTTAATCAGTAGAAATTCTATTTGTCTGACGGATTTTTTTTATGGTTCAACAGCAATTCAACCGTTTTTTCGAGCCTGCTGTTCCGTGTTTTTTCTTGTTTTGCAGATAATACCCATAACACGTATTCTTTTCGATGGCTATAGGCAAGCTGGTTAAAATATGCCAAAGCTTGTGGATGACCGGAAAGAGCGGTTTGTAAATCAACCGGAAGTTTAACGGTTTTATTTACCGGATCTATATATTCGCCATATTCATTGGTTTGAATATGGTCGTTTCGCATTCCCGATGGTTTAACTTTTTCAATAAGTTTTAAACGTAAAGCTGTCCACGTTTCATTTACTGCTGCCGATGCGCAGGGCGTTAAGCCAAAAGCATTCAGTTCTTGCCAGCTTTTCATCAGATCGAGATCTGATTTGATTTTTGCTGATTTTTTGGGATAAAAAACCCAGAAAATGGTTTTGGCGTTAATCTGTCTTAAATTCCTCTGAATTTGCTGGTTAAGCTGATCTTTACTTATGGTGAAGGTAATTAATGTATTAAAATCAGCTTCTTCGTTATATTTTATAACAATATCGGATGGGATGTCACCAAATATGGCTGCTGCATGTTCAGGCGCATCAACAACTTTAACAGTATAACTTGGTTTTACCTGAAGCTTTTTTAAAAATAGATTTTCCATTTGAATAGTGCGAAGTCTGCGGTCCGATGTCCGAAGATAATATTACAAAAATCGATGTATTTTCTGTGTTTTTTTCTCCGTGATCTTTGGTAAAAAACTTAGATGATTACAACCTTAATTTAGCAAAGAAATCCCAGAATACAATACCGGCAGAAATTACAATGTTAAAAGAATGTTTTGTGCCGAATTGGGGAATTTCGATGCATTCGTCGATTTTAGCCATTACTTCATCGCTCACACCATCTACTTCATTTCCAAAAATCAAAGCATATTTTTTATTTGGATCGGGTTGAAAAGTATTTAGCATCGTGCTGTTTTCGGCCTGCTCAATGGCAACAATCTCGTAACCTAAGTCCCTTAAGGCATCAACAGCTTGTAAAGTATCTGTATAATGGATCCAATCAACAGATTGAGTAGCGCCTAAAGCCGTTTTTTCTATTTCACGGTGTGGCGGCTGTGCGGTAATGCCGCAGAGAATCACTTTTTCCAGGGCGAAACCATCTGCTGTACGGAATATAGAGCCCACATTGTGCATGCTGCGCACATTATCCAACACCACTACAACAGGTAATTTCTCCTGTGCCTTAAATTCTTCAATATCCGGACGATTTAACTCGTCTAATTTTAATTTTCTCATGATTTTTTAAAATGATGCCACAGATAAAAGAATTACACCGATTGATATCGTCGTATCTGTATTTACATGTATACATCTTGTATTAAATGTTGTTATAAACTGGTTGGTCCACCACCAATTTCGCTAATGTAAATGGCAGCCGGGTAACCAATTTTAGCTACGTAGTAATCTGTTAAATGTTTGGCAAAATCTTCTTCAAAACCTTTTTCCAGTAGAGCAATGGCACAACCACCAAAGCCTGCACCGGTCATGCGTGCACCAATAACATGCTCATAATCTTTACAAAAATCCACTACAGCATCCAGTTCTTTTCCGCTTACCTCATATAAGTTTCTTAAAGATTCGTGTGAGGCATACATCAAACGGCCAAATTCTTCAAGATTACCGCCATTTAAGGCTTTTGCTGCTAAATGAACACGGTCGTTTTCTTTTACCACATGGGTGGCGCGGTTTAAAATAACTTCATCGGTTATTACATGGCTGTGCAGTGCAAATTTCTCTGCATTAAGTTCGCAAAGGTAATGAAGTGTGATTTCTTCGTTAAGCTGCTTTAAGGCCGTTTGGCATTCTGCAACACGCTCATTGTATTTAGAATCTGCCAGTTCGCGGGGCTTGTTGGTATTAATGATGGCCAAAACATACTTGCCAAGCTCCACATCAACCATTTTATATTTTAAGGTCTCGCAGTCTAAAACAATCGCTTTGTTTTTTTCACCAAAAGCAACTGCAAACTGGTCCATAATGCCTGAGTTTAGACCAATAAAATCATTCTCCACCCGTTTGGCTATTTTAACAAGTTCCAGTTTATCGTAACCTAAATTGAAATGGGTATTTAGCGCATATGCTGTGGCAATTTCGATAGATGCTGAAGATGAAAGTCCCGATCCGATGGGAATATTCCCATAAAAAAGAAAGTCTAATCCGGTTATTTCTTTTCCATCCTTAATCATTTCGTTGATTACACCAACAGGATAATTTGCCCAGTGGTTACCGTCTTTTTCGTTTAAAACATTACTTTCAACAATCGATTCATTCTCGAAATTTAAACTTTTAAACCTGAATTTATGATCCTGATTGGGCGCAATAGCCAGCCATGTTCCCAGGGTAATGGCGCAGGGCATTACTAAACCACCGTTATAATCAATATGCTCGCCAATGAGGTTAACCCTGCCGGGCGTAAAATATATAGCGTGGGCCTTTTTATCGTATTGCTCTGCAAATTTTTCCTCAAGGTTAATGTTCATTTGGCTAAAATATATTTATTAAAAGCATTAATAATAGTATGTTTGTTTAGGAAACAAAAGCCCTAAGTTACAATTTATGAGCGTTCAGCAAACACCTACCGGAAAAATTATTGATGGCGAAGAAGTTATCGCAATCGAATTAACCAATAGTAAAGGCACTTATGTTAAAATATTTAATTATGGTGCAATCATCAACAAATTCATTGTAAAAAATGCCAAAGGCGAGATGCAGGATATTGTACTGGGTTTCGATACTTTTGATGAATACCTTAACCCGGATTACTTAACCCAATACCCGTATTTAGGGGCAATTGTGGGGCGTTATGCCAATCGCATTAAAAATGGCCGTTTTACGATTGATGGTGAAGATTATCAACTGGCACAAAATGCAGGGACGGATACTTTACATGGCGGCATTGAAGGGTTTGATAGAAAAGTATGGGATGTTATCGAAGTGGGCGAAGGAGAGCAGTCGCTGGTTACTTTACAATATGAAAGTGTTGATGGTGAAGAGAATTTTCCAGGCAACCTGATCATTGATCTTACTTTCGAACTGACCGAAAATGATGAACTGATTTTGAGTTACGAGGCAGAAACCGATCAGGCTACGGCAATTAATTTAACACACCACGGTTATTTCAACCTCGCTCCAAATGGTGGGAATATTAAGGACCACAAACAGCAGATTTTTGCTTCACATTACCTGGAGCAGGATAGTAATTACTCGGTTACGGGTAAATTAATCCCTGTTGCAGGAACCAACATGGATTTTACAAAATCTAAAGCGATAGGACAGGATTGGAATGAGGAAGAAGGGTACGATCAAACCTACGTGCTGGATAAAATATACGGTGATTTATCACTGGCCACTAAAACAATTGAGGAAGAAAGCGGTTTAGTGTTAAGCGTATATACAACAGAGCCAGTAGCACATCTTTATACCTCGAAGTATTTGGATGTGAAAAATGGTAAGGGTGGCAGGGATTACGAAAGCTACGGTGCTTTTTGCGTGGAAACACAACATCACCCAAATGCCATTAATATTCCTGAATTTCCAAGTACGGTATTAAGACCTGACGATTTATACACGCAAACAACCATTTACAAAGTTTCATTAAATAAATAATTATGTTCACCATCGAAAACATCCGGGCAGCAGAATCGAAAATTAAAACTGGTGCAGATTTCCCGCAGTTTATAAAAGAAATTAAGGAACTGGGTGTTAGGCGAAACGATGTTTATGTGAGCAATGGTTTATCCATTTATTTTGACAATGAAGATAACGCCCAGCAAGTGAGTCCTGATGGATACCCGGCTTTAATTATCAACGATGAACCTTCTGCCGGAAAACTTGAGCATGCTTTAAAAATACACCAGCAGGGCGAAACAGATTACATTACTTTTTGCAAACAGGCCGCAGATGCAGGAGTGGAGAAATGGGTAACCGATCTGGAAGAAATGACCTGTAAGTACCTGGATGCCGAAGGCAATGAACTGGTAAAGGAAAACATTGCTGAAGTTTAATACACTTAATTAAATTATGATGTTATTCTGATGGCTGATTTAGTCATCAGAGTGGCATTAAACAAGCGTAAAACCCAATATAAATTCCGTACCACCATTTTCTTGCGTTTTCATCTGTATTTTGATATCATTTAATCTCGCAAAATCGCTTACCAGACTTAAGCCAATTCCAGAACCTGATTCTCCAGCCGTTCCTCTTGAAGACATTTCATCACCAAAAACAGCAAAAAGCTTAGCAGCTTTTTTTTGATCCATTCCAATTCCATTATCTTTAATATGAAGAAAAATGTTATTGGTTGCTGTTTCTGCACTGTAAAAAATTTCGATATTGCCTTTCGGTTTGGTAAATTTAATGGCATTGGTAATCAGATTCCTTAAGATAACCATTACCTGTTTCTCATCGATTAATACGATGTCGTTTATTGTTGAGTGATAATGATTTAAGGATATCTGTTTCAATAAACTGGTCTGAGCTAATTCTTTAATAACCAGATCGGTAACGCTACTAAGTTTGTAAGGAATTCTGTTGGCCCTGGTTGATTTATTACTTTTTGTCCATGTGATCAAATCATTCAACATTTCAAGACTGCTTAATATTTTTTCTTGAAAATCATCAATAAAAAGATTAAGTTCTTCCTTACTAAAATCACCTTCTTTAAAAAACCGGGTTGCCTGTAATGTAGTGGCAAATGGCGAACGCAAATCATGACCAATTACCAGTATAAGTTTGTTTTTATAATCGTCGTTGTTTTGTAGTTCTATATTCTGCTGTGCTATCAGATCTTTCTGTTGTAAAATATCGATGTTATTATCAGCTAATAGCCTGTTCAGTTTGCTCTGTTGTTTTGATTTAAGATAAACTATTGCCAATAAAATGGAAACCAGCGATAAAAAAGATATGCTTATTATAATCAATAAACGATTGAGGTGTATGTTCTTTTCTTGTGCAGTAATTTCTTTGGTTAAATACTGATTTTCGAGGTTTTTCTGAATAATTAATAACTCATTTACTCTTTTTTTGGCTTCTTCATCGGAGGCTAAGGTAGCATAATGCGCCTTCTGATCTAATATTTCATAAGCTTTCTTGAAATTCCCTTTTTCCTGATAGGCTTTCGCCAGTAAAGACAAGGATTTTTCAATATTTATTTGATCCTTATTCTTTTTTGCGATAGAAAATCCTAACTCTGCAAACTTTATAGCATTGTCAAACTTTTTTAGGCCAATGTTTGCCTTTGCCATGCTAGTATAAGTAGCGCCGAGTTCCCAATCTGAAACTTCTTTTTGATTGTAAAGTACCGTTTCAAAATATTTTATTCCTTTTTTATAGTCTTGTTTAAGAATAAATAAGTCGCCCAGGCGATTATAGCAGGTAAAAAAGTAAGTTTGATTATTTATATTTTTAGCTATTGCCTGCGCAAGTTGGTAATGTTTGAAAGAGTTATTAAAATAGGCTTGTTTTTTATATTTACCAAAAAGTATGGCATAGCAAAAACCAAGGTTAAACTCATTTAGCATTTGGGTGTTATAATCTTTTATCTTTGTAGAAAGCTCTAGCGCACGATAAAAATGCTTTAAAGCAATAGGGTAATTTTTTTGCTGAACGTAAGCCAAACCGATATCGTTTAGGCAAATGGCTATTAAAGCCTGATCTGAAGTTTTAGTAGCAATTTTATAGGCATCATACAATTCAATAAATGCTTTGTCATAATTATTCTTATAATAATAATTACCAGAAAAATTAAGCTTTGCCTTAGCCTGTCCATAGAGGTATTGATCATTTATAGCAAGTTTATAAGCTTTATCTGCATAAAACCAACTGCTATCAGGATTTTCTTTAAAATATAAATACGAAATTCTGTTCAGTGTATCAATATAGGCATGGGTTTGGTGAAGCCTGTAATGATTTAACCCGGCCTTTTTCATTTCAATAAGCTGTTTGCTCAGTAAATTCCCCTGAGCCAGGGCAGATAAGATATAGCAATTACAAAAAATAAAGAGAGGGATTAATTTCTTCATAATTGACTTTTACTGCTTGAGCAATAAATGTACTGAAATGATATGCTAATTTAAATTTAAATCCTTTCCAGTACCGTTTTAATCGCCTGTTCTACAATTTTATTTGGTTCATTGCTAAATTCGAATTTTACCCTGCTAGCCAGAATCGCATTTACAGAAAGCGCTTTATGTCCTAAAACTTTTGCCAAGGCATAAATCCCCGCCGTTTCCATTTCCAAATTAGTAATGCGGTGCTGATTGCTTCTAAAGCTGTTAATGAGTCCGATAAAATCAGGAACTGCATTTTTTGCCCTTACTATTCTGCCTTGCGGGGCGTAAAAACCAGGTGCCGTAATCGTGATGCCGTGTGCCATATCTTTACCAATAGTATTTAAAAGACTTTCATCAGCAGCAGTTAAATAAGGGTTAATATTTTTTAAATGACCAAAATGCGTTTTAACATCATTCAGTATAAGTTGCTCATCACCAGAGAATTGCTGAAGATAATAATTCATTAAAGCGTCCATACCCAAACCATGTGTAGAAGCTAAAATCGTACCCATCGGGATATCGGGTTGGACCGCTCCTGAGGTACCTATCCGGATAATATTTAGCGAGGTCAGTTCTTTTTTTACTTCACGGGTTTCGAAATCAATGTTCACCAATGCATCCAGTTCATTAAAAACAATATCGATATTATCAGTTCCTATACCTGTTGAAAGCACTGTTACACGCTTTTTTCCTATATACCCCGTATGGGTAATAAATTCGCGCTTACCTTTTTTAAACTCTATCTGGTCGAAATATTTGCTTACTTCGCCAACACGGTCCGGATCGCCAACCGTAATTACAGTATCTGCAATATCTCCGGGGAGAAGATTTAAGTGGTATATGCTGCCATCAGGATTGATGATTAGGTCGCTTTCGGATATTTTCATATTTGGTTTATATTATCCCGCAGATTATCTGGGGTCATTAATTATATTTTGGTTTTGTTGTTTACCCTCAATTTTTCCAGCAGATTTCCCTGATTAACGCAGCGCTAAAAAGCTGTGGTTTTTAAATTGTGCTTAGGTATTTCAACTTAACACCTTCAATTTTATCAAATTTACTTAAAACCTGGTTGAGTTGAGCTTTTCTAACCTCAAATTTTAAGATACAATTGATGTCGAACTGCTGAGCCAAAACCTGTAAATTTTCTTCTTTGGTTAATTTCATTACATCATTCATCTGCAGGTATTCGAAATGGGCTTCATAAATATCATTAACCGTCTTGCTTACTACATTCGAAGCTTTAATGGCCTCTAAACCAGCGTTCTTATAGGCGTTAATTAAACCCGGAACACCAAGTAAAGTGCCACCAAAATAACGGACTACAACGATTAATATATTGGTAATATCTTCAGATAGCAAGCAGTTCAATATTGGTCTGCCGGCTGTGCCAGAAGGTTCCCCATCATCGTTCACCCTGAAAACTGACCGGTTTGGTGTTAAACGGTAGGCATAACAAAAATGATTGGCCTTTGGATGTTCGGTTCGGAGTTTAGCAATAATTGGCTTTACTTCTTCTTCACTACGGATCGGGTAAGAAAAGGCAATAAATTTACTCCCTTTATCGCGAAATATACCTTCTGAGGCACTTTCGATGGTTTTATAGGAATCATCGAACAGCATTTTGCGATAATGTAATGAAAATAACGGCGGCAATGGCCAAAACTATACCCGCATAATTCAGTTTGCTTAATTTTTCTTTAAAGGCAATTACGCCAATTAAAGT
This sequence comes from Pedobacter jeongneungensis, assembly GCF_039538295.1. Classification (NCBI taxonomy): domain Bacteria; kingdom Pseudomonadati; phylum Bacteroidota; class Sphingobacteriia; order Sphingobacteriales; family Sphingobacteriaceae; genus Pedobacter; species Pedobacter jeongneungensis. Next base: position 53,619 of record NZ_BAABBY010000016.1, on the reverse strand, counting down.
TCCAACAATGATAACACCTAAATTCATGGCGGCAAACACTGTAGATGGATTTTCTGCCAGTGCTTTATGTGCCTTCATATAAAAAAGGATATTTCCGAAATTAAAGAAGCCTAAAATTAGTCCGCAGGCTACGTTTACCAGCTGTAACTTTATCTTGCCCGAAATGACCATCACGATTACAATCAACAACGATACGATAAACGAAAGGCAGAAAACAGTGAAAAGGGAAGTGGTATAAGGCAAATCCTTATAAAGTGCAATTTGTTTAAAAAGGACATCAATAACGCCAAAGCCAACAAAAACCATTATGGGATATAGCAGATTCCCTTTGTCGTCTTTTTTATCTGATTTGCGGAGAAAAGTTAAAATGATTGCTGCAAATCCGATAGCTAAACCTATAATTTTGAAATTATTAAAATCTTCTTTAAAAATAAAGTAAGCTGCTAATATGGGAATGAACAATGATAAACGTTGCGCGATATCAGTTTTAACGATACCCAGATTTTTAACTGATGCTGCCAGAAATAAAAATATGGATGGTAGCAATATGGCCAGCGCAATATAATTTGGCCATGGCGCACTGGTAGTTACCAGCGATACATCGGGTTTTAAAAACAGAAAACATAAGATAAGTGCAGCCAGGTAATTAACCGTAACGGCCTGAATAATGCTGATTTGGTATCGTTTGGCGAGCTTTAACAGAATAGCAACCGTAACACTACAACAGATGCTTAAGATAATGTAAATCATTTATTTATGTCGTTTATATAGATAGAGAGTTTATCATTTTCAACTTGGATATGTTCTTTCAGGTTTCCATTTATAGTGGGTGAAGGAATGCCATCTTTCCAGCTGTTTGATGAGGTGAAGATACGTGCTTCATCCCAAAGATTAGCAGACAAAAACTGATTTATGATATTTGCCCCACCTTCGATAATTACGGATTGTATATCCATTAAGTAAAGCTGAAATGCAACCTTTTGAGCGAAATAAAAATGCATATCTTCCATTTGGATATAATGGACATTACCAACAACATCGGTTTTAATTTCGTTAAATATGATGGTTTTGGCCGCTATGTTAAAAATGTGATTGGATATTGGAACCTGCAGGTTTTTATCGATCACCAAGCGTACAGGGTTTTTACCCGGCCATTCCCGCGCTGTTAATTGCGGATTATCCATTATGGCAGTCTGTTTTCCGATTAAAATTGCATCTTCCTCAGTACGCCACCGGTGCGCCAAACGTTTGGCCAAAGCACTACTAATCCATTTTTGATGACCATCAGTTGTTGCAAAATAGCCATTCGCCGTTTCAGCCCATTTTAAAATAATATAAGGCCTCTGCTGTTGTATCCTGGTGAAAAATCTTCTGTTAAGGTAACGACATTCTTCATCTAAAACACCGCTTATTACCTCAATTCCGGCGTTTTTAAGTTTTTCAATTCCCTTACCATCAACGCTTGAAAATGGATCTCTGTTGCCTATCACCACCCTTTTAATCTGGTGTTTCACGAAAAGATCGGCACAGGGCGGGGTTTTGCCAAAATGGGCACATGGTTCTAAACTCACATAAGCGGTGGCCTGTTTTAACATTGCTTCGGCTTCTTCTCCGAACTGATCAAATACAGCTTTTACAGCATTTGGTTCTGCATGTGCTTTTCCATATTCCTGGTGGTAACCTTCGCCGATAATTTTGTCATTCAGTACAATTACACATCCTACCATTGGGTTCGGGCTTACGTTACCCATACCTAAGGCGGCTAGCTCCAGACAACGTTTTATATAGAATTCATCGCTCATTAGCGCAAAAGTAGTAAAAAAAGCGTCATGGGCTGATCAAAACAGATTTGTTATCGTCGCAAATAAGTAATTTTGCCTTACATGAATATAGGCGCGCTTGAAGAGCAATACAAATTGGAATTAATGTCGTTATACGGCAGCGAAGAGGCTAAGTGGTTGTTTAGTTTAGCCGCTGAGCAGGTTTTAAACTTATCCCGCAATAAACTGATGATGCTGAAAGACCAGGAAATCAGTTTTATCAATTTGCAAAAATTGCTGAGCATCCTAAACGATTTGCAGATCGGCAAACCCATTCAGCATATTCTGGAAGAAGCGCATTTTTATGGATTGGTTTTTAAAGTAAATGAAAATGTATTGATACCAAGGCCCGAAACAGAGGAACTGGTAGAGTGGATCATCTCTGTTTGCAGTTCGCGGACTAATGTTGATGATTTTAAGATTCTGGATATTGGAACAGGATCTGGCTGTATTCCGGTTACCCTAAAAAAATACTTACCGAATACCCGGATATCTACATTAGATATTTCACCTGAGGCTATTGAGGTGGCCAAGCAAAATGCGCTTCAAGTTGGCGTGGAAATTGATTTTATAACGGCGAATATTTTGACTTTTCAATATGAAGAAAAATTTGATGTTATCGTAAGTAATCCTCCATATATCAGGGATTTAGAAAAAGGTGAAATGCGTGATAATGTACTATTGCACGAACCTCATCTGGCCCTGTTTGTAAGGGATGAAAATCCACTGATTTTCTATAAAGCCATTGCCGATTTTGCTAAAACCAACTTAAAACCCAAAGGACAATTATATTTTGAGATCAACGAATATTTAGGTGAAGAAACTATTGAAATGCTAAAAGATAAAGACTTTGTAAATATTGAGTTAAGGAAAGATATGCAAGGGAAAGATCGGATGATAAGAGCAAGGATTTGATGGATGAGGTAGGATGGATGATGTAAGATGGGGAATGGATAAGGTACATAGGGGGCGTCATCTCGACTGAACCGCAGTGGAATGCCCGCCTGCTTCGGGCAGGGAGAGATCTATCTCTTTGCGGATCTTTCGATCGCATTGTACTTCGCTCGAGACGGTCAGTTCTAACTTAGTGTCTTAGTGTTTTGTGGTTAAAAAATATTACTAAGCCCTCGGATGAAACTGTGTGATTACCTCTTTTAAATAATCTCTATCAATGTGCGTATAAATTTCTGTTGTGGTAATGCTCGAATGGCCCAGCATTTCCTGTACCGCACGTAAATCAGCACCGCCTTCAATTAAATGTGTAGCAAACGAATGTCTTAAAGTATGCGGACTGATTGTTTTCTTTAGTCCTGTTGCTATGGCCAGACTTTTAATCAGGTTAAAGATAGAAATACGCGAAAGTTTAGCCCCAAAACGGTTTAAAAAGATAAAATCTTCATGTCCTTTTTTAATGTTTGCGTGCACACGTACTTCATTGATGTAAATATCAAGCAGTTTTAAAGCTACACTTCCAATGGGAACCAGCCGCTCTTTATTTCCTTTCCCAATTACCTTTATAAATTCAATCTGCGGGAAAAGACTCGAAATCCTTAGTTCTGTTAATTCAGTAACCCTTAAGCCACAACCGTATAATACTTCCATAATGGCTTTGTTTCGCATGCCTTCTGGTTTTGAAGCATCTATTGCGGCTATCAACTCGTTAATCTCATGTATATTGAGCGTATCAGGTAATTTTCGGCTCAGTTTAGGCGCTTCCAGTAAAGTGGTTGGATCGTTAGAGATGACATCTTCGAGCATTAAATAGGCAAAAAAAGCTTTCAGTCCTGATATTACCCTGGCTTGTGTGCTGGCAAGCATACCAAGTTCATTTAACCACGAAATAAAAGATTTTAAGTCAGTTATGGTGATATCTGTGAGTTTTGGTTCTTCATTTAATGACTTAAAATATTGGGCAAGTTTGTCAATATCATTCAGATAAGCCTCTACAGAATTGCCAGATAATGACCGCTCAAGCTTTAAATAAGACTTAAATCCTTTAATATATGATGGCCAAAGCATGCTTTTATATGAGATTTTTTATAACATTGCAACGTTACAACATTTAACGTTACTACATAGCATGAAAATACAAATTATTAACGGACCAAACTTAAACTTATTGGGCGTTCGTGAGCCATCTATCTACGGAAATACCAATATTGAAGATTATATTAAGGAATTAAAAACCGTTTATCCCCAGATTGAAATTGAGTATTACCAAAGCAATGTAGAAGGAGAAATCATTAATAAATTGCACGAAGTTGGTTTCAGTTATGATGGTGTTGTGCTTAATGCCGGTGGTTATACGCATACCTCAGTTGCCATTTCAGATGCCATTGCAGCCATTAAAACGCCTGTTGTTGAAGTTCACATTTCGAACATTTATGCCCGCGAAGAATACCGCCATGTTTCGTTAACAGGAAAAAACTGTCAGGGTGTTTTAACCGGTTTCGGTATAAAAGGTTACCGTTTGGCTATTGAAAGTTTGTTGGTTTAATTTAAAACTAAAGCTGTCAGATGCTACCATCTGACAGCCATACAAACCTAGCGTAATAAGAATGCTTTGCAATCAATTTCACAAAGCTTACTCCGTTACACTTTCTATGTCAATTGCGAAAAATATTTGATTTTCTTAATAAAAAACGCCCAAACAATACTGTAGTGGTACACTCCTGTATGTTCGGAGTAAGTTTTTTGAACTACCTTTCGTTTTTTGTTTGTTTTTGATAAGGACTTCAGGAAATGCCAATGTCCCTTAGTTACCGCCATAGTGAATTTGGGTTTCCCTGTGAGTAAAAAATGCCACCAGGCTATAAAATCAATAAACATGCGGATGGTAATCCGGAAAATTGCATCACCTGCAGGAAGGTTTTTCTGCATGATAATAAGGTTGTTTCTGAAATTAAGGTAAGTTTTAAATGGATTTTCCGTTTGTAAAGTTCCGCCACCAACATGGTACACTTCGGCATCGGGACAATACATAATTTTATAATTCAGGTTTTTTAATCTCCAGCAAAGGTCGATTTCTTCCATATGGGCAAAAAGATCGGCGTCTAAACCACCGGCTTCCCTCCAACATTTGCTTTTGATAAAAAAAGCTGCACCACTGGCCCAAAACACTTCCTTTTGTTCATTGTATTGCCCATTGTCGTGCTCGTAAACATTAAAAAGTCTGCCACGGCAAAAAGGAAACGCATAAATATCCAGATATCCGCCGGCAGCACCGGCATATTCGAACTGATTTTTATTTAAATGCCATTTAATTTTTGGTTGCGCTGCTGCAATCTGCGCATCACTTTCCATCAGGTTGATCACCGGTTTAATCCAGTTTGGAATAACTTCAACATCTGAGTTAAGTAAAATAAAATAATCGGCTTCTACACGTTCCAATACTTTGTTGTAGCCCCCTGCAAATCCGTAATTCTGGTCGTTTTGAATAATTTTAACAGTTGGGAAGTTTTCCTGTAAAAATGAAACTGAATCGTCGGTTGAGGCATTATCTCCTACAATTATTTGCAGGTTATCATATTCGGAACGTAAAATTCCGGATAAAAACTGATTTAAATATGCTTTTCCATTCCAGTTTAATATTACAACGGCTACTGATGGGTTCATTCTTTTTATTCGGGTTTAAATTTCCAGCGTTTATGGCTCCAGAGCCAGTATTGAGGCTGTTCTTTTATAATATTTTCTAAAAATTTAAAGTGCAGGTCGGTGATTTCAAATTCATCCATTTTGGCTGGTTCGAGGCACATTGGCAACACTTCTATATGATAATAACCTTTTTTAACCACATTTACTTTAAAGTAATATATCGGTCTTTTGGTCGATTTTGCAATTTTTTCTACCCCTAAAAGTGCCGCAGTGGGCTGATTTAAAAAATCTGCGAAATATTTGGTTTCTTCCCTCGTGGGGGATTGATCGCTCGCGAAACACAAAAGAGTAGGTTCATTTTTATAGGCAGCCATGCCACGTAAAGTCTGGCGCATCGCGATAAAAATATTGCCATATTTGGTGCGCATACAATCAAACCAGGTTTCAAAAATTTTATTTTTAATGGGTTTAAAAATGACCATGGTTTTGGCTGAAATGCTTAACCCAAGCGCTAAAGTGCCCAATTCCCAGTTTCCATAATGCCCGGTACAGGCCAATACACTTTCTCCGTTTTTAAAATGAACTTCCAATTGTTCCAGTCCCGTAAACTTTACCCTTTTCAAGGTTTCCGCTTTCGAAATACTGGTCATTTTAATGATTTCAAAAATAAGTTCGGCCAGGTACAAGAAGAATTTTTTTTCAATGGCTTTAATTTCAGCCGCTGATTTTTCTGGAAAAGATTGGGTTAAATTCTGCCTGACAACTTTTTTTCGATAGCCAATTACGTAATAAAGCAGATAATATAGTAATCTTGCAAAAAAAAACAGCAAAGGCAAAGGAAGCAGCGACAACAGGTATAAAAAAAATACGCCAACGTGCGCAATCCCTCTTTTAATCATTATTTTTAAAACGTTTCAGGTACAAACATAAATTTTCAAATGCAGAATACAGCTATACTTCCGTTATTTTATCTTCCGCCAGTAGGTTATTTTAGTTTATTGCAAAAGCTTGGAGAAGATTTTTTAATCGAAAAACATGAGCATTTAGCCAAGCAAACTTACCGTAACAGGGCCAGTATTTATTCGCCCAATGGCAAACTTGATATTACCGTTCCGGTGGTTAAGGGTGCTAAAACACATACGAAAATGAAAGATGTACGGATCAGTTACGATTTTAACTGGCAGCGGTTGCACTGGCTGAGTTTAGAAAGCTGTTACCGGAGTTCTGCTTATTTCGAGTTTTACGAAGATGAATTATCCCGTTTTTATACCGGTAAATTTGAGTTTCTGTTTGACTACAATCTCGAACTTTTAGAATGGCTTAACAAAAAACTCAAATTGAATAAAAACTTCGAAGTTACCCCTGAATACTTTGACGATATCAAACCGGAACTGGATTTTCGCGCAGCCATGAACCCTAAAAAACAGGAAGATATTGTAAACAATAAGCCATATTATCAGGTTTTTGAAGATAAACATCAATTTTTACCCAACTTAAGTATTGTTGATCTGTTATTTAACCAGGGTCCGCAAGCCCGGCTATATTTATAACCTATGGGAAAAAACAAGCCACGCAACCGTCATAAACACTATAAAGTTCCAGCTCCGGGTACCAGTCCGGGTTTGTATGCCATTGATGAAGAGGCTTTAAAGCCTATAATTGTGTTGCATACTTATAATGAAAAAACTTATAAGAAAACAGAAATCCAGAATATCAATAACATTGATAAACTGATCGAGAACAAAGATTTCTATTACTGGTTTGATATCAAAGGGCTGGCTGATCCTAATATTTTTGAAACGCTTTATAATAAACTTGATATCAGCAGGCTTGTGCTTGAAGATATTACCAGTTCTTACCAGCGGCCTAAACTGGATGAATACGATAACGACAAGTATATTTTTTCGGTAAGCAGGCACTTATATCTGAATGATGATAATGTGCTTTGCAACGATCAGATTTCCTTTATTTTATCAGAACGCACGCTGATTACCTTTCAGGAAACCTATGCCGATTGTTTTGAACCGGTGCGGAAACGTTTGGAAGTAGGGAAAGGCAACATCCGTATCGGGGGCAGCAGCTATCTGATGTACGCCATCATGGATGTGATTGTAGATAACTACTTTGCCTTATTGAATTTTTGGGGGGAAGAGCTGGATGCGATTGAAGACCGCTTGTATGACCATCCTGATAAAAGGATCATGTACGATACACAGGCCATTAAGCGATCATTGATCACCATCAGAAAAGTAACCTGGCCGGAAAGGGATAAGTTAAATGATATTATCCGTACGGATAGCCCCTTGATATCTGATTTGACCAAAACCTATATGAAAGATGCTTACGACCATTGCATCCAGATTATTGATTTTATAGAATCTTTAAAAGAGATTGCCTCTGCCAACATTGATATGAATTTATCGATCATTAGTAACCGGATGAACGAAATTATGAAGGTATTGACCATTATTTCGTCCATATTTATACCATTAACCTTTATTGCAGGGATTTACGGGATGAATTTTAGCAGGGAAGACCCGGCAACCGGAAAAATACTGAAAGACAATATGCCAGAATTATATGCAGCACACGGTTATTTATACACCTGGATTGTTATGGCAGTAATTGCGATTTTACAGGTAATTTATTTTTGGCGTAAAGGTTGGTTTAAATAAGACATTATTTTTAAAATGTACCAGTTTTTGGTAACTTTAGTAATATTTTAATATTAAAACGATGGGACGAAATACATCTATGGCTTTAGGAGATCATTTTGAAAATTTTGTTGATGAAAGAATTTCTGAAGGAAGATTTAAAAATGCAAGTGAAGTTATTCGGGCAGGGTTAAGATTATTGGAAGATGAAGAAAATAAAATCAAAATTTTAAAAGAAGCACTTCAGGCAGGACTTGATAGCGGAACGGTGAAGGATTTTGATCCTAAAAAACATCTTGAAATGTTGAAAGCCAAAAAGAGGGAAAATGGCTAGTTTCTCTCTTAGTAGAAAAGCGATTGAAGATTTAAGTGAAATTTGGAATTATACTTATGATGTTTGGTCTGAAAATCAAGCAGACAAATATTATAAGCTACTCATTGGATTTTGTACTCAGATTGCAAAGAAACCTGAAATAGGTAGAAATTATAAGGAGACAAACCAAAATGTATTAGGATTTAAAGCCGGCGAACATATCATTTTCTATCTGATAATCGAGAATGGAGAAATCGAAATAGTTAGGATTTTACACGCTAAGATGGATTTAGGAGCTAAATTGTCAGAATTTTAATTACACTAATAAATGATTAGTATTAAAAATCACTTATTGTAAAAATTCAATTTTTAATATTTGTAGCTTTAGGGCGTTTTGGTTAGGTTATAGATGCAGTCATTCGAAATAGATAAAAGCGACGTACTCAAGGTTAAAAATGCAATTTTAGCCGGCGATGAAACTTTAAAAGTAGTTTTAGAGGAATATCATGCCTCAGAAATCGCAATTTTGTTCGAACGTTTGGATAAATCTGAACAACGGCATATCATTAATCTGCTTCCGGCAGAGATCGCTTCCGAAATTATTTCGGAAATGGATGAAGAATCCCACCCTGAAGATTTACTTTTTGAACTTCACCCCGATAAACGTACCGAAATTGTTGAGGAGCTGGATTACGATGATGCAACAGACATCATTTCCCAGCTGGAAGATCATGAGCAGAAAGAAATTCTGGAAGATCTTACTGAAGATCATGCCTCTGAAATCCGTAATCTTTTAACCTACGACGAAAAAACTGCCGGTGGTTTAATGAACACAGAACTGATCTGTGTAAATATCAATCTCACCAAAAAAGATGCGATAGACGAGATTATCCGTCAAAGTGAGGAAATGGAAGAGTTTTATACCATTTATGTGGTAGATGACGAAGAAATTTTTAAAGGAATTGTTTCGTTAAAAGACATTATCAAAGCCAAACACAATGCCAAAATAACCGAACTGGTTAAGGAAGATGCGGTTTATGTTCATCCCGATACCGATCAGGAAGAGGTTGCCAACCTGATTTCACAATACAATTTAACCAGTATCCCGGTAATTAATGAACATCAAAAATTACTGGGAAGGGTAACTTTCGATGATGTGATCGATGTTATGGAGGCAGAAAGTACCGAAGATATCTTGAAAATATCAGGGGTATCTGAGGATGAGGAATTGAGCGGTAACTGGGTAGAAGCAGTAAAATCGCGTTTGCCATGGCTCATCATTAACCTCGGAACAGCTTTTTTAGCATCATCAGTAGTACGTTATTTCGATCCAACTATCAAATTAATTCCATCTTTAGCAGCTTACATGACTATTATTGCCGGAATGGGCGGAAATGCGGCCACTCAGGCACTTGCTGTAACGGTCAGGCGTATTTCACTTTACGATTTAACGGATAAACAGGCTTACCGGACAGTTTTAAAAGAGTTTACCGTAGGCTTAATTAATGGTGCATCAAACGGATTAATCGTATTTATTTTTGCTTTCTTTTTTGATGGAAACCCGATGCTTGGCCTGGTTATCTTCCTGGCTATGACGGGTAATCTGATTATTGCAGGCATCACAGGTGCAGGTATTCCGCTTATTTTAAAAAGGGTAGGTATAGATCCTGCCATTGCATCCTCTATAATTATTACTACTTTTACCGACGTTTTTGGTTTCCTTTTAATTTTAGGATTGGCCAGTAAACTTTTATTATAATCAGGTTTAGGATTTTGGGACGTCATACCCGAAAGACTAAATAAAGCGCCTGTTAATTAACTAAGACTACATAAAATTAAATCTGTAAAATCTGATCCACATGCAAACAACAAGACACGATTGGACAAAAGAAGAAATATACGAAATTTACAACAGGCCATTTCTGGACCTGGTTTACGAAGCTGCAAGTATCCATAGAGAAAATAAAGATTATAATGAAGTTCAGGTAAGTTCATTAATCTCGATCAAAACCGGAGGCTGTGCCGAAGATTGTTCCTATTGCCCGCAGGCTGCCCGCTACCATACCGATTTAGAAGTACAGCCTTTAATGCAGGTTGGCCAGGTAGTTAGCGCTGCTGTAAAAGCTAAAGAAGGTGGCGCATCACGTTTATGCATGGGTGCTGCATGGCGAGAAGTACGCGATAACCGCGATTTTGACCGTGTAATTGAAATGGTTAAAGCTGTAAATGATATGGATATGGAAGTTTGCTGTACTCTGGGCATGCTTACCGAAAGCCAGGCGCAACGTTTAGCAGATGCCGGTTTATATGCTTACAATCACAATATCGATACTTCTGAAGATGATTATAAACGTATCATCTCTACCAGAACTTACGATGACCGTTTAAATACCATTAAAAACGTGCGTAAAGCAAAATTAACAGTTTGTAGTGGTGGTATTATTGGTTTAGGCGAAACTGTTGAAGATCGTGTTTCGATGTTGCAAACCTTATCAAACATGGAAAAACACCCTGAATCCGTGCCGGTTAATGCTTTGGTTCCGGTAAAAGGAACGCCATTGGAAAATCAGCCACGTGTTCCAATCTGGGATATGGTAAGGATGATTGCTACAGCGCGGATCGTAATGCCAAATTCGGTAGTACGTTTATCTGCAGGTAGAAATGAGATGAGCACTTTAGAACAGGCTTTTTGTTTTATGGCAGGGGCTAGCTCTATCTTCGCAGGCGATAAGTTATTAACTACGCCAAATCCTGCTTTTGTAGATGATATGGCCATGTTTGAATTATTAGGCTTAAAAACCCGCGATGCCTTTAAAAATGGTCGCCCGGTAAATACAAGAATTGCAGAAGAAGCTGTTTAATTCAAAATAATTGTGCTGTCAGATGTTATCATCTGAAAAACGAAAAAGTCCCGGTTAAATTTTAACCGGGACTTTTTTGCTTTTGCGTCAGTTAGAAGTAACTGACGCAATACAGGAAATCAATATGTATCGCAAGATATCTCTCTCCCGAATATTCGGGACGCCGCCGCTTTTAATTAAACCGCCGTAACCCTTACTTCAATATTTCCTTTTGTTGCTTTAGAATATGGGCAGGCCCTGTGCGCTTTATCGGCTAAAGATTGTGCTTCTTCATGTGATATTCCGGGAATATGTACATCCAGATCTGCCGAAAGTGCAAATGCATTTCCATCTTTATTAAAGGAAACCAGTACTTTAACATTTGCGTCGCTAACATCAACACCTTCACGTTCGGCTATTGAACCTAAAGCACCTAAATAACATGGTCCCCATGCTGCAGCAAATAATTCTTCCGGATTGGTTGCACCACCTTGTCCACCCAATTCTTTTGGCTTTCTTAATTCGAAATCTAAAATCCCGTCACTCGATTTAATGTGTCCGTCTCTTCCACCAGTAGCTGTAACTTCAGCTGTATATAGCTTTTCCATAATAATATTGTTAATTGATTTAGATTAACAATTTATAGTTGTCTTTGTTTTATATATCAGAAAGACTGTATAAACATACTCTAAATCGTATATATGACAATTTTATGAATATCTTTTGGTCATTTCATGTAAAAAAAAGGGTATTTCATCAGCTCTTATTCAGTTGAAAATCCGATAGAAATCCGTATGCCAATTATTATAGGATAGGCTAGGATAATTTTAATGCGCCTAAAAATCAATCGATTATAATTTAATATCCTATAGACCCGGCGAAAGTTATCGTTTATAATACTCATATTTCGGTATCAGGTTTCGTGTAAAAAAGTATGGCTTTATCTTGACACAAAAGCGTTGAACATACTAAAACGATATTTTTATATCATTACTGTTTAAAATCATCCCGTTGTTAAATCGATTGTTTCTGATGTTGCTTATAGCAAGTTTCGCTATGCCATCTAAATTATGTGCGCAATCCTCTCCGGAGAATATTGGATTTGAAAATGGAAATTTTCAGAACTGGAAGATTTATGCCGGCACAATTGCGATTGAAAACAATCAGAATGTAGTCACAATGAATGAGGTGCCCAAACCGATTTCAGGCAGACATACGATCATCAGCAATAAAAACATGGTTGATCCTTATGGCGGTTTTCATTTGATCCCACCTTCTGGCGGAAACTATTCGGTTAAGTTGGGAAACAATGTTACCGGTGCGCAGATTGACGGAATATCTTACCTGATGACTGTTCCCGCCGATCGGCCTGAATTTACATTAACTTATCAATATGCAGTTGTTTTAGAAGATCCAGATCACGAACCTTTTGAGCAGCCCCGTTTTATTGCCAGAATAAAGGATGTAGAGAAGAATGAATACATTCCATGTGCATCATTCGAATATGTAGCTACTTCATCATTGCCGGGTTTCAAAAAATCCGCGGAGTACGAAAGTGTTATTTATAAAGACTGGTCGCCTGTAACCATTAATTTATCAGGCTATCAGGGCAAGCAACTACTTGTCGAATTTATCAGTACCGATTGTTCGAGAGGGCAGCATTTTGGCTATGCTTACATAGATATCAATAATGTTTACGGAGATTTAATTACCGGCAATACTTATTGTGCCAGTGCAGATGCGGTCGGTTTATCTGGCCCGGGTGGCTACCAAACCTACAATTGGTATAGCGCAGACCGGACAATTAATTATGGTTCCGGACAATCGATTAATATTAAACCTAAACCTGCCGACGGCTCCCGCATTCTGCTCGATTTAGTCCCTTACACCGGTTTTGGATGTCCAAGTACAGTAAGTACTGTAATTCACGGAATAGATTATGAGCTTAAAGTTTTAAAAAAAGATGTGGTATGCCAGGATGCTGAAATTGATCTTTTGGATGCAAAATACATTCTGAATAAATCGGAAGGTTTTACTTATCTGGTTTATGAAGATAAAGATTTAAGCAAGCTTATAAATAGCCATGTTAAAATAACAGCCGATAAAACTTTTTATATCAAAAGCACCAATAACAAAGGCTGCGAAAGTGTTGTTCCGGTTGATATTTCGGTATTCGACGCGGCAAATATAAATACCAAAAATCCGGAAGCGGTATGTTATTCGGAAAGTGTTGACATTACAAATTCAGCATTGTATATGGGTAATTTAGAAGGGATTAGCCGATCGTATTTTGCAGATGAAGCAGCAACGAAAATCATCTCAGATCCACAGCACATTAATAAAACGGGCAGGTATTTTATCAGGCTTTCCAACCAAATGGGGTGTAGCAAAATCATTTCTATTGAGGTAACCGTTAAAGATAAACCCGTTTTAAAAGTGACCAATCCTAAACCTGTATGTATTCCGTTAACGGTAGATATTACATCGGCAGAAAATTTTTCGGGCAGTGATGCAAGCTTTAAGTACAGTTTTTATAAGGATCGGGAACTGAGCACTCTGCTTACCGATCCGTTACATATTGATAAACCGGGTACTTATTATGTAAAAGCAATTAATGCAGAAGGATGCATGGTTAGCAATAAAATAGAAGTTGTGATTAATGATCTTCCTGTGCTCCAGGTTAAAAACCCTGAAGCGGCGTGTTATCCTGATCAGGTAGATATTACCAATCCGGTACTTTACATTGGTTCAACGGAAAATTTAAAGTATTCGTTTTTTTACGATGCGGCATTGACGAATAAGGTTACCTCTCCTAAAACTATTGCAAAAGCAGGTATTTATTATATTAAAGCTGAAAATGATGGCGGATGTTTTACTACCGGTAAAGTTCAGGTGAACTTTAATACCGCTCCGGTTTTAGTGCTGCATAAACCCAAAGCAGTTTTTGATAATGGTTTTATAGATTTAACTTCTTCAGAAATTACCAAAGGCAGCAGCGTTTTTGTAAAGGCGGGCTACTTTGAAGATGCTTATCTGAAACGTCCGGTAGCTGATCCTACAAAGGTGAACAAAGCAGGTATTTATTATATTTCTATCCAGAACGAAAGCGGATGTATAGCATCAGCACCAATAGAAGTGGATATTTTACCTCAACCTAAAATTGTTGTTCCTACGGCATTTACCCCTCAAAAAGATACCAATAACCGTTTATATCCATTTTTGGTGAGCATCCAGAAACTGATCAGCTTTAAAGTGTATAACAAATGGGGAATTTTGGTGTACCAAAGCGACTCGTTGGCCAACGGAGGCTGGGACGGGCAGTTTAAAAGCCAGATGCAACCCCTGGAAACTTTTTCGTGGTTTGCAGAAGGCATTGACACATTTGGAGGTAAATTTCAATCAAAAGGAAAAACCATACTCATATTATGATGCACAGACAGCTACTCATTTTATTTTTTTGCCTGGCTACAATATGCTGTTCGGCACAGGATCCGAAGTTTTCGCAATATTTCGCGGCTCCTTTAACTTTAAACCCGGCATTTACGGGCTTTTTTGATGGTGATTACCGTATAGCTGCCAATACCAGGCAACAATGGGGCAATCTTGGTGATCCCTATAATACCTATAGTGTTTCAGGTGATTTAAAACTGGTAGAAGATGAAAATTTTACCAATAGTTATTTCAGTTTGGGTTTGAGCGGATTGTTTGACGAATCTTTAAATAAAGCCTTAAAATCGCAATATATCAGTGCAAGTGTTTCTTATTATCAGTATATGGATGAGGGGCACCGGTTTAAATTTGGTTTGGCGCCACAGGTTTCGTATGTTTCGAAGTATCTGGATTATAACAAACTTACTTTTGCTTCTCAATATAATGGCGACGGAGGTTTTAACAGCGCTATGCCTAATTACCTTGATTTAAAAAATGACAAAACATCATATTTCGACCTGAATATCGGGGCCAATTTTGCTGCCAGTTTTGATTATTGGAGTTTTGCTGTTGGTTATGCACAATATCACCTTACAAAGCCCCAGGAAGCGCTTTTAAGCAATAGTACCGATATTGTATCGGCACGGAAAACTGTTAATTTTGGATTACTTTATCTTTTAAATAACAATATTGATTTAAATGTAACAGGCGTGTATAATGCCCAAAAAAATAATAGAGATATGATTTTTGGTACTGTTTTGGGACTTAAACCCGGTGATGAAACCAAAATGAAGCTAAACTTTGGCATGTGGTACAAATTTAACGAAGCTTCATTTTATCCGTATGTTGGAGTAGCCATGGGAAACATCAGCGCCGGAATGAATTACACGGTTTATGGGAGCAAATTGCTGAGCGCTACGCCGCGTACATACGAATTGTCATTCATTTACCGGCATAATAATTTTAAAGGTTTTAAAGTGCCTTGCCCCAGGTTTTAGGGGTTGTTGTTTTATAGATTTATAGATCATGTTTTCTGAGCCATCATTACCATTATCTTTAATTACAACGGTACCAAGAGGCAAAGTTTAGCTAAAATCGTTTTTCTCTGCTCTATATCTCCTGACTTTCGGACATCCGACCCCGGACTTTATCCATTTTACTAATCATTAAGCACATTAAGAATTTATCTTCCGTGTTTTCCGGGCCTCTGTGGCTGTTTACTAAAACGCAAAGTTTGGCTAAAATCGTCTTTCTATGCTTTATATCTCCCGACTTTCGGACATCCGACCCCGGACTTAATCCATTTTACTAACCATTAAGAAATTAAGGACATTAAGAATTATCTTCCGTGTTTTCTGAGCCTCCGTGGCTGTTTACTAAGAGGCAAAGTTTTGCTAAAATCGTTTTTCTCTGCTCTATATCTCCGGACTCTCGGACATCCGACCCCGGACTTTATCCATTTTACTAACCATTAAGAACATTAAGAATTTATCTTCCATGTTTCCAAGTTTCCATGGCTTTTTACTAAACCGCAAAGTTTTGCTAAAATCGTTTTCCTCTGCACTATATCTCCGGACTTTCGAACATCTGACCCCCCGGACTTAATCCATTTTACTAACCATTAAGAAATTAAGAACATTAAGAATTTATCTTCCGTGTTTTGCAGGCCTCCTTGGCCGTTCACCAAGACGTAAAGTTTTGCTAAAATCGTTTTCCTTGCTCTATAACTCCGGACTTTCGGACATCTGACCCCAGACTTTATCCATTTTACTAACCATTAAGAAATTAAGCACATTAAGAATTTATCTTCCGTGTTTTGCAGGCCTCCTTGGCTGTTCACTAAGACGCAAAGTTTGGCTAAAATCGTTTTCCTCTGCTCTATATCTCCGGACTTTTGGACATCTGACCCCGGACTTTATTGATCATTTAAAATTGAATCTGGTGATTTTACTCCCCATTATCCCTATTACATTTTCCGTCACCCATCTCTAAAACAGCTTCAACTGCTCATTACCCGGTGGCTTTTCTTTACCGAAAACTGTTCTTCCGCCATATTTCCAGCTTTCGGCCCGTTCTTTTTGGATAACCTTTTCAAAATCCATATTAGGTACAAAATCTTTTTCCGCATTGCGGGCAATTTGATGTAATGATTTTATTGCCTGTTGTTTATCTGAGTTGCCTATTTTTGCCTTTTCTACCGCATTTCTTAAAACCTTTATCGTTTCATCGTACACATTTACTGGTACCGGAAATGGGTGTCCGTCTTTTCCGCCATTGGCGAAAGAGTAGCGGGCAGGGTCAGAAAATCGTGAAGGTGTACCGTAAATCACTTCACTTACCAAAGCCATTGATTGTAACGTTCTCGGCCCCATACCTTCCAGCAATAACAATTCTTCAAAATCACCCGGTTTCTTTTCCTGTGCAAGCCATAGAATACTGCCCAGGCGTTTTAAATCTATATCTTTCGATTTTACCTCATGATGATTGGGCAACACCAGATTTTGTATTTCACCCAGCATACGCGCCGGCGATTCGGCTGTGATGCTCATCATGCTTTGCCGGGTTTTGTCTGCATCATTTGAGGTTAGGTTTAAAATTTTACCCTGATTAATGCCACAAATGCCCGTATGTGGTTCTTCCACAAACGATTTTAAATTTTCAGAATGCCAGTGATACCTTCTTGCTGTCGAGCTGCTATCGCTCATGCCTTGCTGTACTACCGCCCAGTCTCCATCGCTGCTTAGAATAAAACTATGAAGATATAACTGAAAACCATCCTGAATAGCCGTATTATCTACCTTAGCGCTCAGTTTACTTGCACGCACCAGTTCGGTACCATTTAAACCTGTTTTATCTGCTATTCTTAACAGTTCATTTGGCGTTTCCCTGCTGTGTTTTCCTTTTCCTCCACAAATGTAAATGCCCAGTTCTTTTGATAAGGGGTTGATGGATTTCTTTAAAGCGCCCATTACAGATGTGGTAATACCTGATGAATGCCAGTCCATACCCATTACGGCTCCTAAACTTTGAAACCAAAACGGGCTGCTTAAGCGGCGGATTACCTCAGCTTTTCCATATTCTGCAATAATAGCTTCTGTAATGGCCAGGCCAAGTGTAGCCATGCGTTTAGCCAGCCAAGGTGGTACATGGCCATAATGTAGGGGTAAATCTGCGTTTCCTGATCTTTTCAATACTAACAAATTTAGTAAAATGAATTTAATAAAACTAATTTTGAATGGGGAAACTAATGAAAGCTATAAAGAATCTTTTTAAAAAATTAATAGTATAAAGCTATACGAGCTTATATTTTCTTAATTGCTTTATATGGTTTAAGTTATAAAAAGGTGATTAACAATTATTAACCGTATAGGATATATGAGATTCGTTTAAGCGCTCAGATATTAGCAATTTGCTATGGTTTTAAGATTCGTGATTAAGTTAGCAATGACGCAATAAAAAACGATTAGCAATATTTTTTGTTAATTTATAAACGTTATTAATCGTAATAATTCATTTTTATACATGCGGAAATTCTTACAACGCTTACTCAGTGCCTGGATCATTCGCATGTCGAATAAATTTGGCTCGAGACCCGACCGTAAACGTATTCACGACGCCTTAAGCAAACTTTACAAAACCATTAATCAGGAACCTGGCAAACGCGGTTTGATTTTTGAAATTACCGATGCAGATAAATTTATCGTTTTATCCGACCAGCATAAAGGTGCCCGTAATTATGCTGATGATTTCACACTGGCGGAAAAAAATTACCTGAAAGCGCTCGAATATTACAATCAGGATGATTTTCACTATATCAACTTGGGTGATAGTGAAGAACTGTGGGAAAATCTGCTTGAATCGGTAATTAAGCATAATAAGAATACTTTCGAGGCTGAAAAAGCTTTTATCGCTCAAAACCGCTTCACTAAAATATTCGGAAACCACGATTTGTATTGGGACAACGATCCTTTGGCTGGCTTTAACCTCAACAGGATTTACGGGAAGAAAATCCCAATTTATGAAGGCGCTATCCTTAGAATAAAAACAGGAGCGGGCCAGCTTGATATTTTCCTCACTCACGGACATCAGGGTGATTTGCAGAGCGATGGAAACTGGTTTAGCAAATGGTTTGTGAGCACAATCTGGGCACCTCTACAAGCCTATCTCCAAATTAATCCAAATACACCTGCTTACGATAATCAACTTAAAACCGTGCATAATGCCATGATGTACAGTTGGGTAGCTGAACAGGAAAATATGGCTTTAATTACCGGGCATACACACCAGCCGGTTTTCGCCTCTTTAACACATCTGGAAAGAATTTATGTGAAGTTAAAACAAGCGAAAAAAACCAAAAATAAAGATGAGCTTGCATTTTTAAATGAAGAACTGCACAAAAGGATTAAAGAAGAAGATAAGCCGCCGCGACTTGGCAAATACAAACCCTGGTATTTTAACAGTGGCTGCTGTTGTTTTAGTGATGGCGATATTACCGGAATTGAGATCGAAAATGGTTTTATCCGTTTGATTAAATGGTCGTACCATAAAAATGCAGTACCAGAAAGGGTACTGCTTGAAGAAATGAAATTAAGCGAATTATTCGAATCTATTTAATGGGCAGCGAAACAAAAAAAGTTGTCCCTAAGTCTTTTCCTTCACTTTCTACCTGCAATTTTCCTTTATGGATTTCTACCAGGGCATTTGCCGTGATCAAACCTAATCCATAAACATTTTCACACCCGGTAGCTACTGCGCTCAATCGCGGGAATTTCAGGAAAATTTTATCCAGATCTTCAGTTGTTAAACCCACACCATGGTCTTTTATGGCAATTGTAATTTCATTTTCGGCTATTTGATGTGATATGATGATTTCTTCTTCCTTAGGCGAAAATTTAATGGCATTATTAATCAGTTCGTTAAAAAGAATCTTAAGCTTATCAGGATCTCCAAATATTTTTAGTGGATTTTCAATATGGATAGAAATATTCTGAGCTTTTCGTTTTATACTTAAATCTAAATCGAGTTTTACATTTTCAAGTACTTCTTTCAGGTCAACCTCCGTTTTCTTAGGCTTAAAAGAGTTGGCTTCTTTACGTGCAGTACTTAATATCCCGTTCAGGTTATCGATCATCCTTTTAGATTGTGCGTTGATTTTTCCCGCAATTACTGATGCCCTTTCATCAACGCCAGGGATTCTTCCCAGAAGTTCAGATTGTAATGAAATGGTAGTCATGGGGTTTTTAAGGTCGTGAATCAGTACATGCAAACGGTCATCATAAGCCCTGAATGTTTTCCTGATTGCAATTCTCGATTCAAGTTTTTCAACAACCATGGCAGCCATTAAATTAAGCATATTGAGCTGCTTTTCCATTGCCTTTTCAGGCGCATCTCCGGCTACGTAAATCTGGCCGATATCAAATCCATCAGGCGTTCTAATCGGCGCGCTGGCAAAAAAAACAAATTGATCGGTCAGCGGTAAACCGATTTGCGATTTAACAAATACCTGATCATCTGCCTGAAAACTGATACCTGCATTAGAAACCTCAAAAATTGCTGCTGCCAGCTGCGTTAGCTGATCAAAAGCACTTTCGGCCGGTGTATCCAGGATATCATAATAGCTCAATTTTGCTAAACGCAAAGTTTCATTAGACTGAGGGTTGTTTTCTGCTTGATCGATCTGCATTAAGGCCTTTTTAATAGGATAAGAATGAAAAACTAAAGGTAAAGATTATGATAATAATGTAAACAATTAAGTCGTAAATTCCGTTAATATATTTTGCAGTAAACAGTGCGGAAAAACGTAAAATTACTACCAAAACAGCTTAAACGATGAGATTATACATAGAGCGTAAACCGGTTAAGGTTAATCCGGATACGAAAAGAGTTATTGCCCGTTTTTTTTTCAACGGAGAGGAGAGAGCATTAGAAGTAATTAGAAAGGTTTTAGAGTTTTCAGACGAGAAGGTGTTCTCGCTGATTTCGCCTATTTTGCAGGAGTATTCTAAAAGGCACCGGAACATCACCAAGATTTTAACCCGTCATTGCAAAAAGTTAAAAAAACAATTTATTGCATTGGGTACCGAATTTGAAGATATAGATGAATATACCAGATTACTTATTGGTGCCTATTTTACACACGAGTATTCAATAGAATCGGCAGCATTTTTTAACCCGAGCATTGTTGATGATCCTGATCAGACCGACCTGGTGGAAGGCGAAAAACGGGTAATCATCAGTTTCAGGGCTGTAGGTGAGGGGCACATTTCTTCAATTGTTTTCCGCCGTGCTTTGATCGATAAAAACAATAATATCCAGGTTTTACCTGTAGGGAATTATGTTGATGAGGCGGAGGTAGTAAAAAATGCCATCTATGTTAAAAAACTTTTCCTCAAAAAGGCAGCTTATGCGCAGATAGATCCTTCGGTGCTGGAAGAAATAGAAGCAAAACTGGACGATAAATTTGAATATACCAGTTTGAGCAATATTATTAAAGATTCGAAAAGTTTGTACAAGGAAAATCCAACACGTTTGATCGAATACGATAAAGTTCTTTGGCTGTCGGATACTTACCATACCATCAGTTTTTCAAAAGATACCGATATTTCGGACCGGGTGATTTTTCCGATTTCTGAATTTGAACGTAAAGGGATTGAAGATGCCCGTTTTGTGAAATTTATTAAGGACGACGGTAAGACCTTGTATTATGCAACTTATACTGCTTTTGATGGCTCTTTAATTATCCCGAAACTGGTACAAACTGAAGATTTTTACGAATTTAAGGTAATTCCGCTTTATGGAGATGGTGCGCAGAACAAAAATCTGGCTTTATTTCCGCGTAAAATTAAAGGTAAATATGTAATGATGAGCAGGATAGATGGCTGGAATAATTACCTGATGTTTTCGGATAAGGTGAATGTGTGGGAAAATCCAGTCCTTTTAAAACAACCGCGTTACGATTGGGAACTGGTACAGATTGGTAACTGTGGTTCGCCTATTGAAACGGATAAAGGCTGGATTGTAATTACCCACGGCGTTGGCCCGATGCGACGGTATTGCATTGGTGTAAGTTTGCTGGATCTGGATGACCCGAGTATAGAGATCGGTCATTTAAAAGAGCCTTTAATCATCCCGAATAACGATGAACGTGAAGGTTATGTGCCCAATGTAGTTTATTCCTGCGGGTCGATCATTAGCAATGGTGAACTGATTATTCCTTATGGATTATCAGATTACAGTTCTTCGTTTGCAACGGTAAATCTAGAGTTGCTATTGAATAAATTGCTGGAGAATAACGAGAAATAAATCATGATAATTTCTTGTTTCAGCGAGAGCAATGAATTTAAGTATATTTAAACCTCGCAGGTTTTATAAAATATTTCCAAGGTCTGTGTCCTCACAGACCTTTTTTGTTATAATCAAAATTTCAGTCTTTTCCATAGTGTGTCTTCACACACCATCTTTATTATAATCAAAATTTCGTTCTGTGAGGATTCAGCCCGAGGACAAGGGTATTAATCTATTTCCATGGTCTGTGTCCTCACAGACCATTTTTTATTACAATCAAAATTTCAGTCTTTTCCATAGTGTGTCTTCACAAACCATCTTTATTATAATCAAAATTTCGTTCTGTGAGGACACAGTCCGAGGACAAGGGTATTAATCTATTTCCAAGGTCTGTGTCCTCGCAGACCTTTTTTGTTATAATCAAAATTTCAGTCTTTTCCATAGTGTTTGTCTTCACAAACCATCTTTATTGTAATCAAAATTTCGTTCTGTGAGGACATAGCCCGAGGACAAGGGGTATTAATCTATTTCCAAGGTCTGTGTCCTCACAGACCATTTTGTTAGTCTTAGAGAGACCGATATAGTATAATCTAATATCCTAAGAACACGTAACCCAGGTTAAATAAACCTGATAGAACGGAAAGCCCGGAGCGAAGTAATGAGTGAGGACTTGCAGTGATAGCAGGACTGTTGTAACCGAAGCGTACCGAACCCTGATTTTCAAAATTATAACGACTATTTAATGAAACGAAGTAATGCATTTTCTCACTTTAACCATCCAACTTCAACTCTAAAGTTTTTATTTATTAAAAAAGGCTGATTCATTTCTGAACCAGCCTTTTATATTTCCAAGACAATTTGGTATTAATTGTATTTATCTGCTTCTACCAGGGGGGAAGACAGTGTTTCATACTCAGCTTCTGCGGCTTTCAGGATAGCCAGATGTGATATAAAATAAGCCAGCGTACTTTCAGCCCCCTGATTTCTGTTTACACTGTTAAACTGTAAGCCATCGGCACAACCATGTGTTTCAAAATCGTATAATGGAATGTGCAGGCTGTTTTTACCTAAAAACCACTGATAACTTGTATGCATTAAATTGAGGTATTGATCATCCTTAGTAATCTCGAAAGCTTTGGCGTAAAGTAAAACCATAGCCATGGTTTCTAAAGCCTGCTGATCGTAAACTGGATTTTTACCGTGTTTTTTCATCCAGCCTGCGTTTCCAACCGGATTAAGGTATCCGTTTTCGAAAGAGAAACTATTTAAGAATGCAATGCTTTCCATCGCAATTTTATATGATGCTGCATTTCCGGTAACCTCATAATGGTGAAGCAAGGCTAAAGGCAATATCGCGTTATCATAAGTTAGAATATCTTCAAACCAATGCCAGTCGCCATCTTTGTGCGCTTTATAAGACGCTACAAGTGAGCTGGCCAGCAGGTTAATTTCTTTAATAATCATTTCATCGCCGGGATGTGCACACAGGTAATAAGCCAGACCAATAATGGTGTTTGCTTTACCTCTGATGTATTTCAGGTTTTTAAAATGCGGAATAGAATGTGAAAATAATTCCCTTCCAAATTCTCGGTAAGAGTTATTTGGAGCACTGGACACCAAATATCCAAGAGACCAAATGGTGCGCCCGAAAGAATCTTCAGAACCTACTTCGTCCAAGTAATTACGGTTAAAACTTAAAAAATTCCTGAAGTTTCCGTTATCTGTTTGCATGTACTGGATAAAACTCAGGTACACAGGCATAAATTTTAATGCTTTTGGGTTTTCGCCCTGCTCTGTAGCCATTAATGCCATAATCAAAGCCCTTGCATTATCATCTATACAATATCCTTCCTTTAAATTCGGAATGCCGAATCTTGCATGTTGTATAATGCCGGTATCATCGGTCAATAAAGAAATATGGTTCAGGTTTAAGGCCGGCATACTTTCTACATCGATAATAGGAGGAGTAATTCTTTCTGCTTTTTTTCCAGCGGTTACCGCTTCATTTAATACATTAAGATACACCGTACCAATGGCAGGCCAGCGCAGGTTTAAACCATATTCATAAGCATTTTGCTTAAGTTTTTGGTATTTATCCTGATCGCTTAAAAGTTCGTTTACAATGTTTGCCAGTTGCGCATCGTTTTTAAAATCGAACAGTTTTCCCCTGTTATCGGCCAAAAGCTCTTGTGCATGCCAGTAAGGTGTAGAAACTACTGCTGCACCGGCGCCAATGGCGTAAGATAAAGTACCACTGGTAATTTGCGCTTCATTTAAATAAGGCGTAATGTATAAAGTACAAGCGGTTAAATATTGGTGAAGTTCGTTTTCGGAAACAAATTTGTTTACAAAAGCAATGTTATTTTCTACGCCTAACTCTTTGGCCAATGCCTTTAAGCTGTCGCGGTATTCTTCGCCATTATGTTTAACCACACCAGGATGGGTATTGCCCAGAATCACATATAAAACGTCAGGGTGCTGGGCTACAATTTCGGGCAAAGCCTTAATTACAGTTTCCAATCCTTTATTTCTGCTGATCAATCCAAACGTAAACAGCACTTTACGACCTTTAAACAATTCGCTCTGTGCAATTTCGTTATTTGGTACCGGTTCTAAATCGGGTACACCGTGTTCTATTAGTTTAATCGATGTTTTTGGGATCTGATAAATGCTGGTTAAAAACATTACCGCTTTTTTGCTCATTACCACAATATTGGACGATTTTAAGGCAATCTCCTTAATAATGGTTTGCTGCATAAAACTCGGCTCTTTTAAAACCGTATGCAAAATGGTGATAAATGGCTTTTTTAACCTGTTGATTAACGATAACAGAAATACACCACTGTTACCGCCATAAATACCAAATTCATGCTCGATAATGCAGCTGTCTACATCACTGTTATTAATAAAATTAGCAGCTTCGATATAATCCTGCTGGTTTTGCTGACGGATGACGAATTTTACTTCATCAGGGTACTGATGTTCATTTACATCATCAGACTCATTTAATGCAACAACAAAACTGTTTTGTGGATTATAGGCAGGATTTAAACTTAATGCATTAACCAGGTTTTGGTTAAAAGTAGCCAAACCACATTCGCGTGGAGGGTAGGTAGATATATAGGCTATTTTCATATTTCAAATAGGGTTGATACTTAAATAACATCGTATAATCTAAATAGTTTGTGCTTTCCTCAATTTATGCTTAATAAAAGCCAAAACAATCTCATTTAGGCTGTTGTTAGTAGGTAAACAATAACTACGATGAGATCAATATGGAAAGGTTCTATCGGGTTCGGTTTGGTAAACATCCCAATCAAGCTGTTTTCAGGTGTACAAAACAGTAACCTCGATTTAGACATGCTCGACGAACGCGATCATGCAAAAATTAAATTTTTAAGGGTAAATGAAAACACCCACAAGGAAGTACCTTACGAGAAAATAGTGAAAGGCTATTTTTTAAAGGACAAATATATTGTACTGGACAAACATGATTTTGAAGAAGCAGCTCCGGAAAAAACAAAAATTATTGAGCTCGAAAACTTTGTGGATCTGAAAGAAATTAATCCGGTTTATTACGAAACTTCTTATTATACCGAACCAGAGAAACAGGGTAAAAAAGCTTATGGTTTATTGTTAAAGGCTTTAGAAAAATCGGGGAAAGCCGGCATTGCAAGGTTTGTACTCCGAAATACCGAAAACCTTTGTGTAATTCATCCGATGGAAAACGTAATTGTGATTACCAAAATCAGGTTTGAACAGGAAATCAGAAGTTTATCAGAAATCAATAAAGTAGATGATATTACGATTACCAAAAAAGAGATGGATGTTGGTTTAGCCCTAATTAAACAATACAGCTCAAAATTCGACCTGAGTGCCTTTAAAGATGATTACAGCACCGAATTGTTAAAAATTATTAGGGCAAAAGCGAAAGGTAAGCGGGCTACAGTTAAAAAGATGAAACCTCAGAAAGCAACAAGTGATGACCTTTACGATCAGTTAATGCAGAGTTTAGGCTCAAAGAAAGGCGCTTAACAGTTAAAAGCAATTTTACCATATATAAAAGAAGGGCACAGATATAAAAAATCTGTGCCCTTTTGTTGTTTAAATTAAAATCTTACTTAAAAGCAGCTTTTAACTGGTCTGCAGCATAAGCTTGTGCAGCTTTAGCTTCCGGCACCAAAATAGCCATTCCAAAAAATTCATGAGTTACCCCTTCATAATTTTTGCTGTCAACTTTTACGCCGGCAGCTTTCAGTTTATCAGCCAGCATTACACCGTCGTCATGTAAAGGATCAATTTCTGCCGTAATAATGGTTGTTGGCGGTAAACCTTTTAAGTTGGCATTAACCAATGAAATTTTTGGGTTTTGCGCCTCAATCATTGTAGTTAAATATTTTTCTGTAAACCAGCCCATCATTGCTTTATTTAATGGTTTTGCTTTTTCGTACATTTTATACGATTCAGTATTCATATCAGATTGTGCAATCGGGTACACCAGAACTTCGTGTACAGGAATCATAATGTGTTTATCGCGTGCCATTATCGATACATTCGCTGCTAAATTGCCACCGGCACTTTCACCTACAACAGCAATTTTAGCTGGGTCGGCTTTTAAACTCACCGCATTTTTTACTGCCCACTCGTAAGCTGCAAATGCATCATTATGTGCTGTCGGGAATTTGTTTTCAGGTGCCAGGCGATAAGCTACCGAAACTACAACAGCGCCAACCTGTTCGGCCAGGCCTTGTGCAGAGGCATTATATACGTCTAAATTGGCGATTACAAAGCCACCTCCGTGGTAATAAACGATTAATGGATACGGGCCTTTTCCTTCTTTAGGCGTGTAAACACGCAAGTGGATCTTTCCGCCGCTCACATCAATATCTTTACCCATGGTATCAACCTTTGGTGTAGGGATGGTAATGTTGTTTTGTTTTACCAGGTCCATTACCGCATCTGTTGGCGTATGGTTTTTACGGGCATCGGTAGCACTTAAAGTTTCAATTGGTTTATCACCATAACTGGCCAATTTTTCAATCACGGTTTGCATTTCCGGCCTTATGGTTTTACCCCATTCAGGTGCCGGTCCTGCAGGTTTTAAGCCTGCCGCTGCGGTAGAATCAATTATGGTCGAATCTGTTGTAGTTGTTGTTTTTGTGTTGCTCGTACACGCCGCTAGCGAAACTGCCATGCCGCATATTACTGCACTAAGTTTTAATGTGTGGGTTTTCATAGGTTATTTTTTATGTTTTATTTGAATATGTTTCTATAACAGTATCAATCAAATAAGTGTTTTTACGGCCTTACAACTTTTTAGAATTTAACCAAATAGCAAACATCTTTGCGAATTATCGTGTTCTTATTAGAAAATATAAATATGCTAACGGAAATAACAGGACTGCCAGATCATATTTTTGGCGTAAGGGCAACTGGAGAAGTAACCAGCGACGATATAAAAGATGTACTCATCACCGGACTTAAAAGAACGGCACAGCGTTTTAAAGAAATCAGGTATCTGCTTGTTTTAGAAACCGATGTAAAAAACTTTACTGCCGGCGCCTGGATACAGGACGCCAAAGCCGGCATTGAAAATTTTACCAAATGGAAAAAGATTGCCGTAGTAAGCGCCGAAAAAGGTGTGGAGTGGTTTACCGATATTTTTACGGTAGCTACGCCAGGAAAATCGAAAGGCTTTAAGCCCGAGGAACTGGAAGAAGCTAAAGCCTGGTTAAATACTGAAGAATAATATTATAAAAAAATAAACGATGAAAAATACTAAAACTGCCGAGGAAAGTAGCAAGGCTACTGCACCGAAAAATACTAAAGCCAAAGGTGCTGATGATAAAGTAACATCAGCTAAAGATGCCAAAAAAGTAAATGTAACCAAAGATGCTCCCGTAAAAAACAAGAAACCCTAAGAAAATAAATTCCCTTTTTTATGAAGATTGATGCCGGTAATATTGATCATTTTTATGATAAAGCCTATGATTGGATAATTGATAAAGGACCTTCTGTAATTTTAGGCATAGCCATACTTATTTTGGGCCTATGGTTAATTAAACTATTGGGTAAATGGATGCAGGGCGGTATGCACCGTAAGGATGTAAATCCATCGCTCAGGCCTTTCCTCACCAGTTTAATGCTCATTACGCTAAGAATTTTACTGATCCTTACGGTGATGCAGATTATCGGGATCCAGTTAACTTTCTTAACCGTATTAATTGGCGGTATTGGTGTGGCTGCAGGCTTAGCTTTATCGGGTACATTACAAAATTTTGCGAGCGGGGTATTGATTTTACTTTTAAAACCCTTTGTTGTGGGTGATAACATTATCGCCCAAAGTCAGGAGGGGACAGTAACCTCTATACAGATATTTTATACTATTGTTAAAACATTCGATAACAGAACGGTAGTGATCCCGAATAGCAAACTATCTAACGAGGTAATCATCAACATCAGCAGGGAAGGAAGCAGGCGCCTGGACATTGAAATGAAATTTAGTTATGGCATCGATTACGATCAGGTAGTAGCGATTTTTAATAAAACGGTTGATGAATTTAAAGATTGCTTAAAAACTCCTGAAAGAAGGATTGGTGTATCGTCACTTGAAGACAGCGGTTTTAAAATCAGTTTAAATCTTTGGGTAAATGCACATGGCTTTACCGATACTAAGCTTTCATTTCTGGAAGTACTGATGAAAAACCTAAAACTTGGGGGAATGAAATTACCTGGTATGCCAGAATAATGGTCACTTCCTCAATAGGGCATAAATCTTATCCATTAATTCATCGATGTTAAATGGTTTTGCCATAAAATCATCGGCAAGTACATCATCAACAGCATAATTACTTGCGTTGTAACGGGCAGAAATCATTAAAACAGGAATATGTTTTGTAGTAGCAGTATCTTTAAGTTCTTTTAAAAGTTCTCTGCCATCAGCGTCAGGAAGCATTATATCCATGATAATCACATCAGGATTAAGTTCATGTACATGGTTAATAAAGTCTGCTCCTTTATTTAATCCGGCAACGTTGAAAGCTTCGCTTTCTAAAATAAGGGTAATAACATCCAGGATTGCATGGTTATCTTCAATAACCAAAATATTCTTCTTCGCCAAGCTTAGGGTGATTGTTTAAATTTCAAACAAATATATAATAAAAAATAAATCCTAAAACCTAAATAAGTAAATTAGAGACATTCTAAAAACAGGCTTAATATTTGTTAATCCGTTAAATCTAATATTTTTGCAACATCAATACATCATATGACTAAATTTTCTGTAGACTTAACCAACTGTGATAAAGAACCCATTCATATACCTGGTAAAATTCAATCACATGGTTTTCTTATAGCAGTTGATAAGAGCGATTTCTCTATTACATATCTTAGTGAGAATGCAGGAGATTTTTTAAAAGAACAGGCTAAAAACCTTTTGGATAAGCCACTTTCCATTTTAAACGATCTGATTAAACAGCAGGATCCGGAATTCGATTTGGAAGATCTGTTAAAGCTTGGCATAATACGTAAAAGTTTTGATGCCATTAGTCCCCATCCGATTGAAATTAATGGTAATCCTTTTTACTTAATTATTTCTTCATCTGATGGCAATTGGCTGCTTGAATTTGAGCCTGTTACTTTACAATATGATATCCAAAGTTCCATAGGCCGCTCCGCCTCATCCATGCTTCAGGGCAAGAGTGTTTCTGCATTATTGAGCAGTGCAGCACTGGAAGTTAAAAAACTGATCAATTATGATCGGATTATGATTTATAAGTTTCTGGATGATGGGCATGGAGAAGTTGTAGCCGAAGAAAAGGAAGGTAATTTAGAACCATTTTTCGGTTTACATTACCCGGCATCTGATATTCCGAAACAGGCAAGGGAACTTTATAAGCTAAATTTAACCAGATTAATTGCCGACGTAAACACCAGCGACTCTACAATTATAACCTTTAAAGAAGATCAACCACTCGATTTAACCAATGGCGCATTGCGTGCCGTATCA
This sequence comes from Pedobacter jeongneungensis, assembly GCF_039538295.1. NCBI lineage: Bacteria > Pseudomonadati > Bacteroidota > Sphingobacteriia > Sphingobacteriales > Sphingobacteriaceae > Pedobacter > Pedobacter jeongneungensis. The sequence continues at coordinate 23,677 of NZ_BAABBY010000016.1, read as the reverse complement.
CCCATACACATTCAGTATTTAAAAAATATGGGTGTGCATTCGAGCTTTAGTATATCATTAATTTCGCATGGTGAATTATGGGGCTTAATCGCCTGCCATAACTATAGCCCAAAATTTATCGATTACAAAGCCAGGGAAGGTTCTAAATTAATTGGCCAGATCCTTTCTTCAGCATTAGAGTACCGTCAGGAAGAAGAAGACGCTGCAGTAATAAAACAATTTAAAGATACCGCCAGTGTTTTATCTGAGCATTTAAACCGGGATAAATACCTGGTTGAGGCCATTTCCACACATAAAACCAATATTCTGGATGTAACTGAAGCAGCAGGTGTAGCTATTATTTTCGAAAACGAGCTTAAAACCATTGGTACAGTACCATCGGATGATGAAATACGCGAACTTGCAGATTGGCTAAAAAATACGAGTGACGAATCGATTTATTATACCCATCGCTTACCTGAGATTCATTCTCCCGCTAAGAAATACAAATCCATCGCCTCCGGGATTCTTTCCTGCACTTTAAACAAGGAGCTGGGCGAAATGATTATCTGGTTTAAACCCGAAATGATTACCAATGTAAACTGGGCAGGTAATCCCGAAAAACCTGCAACACTATCAGAAAACGGCCTTTTAAACCTATCTCCAAGAAAATCTTTCGAAATCTGGTCGCAGGTGGTGAATAACACTTCCGAAAAGTGGCTTGCCGAAGAAATTGCCTCAGTATTAAGAATCCGTGAAATTATCATCACAGATATCAATAAAAAAGCCAACGAAATTAGGCTGCTTAACGAAAAATTACAGGCTGCATACGAGGAGCTCGATACTTTTAGTTACACCATTTCCCACGATTTAAGAACACCGCTAACCTCTATAAAAACCTATACCGAACTGTTGCTCAAAAATAAAAGCATTGATGAAGTTGGAAGGAAAATGTTAGACAGGATTTTGAACGGAGCAGACAAGATGAATTTTCTGATCAAAGAAATCCTGAATCTGGCCAGGGTAGGGCGTTCTGATGTTATTTTTGAAACAGTTAAGATGGATTCGTTGTTAACTGAAATTAAGAACGAAGTGCTGACGGCTTTTAAAGCAGACAATTCCGAACTGATTTTAGGGCAATTGCCAAATTTAAAAGGCGATAAAACAATGATAGCCCAGGTATTTACAAACCTGATCGGGAATGCGGTAAAATACTCTATGATGGCCGATAAGCCTAAAATAGAGGTTTCCAGTTATATTGATGGCGGAGAAATAATTTACGCTGTTAAGGATAACGGTATAGGAATTGATAACCGATATTACGACAGGGTGTTTGAGCTTTTCAAACGCATGGATAATGTTAAAGATATTGAGGGGACAGGAGTAGGCTTAGCTATTGTAAAAAGGGTTGTGGAAAAACACAACGGAAGGGTTTGGTTTGAAAGTAAGTTAAACGCAGGTTCTACTTTTTACGTAGCTTTTAAAAACAGATAAAATGAAAACGCCAGATATATTTTACGTGGAAGACGATATAGACTATGCATTTTTTATGCAAAGCGCTGTACAGGAAGTAAAAGATACACTTAATTTAACCATTGTTGAGGATGGGGCAGAAGCTTTACAGAAATTACAGGATTTTGCAGATACTAAAACAAAACCGAAACTGATTTTACTGGATTTAAACCTGCCGGGTTTATCTGGCCTTGATCTGTTAAAGTTTATCAGGGATATTCCTTACCTGAAAACGGTTCCCGTAATCTTATTTTCTACATCAGATAATCCGGATGATGTAAGGGCATCGATAGAATTTGGCGCGAACGCTTACCTGACCAAGCCTGATGGATATGAAAACCTGGTGAAGTGTGTGCATTCTGTACACGATTTTTGGTTTAACCAACATTTAAGGCTAAATTAGAATTTATAAAACATTTATAGGGAGATTCGGGTATTATTACCCGGATCTTTTCTTTTTAAGATCATTTTTAATTAAAATAATACCATGATATGATTGCCAATTTATTGAGGACAGAAACTGCAGAAAACCATAAAACACTAGAGTCGTTAATGTTTGTAAATGAAATTATGAACAATTCGTTAAGCATCGATCAGTATAAAAAACTGTTGACGGTTAATTATATCATCCACCAGAAATCAGAAAATATATTGGCCAATATGCTCAATGCTGATATTGCCGCAGAGCTCGAAATGAATAGCAGGCTAAAACTTTCTGCATTAGAAAAAGACTTAAATTATTGGGGTATTGATAGTTTAACATTGCCGGGTTTAAATTTTGAACTCTATCTTCCGCAAAAAAATACTGCCGAAGTTTTAGGCGCTTTATACGTGCTTGAAGGTGCAACATTAGGCGGAAACGTAATTAAAAGGCATATTTTGGCCAATCCTAACTTTAAAGATCATGAAGCCGGTTTAAATTATTACGGTGTATATGGTGAAGAGTTGAGCACAAAATGGAAAAAATTCGTTTCAGTATTAAATGAACGCGTTCCGGAAGTAGATTATGAGCGTTGCATCAACAGCGCCAACCAAACCTTTAATAACCTGATCAACTTATCAAAACAACTCAGTTAGCCCCTCCGATTTTGATCTTCAAAATGTAAAAAATGGGCCTGTAATAGTTTCAGGGCATTTTTTTTTGATTGTGAAAATGTGCAAAACTTATTGTAAATAAATATTTGCTTTCTGTTGTTAATTCAAGGTAAATATGTATTATTGAAAAAAATAAATTTTTTAAACCTTAAAAACATCAATTAGCGATGGAAAAATTCTCAAAAGTTAAAGCTGCTCTTGCTGCTGTTGAAGCAGATGTAGAAAAATTTTATAATGCTGGCAATGCAGCTGCTGGTACTCGTGTGCGTAAAGCAATGCAGGATCTTAAAGTTTTAGCACAAGAAATCCGTGCAGAAGTAACTGAAAAGAAAAACTCTGGAAAATAATATTTCGCGGGTAGAAACAAAAAGGGTTCTGGTATGCCGGGGCCCTTTTTGCGTTTGCTGATAGTAGCTTGCGGGGGTCGGATGGGTATGTTTCCTGTCAGACCCCCGTAAGTCTTTTTTAAAATCCTAAAAAAGATAAAGCTCCCCATCGCGGAGAGCTCTTATCCAACTAACAAAACATATTTTTTTATCCAGACCTCTGAAATCTGATCGTTAGATCATACATCCGGTTTCAGAAACCTTTCGATGATTATCCCTTTTTAACCAGTTTATATTCGATTACCGGTTTGCCACGCGTGCCACCATCATTAGAAATAAAGCTGTTAAACTTAAGTTTGTATATATTTCCAGATGCATCTTTCACAAGAAAGAATATGTCTGATTTAACACCTATTGGTGTTGTAATGCCATTAGTTGTTACCGGTTGTGTAAGGCGCCAGTTTGCACCAATTACATCTCTTGAAGAGGAGAAAGTAACAGATGATAAGTCCGATTCAGTAAATGCCGCATAAGATTTTTTACTGGTAGAAAATGCTGAAGCAGTAGTTCCGCCCAGGCTGTTAATAAAAACCAGATCAGAAAATGCATATGGAAAAGTGCTGGTCCAGTACATGCTGTAACCCCAAACAATATCCCAGCTTGCCTTTGCCGGCTCAGCAGTTACAGCTGTTCCTTTAACTAAAGATGCAAACTGGAAATTGGCTTCAGTATTTTTAGTAATATCTAATGTTTTAAAAGTAGTTTCGGTTAATTTAGCATATTGTAGTGTGTAGCCATTACCTTTTCTGATCACCCTGATTTTGTAAAGTTCATCATTGGCTAATACGTTAGCTGATCCTCCTTTTCTGTTAACGATATACACTTTATTTTCAGCATCTGTTGCCGAGATTGTAGCAATAGCGGTTTTATTTAGAATATTTGCCTCTCTGCCATCATCAACTATGCTGAAATTACCTGATCCTTGCCCAACTTTTAATACACTAGAATCAAAGCCTGTAGCAGTTACGGCATTTAAATCTGTTTTATCCGTCACCACAGCTGAAGCGCCGTTGGTTGAATTCAAAATAACTTTAAAATCTGTTCCACTGTAAAATCCTAAATCCCAGCTGTCTCTTTCAATAGCAGTTTGTTTATCAGTACTAAAATCTACATAAACGCTATTGCCGGCTGCACTTCCAAGTTCTGCACCAATTAAACCATTAAGTGTTAAAGTATTTCCGTCTGATGGTGGAACAACCACAATAGGTTCATCAGTATTTTTTTTACAAGCGGTAAAGCTTAGCGCCAAAAGTGCGATAGCGATTGTTGAGTTAAATTTGTTCATGTTTTTATTATAATTATGTAGTTTAATATTAGAGTTTACTCCAGTTGTAAGTTAAGCCCAGTACGTAAGAACGGCCATAGCTATATGGTACAGATGCACCACCTGTACTATGGGCGCCACCGGTAGCAGTTGAGCTGTTGCTTAATTGCGTAACATTAAATAAGTTTTTAACCCCTGCGTTAATGGTTAAAGAGCTGAACAAAATTTTATTCAGCATTAAATCAGCAAAGCTGAAACCCGAAATCGTCGTTTCTTTATACAGCTCTGGTGTACTGCTTTTTTGAAAACCTGGCTTTTTGCCTGTATATTTAAAGAACACACTAACATTTGCATCGATTTTAGGAAATCCATAGGTTAAATTCGCCGTAATTTCAGGAGACCATAATATTTTTGTGCCCGCAAAGTCTTGAGCTTCCGAATAATCGTGGTAGGTGCCTATATAGGATACGCCAATATTAGCTTGTAAAGATTTGAAATTCAATGTATTATCCAGCGTTCCTCCAGTCGTTTTAAAGTTTTCAATATTAAGTAATGTGGTAACAGTCGGATTGGCAGGATCAAAATCAAAAATAATCCTGTTTTTGAATTTGTTGTAAAATCCGGCAAGTGTTGATTTAAAACTGAGGTCTTCTGATGATATCCCTGCCCAGGCAATCGAGGCATTGAAACTATCAGATTTCTCTGCCTTTAAATTTGGGTTTCCATAAATGGTGTGACTTGCATCTACAAAATCGTAATATAATTCTCTAAGGGCTGGAGATCTAAATCCTTTTGCATAAGCCAGTCGAAGATCCAGTTGATCATTTAGTTTAAACTTTGTATTTAATGAAGGAATTACCGGGGGCGCATTGTAAACCGAATTTTTGATAAACCTGAATCCAGGTCGGATATTGATTCCTTTGCCAAACTTAAGTTCTGATGAAATGAAAGCAGCATAGTCACTGATTACCGGTGAACCACTTATTCTTTGTCCGCTGGCTGCATCCCGATTGTATTCAACACCTGGCTGAAATGATACCATTTTATTCAATGTATAAACAGCCGTTGCCCTGAAAATGGCTGAATTAAACCTGGCAACATCCTGTTCTCCTGCACCAAGTGATAATTCTTCGGTATTATTGGTAAAATCATGAATAACTGTTCTGGTGGCCCGGTCGAGATTGGTAAAACCTGCAATAGCTGATAACTGTAGCGTATTATTGATTTTGTATTCAGATTGAAGCTGTTGTGTGTAGCGGTGTGTGGTATAAGTTTGCAATAATCCCTTAAATGTATTAGGGTTTAATCCGTTACGGACATCAATATCTTCTTTTAAGCCATCCAAACGGTACCAGATGTTGAAATTATGATTGCTGTATCCGATTTTAGTATTCGCCAAAAACTGTTCTTTCGGTTTCCAGCGGTTAGGTACGGCGCTCACTTCCTGAATGGTAGCTGTTTTACTTGCTAAATTCCAGCCACCAAATTCATTGTGCGTAAAACCTGCCAATATGTTCCAGTTATTGTTTTTCCAGTTGGCACTGATATTCTGTATATGATTTCCCTTACCAGATAAAGCCTCGTATTCATTACCTGCAGATTCTTCCTGAACCCTTGCAGATAGGTTTAATAAAGATTTACCAGCACCACGCTTGGTTATGATATTGATTACTCCTGCCAGTGCATCTGTACCGTATATTACAGACATTGGCCCTTCAACAATTTCGATACGGTCGATGGTATTGATATCGATCTGGTTTAAACTTTCCCTGGCATCCGACCGGTCTGCCATAGGTACACCATCAAGCAAAATTTTGATGTTTCTGCCGGTCATTCCCATCAAAGAAACATCGGTGGTTCCTAAAGTTAAATCATTACTAAAGCGAAAACCCAGTTCGGTGTTTAAAACCTGCTGTACATTGGTAGCAGCCCTCAATTTAATCCGTTCGGCCGTAATGGTTCTGATATTGTAAACAGAGTTCCTTAAAGTTTGTGGCCCGTACTGCCCGGTAACAACAACATCTTTTAAATCATTTGCCTTAGTGGTATCAACTTTAATTTCTTGAGCCACAGTAACAAATCCGCAAAGCGATAAGGCAATTGATAAATATATCTTCATTTATTTAGACTAATTATAAATAATTGTGCAAATTTGTGCATAATCACAAAAAACAGATAACGTTAAACGGATAATTAATACCGCTAAACGGATTAAATCATGATGGAATTTAAACGCTCAGTAAATGGAAATACCATTTATAACAACACTTATCCCGATAATTTTGAAGGCAGTAATATTGTTGATGAATTTGCAGTTGACTATAAAAACGACAATGCAAGCATCGAGATAAAAGAGAAATGGTTTAAGGGGATCCACATGAGTTTAATTAAAATTGAAACTGATTTGCAGCAAGATTTTCTTTTCGAATCTTCCTGTCCGCTTGTCGGTTTTTTATTTTGCTTAAGTGGTGTAATTGGCTATAATTTCAATATTCAACAGGATAATTTCTCCTCAATTAACAAAAACGAGCAAAACATTAATTTAGGTTGTATTGATAAAATCGTATTCAGGACAACAGAGCAAACTAAATTGCTTTACATACAATTTACGGAAAGTTATTTTAGAAAGGCTGCAGCAACCGAACCCCTTTCACTTCAATCACAATGGTTTCAACAGCCCGTTAAACCTGAAACCAGTTTAATTTTACAGCACATTATTAATTGCAAACATGAGGAAAAAGCTAAACGTTTATTTTTAGAAGCAAGGATTCTAGATTTAATGATTATGTTCCTGAACCAGAATCAGGAGCAGCAAAGCATTACTTTTAAACAGGAAGATATCAATAAAATTATGCTGGCAAAGCAACTGGTAGAGCACGATCTCCAAAGGCCAAACTCACTGATTGAACTTTCGCGTAAAGCCGGCATTAACGATTATAAGCTTAAGAAAGGCTTTAAAGAATTAACGGGGCATACCGTATTTGGTTACCTGTATAAAATCAGGATGGAAAAAGCACACTACTTCCTGTCGAAAGAAAAAAAGAGTGTAAATGAAGTTGCTTTTTTAGTAGGCTACAAAAATGCCCAGCATTTCATTGCAGCTTTTAAAAAGAAATACCACATTTTGCCGGGCAGTTTAAATAAAAACTAAAAACTCAGCGCAAACGTTTGTTTATTCTTTTACTTCATTCACAATCAGGTCTGATTCTACAATGGTATTGTAATAAGCCTGGTTCTCTGAATTTGGACTGTGGATCAGATCAAGCAGAATATTTGCGGCTTTCTGCCCTTGTAAATAAGGGTATTGCTCTACCGATGCAACAGGCGAATTATCCAGGTAACTGATAATGGGTAAGTTGGCATAACTCACTATATCAAAATCATTAATCACATTTAGCTTTTTGAAATATTTGATCAGAAATAGTGCTACATAATCATTAAAAGCAACAATTGCTGTAGGTTTTCTTTTGTGATTTAAAAACTGGTCGGCAGCTTCTATAGTGCCTTGTTCAGTTAAATCGCAATTCACAACCAATGAAGGGTCGAACTTTAAACGGTTAAAGTTAATGGCTTGCATGTAACCATCTTTGCGTTCTTCGCTTGCATATAAGGTATTTGGACCATTGATCATGCCAATACTTCTGTGGCCTTTTTTTAACAGGTAATTAACTGCTTTTATGGTTGCACTTTCTAAACTGCAGGCAACATAATGTACATTTTTAAAAGGAGGGATGCGGTCGAAAAATACAACAGGAATATTAAATGAGTTTAATTTTTCAAAATGATCAAATTTCGAAGTGTCTTTACTGATGGATACCAGTAAACCATCAACACGCTGATTTTTCATTTTTTCAACGAGTTTCACTTCCTGTTCATAATTATCATGAGATTGGGCAAAAATAACCGTGTAGTTTTTTTTAATCGCTTCATCCTCAATGGCCGATATGGCGATAGAGAAAAAGTGTTCAGAAAGTTCAGGTAAGATTACACCAATTGTGTAGGTTTTTCCTTTCTGAAAAAGAATTGCCGCATTATTAGGCTCATAGTTTAGAGATTTGGCCAGCTGCTTAATTTTCTCCCTGGTTACCGCTCCAATACTGGGATGATCGTGTAAACCTCTGGAAACACTAGATGGGGATATGTTTAAAATCCTGGCTATTTCTTTGATTGTGGTTGGCTTCGATTGCATTGTAAGTGCTAAACTACATTAAATTTCTTCAATATGTAATATTACAAAATTAATCAAACGTTTGCGTTGTTTTTTTTTCTCATTTCTTTCTTCCAGCTTGTAAATATCAATACATTCGGGGAACGAAACGTACATCATTTCCGGAATTAGTAGCATCAGATTTACAGATAGAAAATGATTAAATTTAATAAAAAATGAATGAGGCATTAAAATAAATGCTGATTTATAAAGGCACACCCCCAATGATTAACAAAAATGCCCCTCTTTATGAGGGGTGTTTAAAATAAAAAACGAGAAGTGTTCGTACCACTCCTCGCTAAACGGGTTATATTCCTGCAGGCAGGATACAATAAGTTATCTAAGCTATATGTTAACCCATACCAAAGGTATAAAATTTAGTTATTCTTTAAACATCAAATCCTTTCAATTTTGGAGGGATTTTTCATTACAGAAGTAATCCAATCGTCATATATACCTGCGATCTGATTTTTTTAAAAGCATATTCCTACTTTGGTTTTTTATTTTAGTTAGAATGATCGCATTATATATCATATTAGTTCTGGTTATTGCATTTTTTGTAATCATCAATCTCCCGGTTTTCGGCCGTTTACCAAAAAATCAAAGGTTAGCAAAAATTCACCACTTGCCCAATTACAGGGAAGGTGCATTGCAAAACCTGTCGTTTACGCCGATGCAGCCCGAGGGCGTAAGTTTTTTTAAAATTTTAAAGGCATTCTTTTTCGAAAAACATCCCAATAAATCGCCTGATAAAGCACTTCCTTTTGTAACACCGGATATTGCAGGAAAGCCGGAAAGTAATGTTCCCGAAATCATCTGGTTCGGTCATTCCTCTTATCTGATCAAGGTACAGGGGCTCAGGATTTTGGTTGACCCGGTATTTAGTCAAACGCCTTCACCATTTTCGTTTATCGGAAGTAAGGCTTTTAAAGGAACAGATGTGGTAAAAGCCGGTGATTTTAAAGATATTGATATCCTGGTGATTACGCATGATCATTACGATCACCTGGATTACCCGAGTATTTTAAAAATTGCACCTCAGGCGAAAACAATTGTTACTTCTTTAGGGGTAGGGTCGCATTTAGAACGATGGGGGATTAAAACAGAAAAAATCAATGAATTAGCATGGAAGCAATCAGTTACTTTATTCAACGATTTAACCATAACTGCTGTTCCCGCCAGGCATTTTACCGGCAGAAAATTTAAAAGAAATCAAACCCTTTGGTCGGCTTTTATATTGCAGACTGCTAATTATAAACTGTTTATGGGTGGCGACTCAGGTTACGATACACATTTTGCAGAAATAGGAGAGGAATTTGGTCCGTTTGATCTGGCGCTGTTAGAATGTGGTCAGTATAATGCGTATTGGCCTTATATCCATATGTTTCCCGAAGATACTGTGCAGGCCGCTATCGATTTAAAAGCAAAAGTATTAATGCCTGTGCACTGGGGTAAATTTAGCCTGGCCATGCACCCATGGAACGAACCTGTAAAAAGGGTTGTTGCAGCAGCAGGAGAAAAGGCTTTTCCTTTACTTACGCCAAAATTAGGCGAAACCGTGATATTAAATGGGCATTTCCCTGCCGAAAAATGGTGGTTACCAGAATAAAAACTAAACAATAATCTGTGACAGGTGTTTAGTTTCTAAACTCAAATAAAATTATGAAAACTGATCTTGTAGAAATTTTTCAAACCATTAGGGCAGGCATACAGCCATTTGCAACACGGGGATATACTGTTCATGAAAATTCTGAAACCGGCTATGATCTTTATAGTGAAAAAAATATTGATGTAAATGATGAGAAAGTTACCGAGCGCTTTTTTACGGGAGTTTATATTAACGGGGATATAGTTGAAGTGAAATTAAATACAAGCGAATTTTCTACAACAAATCAGGAATTGGTTCATTTCGGCGAAAATACTGCAGGTCTAGCAATTACGCAGTTAGATGATACTAAATTAAAGGAAGTAGGAACACTGGTCGAAATTATCCATACCAACTTTAAAGAAAAAGAATGGATTTAAAAATCTGATGGTTAAATTTGCGGCAGATAATTTTTCTGAATAACCTTCTGCCGATTGAATATTTTAAACCCTGATTATAACTGGCATCATCAATTTAGTATAGCATTAGCTGAACATAAAATTGAATGCCATTTTTTTTTGGAAGATGATTTTAAACTTGTAGAAGTTAATACAAGTCTGTTGATTAATTTAGTTGGTCTAAATAATTCCTTTAAACCAGGTGATCTGATCAGGCTTAAAGAAAAATATTTCAAAAAAAATATCAGACTCATTCACCTTTGGGAGGATGTTTGGCTCTTAAAACCGGCTCAGGTTTTGGGCAGGATTAAATCTTTACTCGGGCAAAATATCCGCATTCATGGTCGGAAAACAAAGGTATTTAAAATCACAAAGCCGGTTGCTGATGCTTTTTTAACCAAAAACCATCTACAGGGACCGGTGAGCAGCCGATATAAAGTTGGATTATTTGAAAAAGAGGATCTTGTGGCGGTGGCTACTTTTTCGGCACTTCGAAAAATGAATCATACTGAAAATTACAAATCGGCAGAATTAATCAGGTTTGCCGTTAAAGCTGGCTATTCCATTACCGGCGGATTAAGCAAGTTGATTGCTTATTTTGCAGAAACCTATAAACCAAATGACCTGATGACTTATGCCGATTGCGATTGGTCTGCAGGCGAGGCTTATGATACCTTAGGTTTTGTTCAAACCACCTTTTTATCACCTCAGATTTATATTTTGGATGAGCATTTAAATCGTCAGCTAAAAAAAGAGAATCAGATTTCAGCTCAGGAAGTATTTAATACAGGAAGTTTAAAATTTATCCTAAAATTTTAATGGATCAGCATAACCTCATCATTATTTTGGGTGCAACGGCATCGGGTAAAACAAAACTTGCCGTGCAGATTGCCGATGCCCTGGACGGAGAAATTATCAGCGCCGATAGCCGCCAGGTATTTAAACGCATGGACATTGGCACCGGGAAAGATTTGCAAGAGTATCATATAAATGGAAAAAGCATTCCCTATCATTTAACCGATATTTTAGAGCCGGGCGAACGTTACCATGTAGATGCTTTTAAAAACGATTTTTACAAAGCTTTTGAAAGCATAACCGCAAAACATAAAATCCCGATTCTTTGTGGCGGCACAGGCATGTATATTCATAGTTTGTTGCAGAACCAAACTTTTACGGCAATTCCCGTAAACCAGGGATTAAGGGATCAGCTTGATTTGTTATCTATAGAAGAACTGATTTTTAAAATACAACAGGATAACATTCAAAATACCGGACATGCTGACCTTTCTTCAAAAAAGAGGTTAATCAGGGCTTTGGAAATTGCTGAATATTTAAAAAACAATCAATTGGAACCCGTAGAAAGGCCGGAACTTAAACCCGTTATTTTTGGTTTAAAAAATGAAGTGGAAGTAACCAGGGCTAAAATTCTTGCCAGATTGGAAGAAAGGTTTAAAGCGGGATTGATCGATGAAGTAGAACAGCTGATTAAAGATGGGATTAGTAAAGAAATGCTGATTTTTTACGGCCTGGAATATAAATTCATTGTGAATTACCTTGATGGGCTGCTTACACTAGAAGAACTTAAGCTTAAACTTGGAATAGCCATTTGCCAGTATGCCAAAAGGCAGAATACGTTTTTCAGGAAAATGGAAAAAGACAATGTTCATATCATCTGGCTTGACGCATCAGCCCCAGCAGACCACTTAAAACAGTTGATACTAGAAAAAGTTTCAGTTCAGGTAAATTAATATTCATTGGTCATCTTAAGGTTGGTTTATAGGTTAAAAAGCTTCAAAAAAGCCCTTTTGGCACAACCTTTGTGTTTGTTGAAGCATATTAGTTTTAACTCATAAATTATCCTTAAAATGAAAACAATTACTAAAATCATTGCTACTTCAGCAGCTGTAGTGGCATTATTTTTTTCTACAAATGCTAATGCACAAAAATTAGGAATAGGTGTAACTGCAGGTATCCCAACTAGTGATGCTTATGGTGTTGCACTAGGTGCAGATTTACGCTATCAGTTCGATATCGATAAACAATTATCTATTCCAGTTACTGCAGGCTATACCCATTTAAGTGGAAAAGAAATCGGTAATACAGGTATTGATTATCCAAGTTTCGGTTATATTCCGGTAAAAGCAGGTGTTAAATATTTCTTTAATACCACTGGTTCAGGTATATATGGCTTAGCAGAATTAGGTGCTGGTTTCGGTACAAGTTCAGGCAGTGGAACTTCATTTGTGTATTCACCAGCTGTTGGTTATGCATGGAGTAACGGATTAGATCTAGGTGTAAAATACGAAGGTCTGGCTAAAGATGGTGGTAGCACCGGATTTTTCGGTCTGCGTTTAGCTTACGGATTTAATCTGTAAAATCAAGCCACAATAAAACTGAAAGCCTCCTTTTAAGGGGGCTTTTTTTATTTCATAACATTCTGAAAAAAATGAAAATATAAAAATCCACAAATGATATTTTAACGTATATGACTTAAACCCTTAATTAATAAATTAAAATATCTGACAATGAAAACAATTACTAAACTTTTTGCAACAAGCTTAACCGCACTTGCAGTTTTAACCACTTCAAATTTAAAAGCACAAACAATGGATTCGACACAGCCAATGACAAGCGGAAGCGGCATGGCATTCAAAATTGGTGTCGGTGTAAATGGTGGCTTATTTCCTGACCGTTCTGAAATGGATTATGGTTATGGCGCTGATGTTAAACTTCAATACGACTTAAGTCCGTATGTGGCTGTTACTGCTTCTGGTGGTTATACCAGATTAAAATGGAAAGGTAGCCCACTTAAATTCGAATTTATCCCTGTAATGGGTGGTGTAAGGGTTTTCCCGATCGAAAGAATGTATTTGGCTACTGAGCTGGGATCAGGACTGGCTATTAAAGATGGTGCCAACATGAACTTTATTTATACCGGTGGTTTAGGTTACGAATGGAAAAACGGCCTGGATCTTGGTGTTAAATACGAAGGTTACGTAAATAATAGCGCTTCTGATCTTTACTTTATGAAAACAGGACAGTTTAACCTAAGACTTGGATATAATTTCAAATTATAATTAAAACATCATAATATTTTGCGAGTCCCGATGAAAATCGGGACTTTTTTATTTATTTAATATTTAAATTGCTATTTTGAGCCGAAAACCAAATACAATGAACAGAATATTCGGAATAGCAATACTTACTGCTTTAATGGCCTGCAACCAGGCGAATAAAAATTCTACAGCAAGCAAAGACTCGACAAAAACAGATTCAGTTGCTGTTAAAAATGAGATTGCTATAAAAGACAAACAGAAATTAGCGATTTTTAACCAATATGTGGTTTTAAAAGATGCGCTGGTAAAATCTGATGCTGCAAATGCCCAAAAATCGGCTGTTCAGTTACAAACCAGTTTGGCTGCCTACAAAGGCTGTGAGCCAACAGCTGCTGTGGCCGGTAAAATTGCAGCAAGTAGTGATCTCGTTTCGCAACGAAAAGATTTTACAGTTTTAAGTGCCGATTTAATTGCTTTGTTAAAAGGAACCGAGATTGAAAAAGGTACAATTTATGTGCAGCACTGCCCGATGGCAAACAAGGGAGATGGAGGCGACTGGTTATCAACTGAAAAGGAAATTAAGAATCCTTATTATGGTAACGAAATGCTGGAATGTGGGAGAGTGGCTGAGGAGATAAAGGCGAAGTAAATTCCAAAAGCTGTATAATTAAGCATGATTGTTACGTCATTTTGACCAATTATTCATATTAATTTAACAGATTTGTTATGCATGTATATTAATTTTATATAATTTAGAAAGCTATAAACACAATACAATAATATGTCAGATATTGCAGAGATTAAAGTTGATGGTAAGACAATAGAATTGCCAGTAATAACAGGAACAGAAGACGAGAAGGCCATTGATATTTCGAAATTAAGAGATCTTACAGGCTTTGTAACTTTAGATACTGGTTTTAAAAATACGGGTTCTACAAAAAGTAAAATCACTTTTTTAGATGGTGAAAAAGGCATTTTAAAATACAGGGGTTATTCTATTGAAGAACTTGCAGCCAAATCAAGTTTCTTAGAAGTTATTTATCTGATTATTTATGGAGATCTTCCAACACAGAAACAACTGGAAGATTTACAGGCCGATATCAGCAAGCACACACTGATTCATGAGGATATGAAAAAATTCTTTGATGGTTATCCGTCAAGATCGCATCCGATGGGTCAGTTAGGTTCATTAATATTTTCGCTGTCTACATTTTACCCTGAGTGTTTGAAGCCAAATCAAAGCGCAGAAGAGCAGGATTTAACCATTATTAAGTTATTGGCTAAATTCCCGACCATTGTTTCTTTTGTTTATAAGAAATCATTGGGCCATCCGCTTATTTATCCGAAAAATAAATATGATTATGTGACCAATTTCCTTTGGATGACATTTGGCCAGCGTACCGAAGATTATGATGTAAACCCGATTGTGGTTAATGCAATGAATAAATTGCTGATCCTGCACGCAGATCATGAGCAAAACTGTTCGGCTTCTACTGTACGTATTGTCGGTTCATCAGACTGTAATTTATATGCTTCAATTGCTGCAGGTATTGCTGCACTCTGGGGACCATTACATGGTGGTGCAAACCAGGCGGTTATCGATATGTTGGAGTTAATTAAAGCCGATGGTGGCGATACAGAAAAATGGATTGCTAAAGCCAAAGATAAAAACGATCCTTTCCGTATGATGGGTTTTGGTCACCGCGTTTACAAAAACTTCGATCCAAGAGCAAAAATCATTAAAAAAGCATGTGATGATATCCTGGAAAACTTAGGTATTGATGATCCGATTTTAGAAATTGCTAAAAAGTTAGAAGAAGCCGCTTTAACTGACCAATATTTCATTGAGCGTAAATTATATCCAAACGTAGATTTCTATTCAGGAATTATTTACCGTGCCCTAGGTTTCCCATCAGAAATGTTCACCGTTCTTTTTGCTTTAGGCCGTTTACCAGGATGGATTGCACAATGGAAAGAAATGCACGAAAATAAAGAACCTATCGGTCGTCCGCGCCAGATTTATGTTGGTGAAACAGATAGAGAATTTGTTGAGCTGAAAGACAGAAAATAATTTAGTTAAGCATAAAAAAACCACTCGATAATATCGGGTGGTTTTTTTTGTGGGTTTACTTTCCTTTACCAATAGTCGTCATTGCTGTGACGGCCATTTATTAAGTTGTCATCCTGAGCGTAGTCGAAGGATCTCCACTACACTGCGTTTCGGTCGAGATGACGAATCTTAAGTTAAGTAGCCACGTAATAAATCAAATTGATCATTGCTATTTCTGAAAGCTTAAAGGCAACCGCATAAAGAATTAAAATCCAGAATATTTTAAAAATTGTACTCCAGGTTTTACGCTGATAAAAAACGGTAAGTGCCTTAAACATGTACCAGAATAAATATATGGTAACGCCAACCTCGATAATACTACTCACTATAGAATCTTCCCCAAACACATGTTTCATAATGGGCTGGGTAATAATTGAGACGATAAAGTAAACCATCATGCCATGGATGGTAAAAATCAGGTGATCTAAATAATAGATATGGTTCTTCCTGAAGTTGAGCATAATAAACCAGGCCAGTAAAGGCATCAGTAAGAAATATTGTTTAGGCCGGTTATGTTCGAGGGTTTCCTGAATTACTTCTGATTTCTCTCCAATGGTAATCGCCCTTTTTTTAATCAATCTTTCATACCAGCTATCCTGTTCGGCAGGTGTTAATTTTTTCTGGCGGGACAGGTAGGCTGAGTAGGTACTGTCGTTTCTTTCAATATGGATCTCATTAAAATCTTCGATCAAATCCGAAATGGAATCCGATTTTAAGGTGGTATTTTCTGTTTTGAGCCTGTTCAGTTCTTTTTCCTGACCGGCAAAGCCCAGCTTTATAAATTCTTTTTTCTGAATCGCTTTATTAATCGATTTTGTGGTCCTATCCGCAATGCTTTTAGGCATTCCGGTAAGCTTAAGCGCTTTATTTACACTATCAGTTACATTTTCACCCTTGTTATGTTCAATATCTATATTATCATGGTTTGAATCTTTTTCTACATGTTTTGGAGAGTACACTACCAAAAAGTAAACAATAGAAACAAAAATGTACATGCTCACCGGATTGATGTAGCGGGCTCTTTTACCTGCTAAATAATCTAATGTAACCTGGCCTGGCTTAGTTAAAAGGGGTGAAAGGGTTTGAAAAAATTTATTGTCGAAATGAAAATAATGGGCAATGCTATGGCTGATAAAAGTCCAGAAACTTTCTTTTAATTCTAGATTTGGTTGGCCACAGCTGCTGCAATAATGTTTCTCGACATGAGAACCGCAGTTTAAACAATTATGTTCTTTTCTATACTTACCAGCTGACATAGGATAAAATGGAATGGAGAGGTTATAAATGGTTAATGGCTTCTACTTCTGCACGGGTATGTTTGTGTTTAAAAATAACCACAAAAACAACAGCAATCACTAAAACGTAAATGGTAAAAGTTAGCCAGATATTGTGCCAGTCTTTAACATCCAGTGCCCGGCTTAGATCGCCATTCTGTAATACGCTGATGCCTTTATTTTGTAAAAATTTAAGCAGATGTTCGTTATCTGCTTCGCTTTTTACATATTTTGATAATGAGCCGATATTGGTATAATAGGTCGTAAAATATTTACTGATCATCCAGCCTGATATTAAACTTCCAAATACGGCACCAAAACCATTGGTCATCATCATAAACAAGCCCTGGGCTGATGAGCGTATTTTTGGTGTAGTAGAGGTTTCCACGAATAATGATCCGGATATATTAAAGAAATCGAAAGCCATGCCGTAAACGATACAAGAGGTGATAATCATCCAAAGGTTGGCTGAAGGATCGCCAAAAGCGAATAAACCAAAACGTAACACCCAGGCAAACATAGCAATGGCAATTACCCATTTGATTCCAAACCGTTTTAAAAAGAATGGAATGGCCAGGATAAAAAGCGTTTCTGATATTTGGGAGATCGATAAAATGATAGTAGAATACTTGATCACAAAAGATTCTGCAAAGACAGGGAATAGCTTAAATTCATCTAAAAAAACATCACCATAGGCATTGGTTAGCTGCAATGCTGCGCCTAAAAACATAGAGAAAATAAAAAACAGTGCCATTTTGTAATCGGCGAAAAGTTTAAACGATTCTAATCCCAGTTTTTGAGCAAATGTTTTTTTCTCGCTGATTAAATTTAAAGGTTTACATGCCGGAAGAGTAAAAGAATACAGGCCCAAAAATAAAGCACTTATCCCGGCAATGTAAAATTGATTTGCACTGGCTTTGTTACCTGTTAAATTGGTAATCCACATGGCTGCAATAAAACCAACGGTTCCCCATACACGAATAGGAGGGAAATTTTTTACAACATCAAAATTGCCGTTTTTTAAAGTGGTATAGCTGATGGAATTGCTTAACGCAATGGTTGGCATGTAAAAACACATGGCCACCAATATTACCCAAAAAAATGTATGAGGATTTTCTACCTGAGGAAGATAGAACATGGTAGCGGCGTAAAGGATGTGTAAAATAGCATAGAGTTTTTCTGCGTTGATCCATTTATCGGCGATGATACCGGTTATGGTTGGCATAAAAAGGGATGCAATACCCATTGTAGAAAAAATAATCCCGAAATCTGCACCATCCCATTGTTTGGTTCCAAACCAGTAATTTGCAATCGTAATTAACCAGGCAGCCCATACAAAAAATTGCATGAAACTCATTATAGTTAAGCGAAACTTAACGTTCATAATAATAGTTTAGTTTGATTATTGAAAGTAAAAGCTGAATATAGAACTATTTTGAATGATAATCCAAAATGAGCTTAAATTATTTTAAACAATCTGGCTCATTTTGGTATTTAGCTTTTTTATTTATTGATTTTTTAGAAAAATCTATAGATATTTTGATCTGTTGGGTATTTTTAAAGAAAAATTAAGATGTTCCGCGTTTATTAAGTTCATCGCGTAACCTTGCGGCTTTCTCGTAAGCTTCTTCTGCTATGGCTTCCTGCAGTTTTTGCTGAAGTTCTTCCAGCGTTAGATCGCCAAAGCCCTGTTGTTTGCCGGCACCTGGTAAACTGTCTGCTTCGGGTTCTTTCGTTAACGAATCCATATTCTCAAGGAAAAGAAAATCATTTCCTTCAATTACGATCCCTGCAGAAGCAAGAATAAATTCGTAGGTATAAATTAAGGCGTTAAACCTAACGGCCAGGGCAATAGCATCAGAAGTGCGGGCATCAACCTCATGGGTGTTCTTGCCATCGCTACAAATCAGCTTTGCATAAAAAACACCATCAACGAGGTTGTAAATAATTACTTCCTGAATATTGATATGAAAAGTATCAGCCATCGATTTAAAAAGATCGTGTGTTAATGGCCTGCTGGGAGTCATTTTCTCAATTTCTATGGCAATGGCTTGCGCCTCGAAAGCACCAATAATTATGGGTAAACGCCTGCGACCATTTACTTCTCCTAAAACAAGGGCATAAGCACCAGATTGAGTCTGGCTGTAAGATAAACCTACAATATCTAATTTTACTTTTTTCATATTTGTCGATGTCATGTTGAGCTTGCCGAAACATTATTTAATCCTTCGACAGGCTCAGGATGACAAAAATTATCCCTTATGTGCTTTTAATGCTTCGATTAATTTTGGTACCACTTCAAAAGCATCGCCAACAATACCATAATCGGCCACTTTAAAGAAAGGTGCTTCAGGATCTTTGTTGATTACTACAATAACTTTTGATGAACTCACACCAGCCAAATGCTGGATAGCGCCAGAAATACCGATTGCAATGTATAAATTAGGACTGATGGCTATACCGGTTTGACCAACGTGCTCAGAGTGAGGTCTCCAGTCTGCATCCGAAACCGGTTTAGAACAAGCTGTAGCTGCGCCCAATAAACCGGCAAGCTCTTCGATCATTCCCCAGTTTTCAGGTCCTTTTAAACCTCTCCCTGCTGATACTACCAGTTCTGCATCAGGCAACGAAACTTTATCTGTTGCCCTTACAATATCTTTAATTAACGTACCTAAATCCGATTGTTTGATATCGGCACTAAAAGCTTCGATCGCTGCATCTGTTGCATTTTCTTTAACGCCAAAAGCGTTTGGATTTAAAGCGATTACTTTGTTTGCAGAAGTTAATTCGGTAATGGCAAATGCTTTACCTGAAAAAGCTGTTTTCTTAACGGCAAATTTTCCATCGGTGCTTGGTAATTCTACTGCACCATCTGCCAAACCTGCTTTAAGTTTTACTGCAATGCGTGGTGCTAAACCTTTGCCCGAGAAGGAGTTAGATAAAACAACAATATCAGCGCCTTCTTTTTCGGCAGCAGCAGCAATAACGCTTGCGTAAGCCTGGTTTACGAAAGTTTTTAACTGATCGGCGCTTACATTTAAAACTTTAGCTGCGCCGTATTTACCTAATTCTTTTAACTCACTTTCGGCAACATCACCGATAGAAATAGCAGTTAGGCTGGTTGATTGTTGGTCGGCAATGGCTTTGGCATAAGAAACGGCTTCAAAAACAGATTTCTTGAATTTACCTTCAGCTTGTTCTACATATACTAATACTGACATATATTTATTCCCTGAATTCCCTTATTTGGGAATTAAATTTTATATTGAATTAATTCGATTAATTATCTCTTTATCTGACAACTGAAAACTCCAAACTGCCAACTAAATTACCTTTGCTTCGCTATGTAACAAGATGATCAGCTGTTCTGTTTGATCGGCAGGAATTAACTTTACCGTACCACGTGGGGCTGGGGTTTCGTATTTAGTTACTTTACTCACTTCCTCAATTGCCACAGCATCAACTACGGTTAAAGGTTTTGTTCTCGCACTCATAATACCACGCATATTTGGTATTTTTGGCTCCGCAACACCTTCGGCACAGCTCGCAATAAACTTACCAGAAACTGTTAATACTTCTTTTCCACCTTCAATCTCTCTTTCAATAGTTGCGGTATCACCTTCGAAAGTTAATTTTTTAATGATGGATACCGATGGGATATCTAAAAATTCGCCAACCATAGCCGCAACCTGGTTTCCATTGTAATCAATAGATTCGCGACCGGTTAAAATAATATCAAAATCTTTGTCTTTAGCATACTCAGCTATCTGTTTAGCCACAAAATAAGCGTCGCGTGGTGCTGCATTAACGCGTACAGCATCATCTGCACCAATAGCCAAAGCTTTTCTAATGGTAGGATCGTTGGCTGCTTCGCCTACGTTAATTACCGTTACCGTTCCTTTACCGCCTTCGGTTAACTCGATGGCCCTTGATAAAGCAATTTCATCGTAAGGATTAACAATATATTGCACTCCCGCCGTATTGAATTCGGTATTATCATTAGTAAAAGTTATTTTTGTCGTCGTGTCTGGCACGTTACTGATACAAACTAATATTTTCATATGTTAATAGTGGTTTTTATTTAATGAACGATCTGGAACTATAATTGTTCACTGTTAATCGATTCATATATGATATCATTATTATATAAGGTCTTTCTGCAAATTTAATTAAAAAAGCAAGGAAATAAAATGTCATCTACCCGTTTAAGTAAGTTATTGGAATTTTTAGAAAGTGATGCTAACGATCCGTTTATACTATATGCCTTAGCCACAGAGTATAACAATCTAAATGATAAAGAAAAAGCTTATTCTTTTTACCTTCAGTTAACCGATAAACATCCTGATTATGTAGGAACTTATTACCATTTAGGCAAATTACTGGAAAAAGACGGGGAAAAAGAGAAAGCGATCGAAACCTATCAGAAAGGAATGCAGGTGGCCCGGAATAAAAGAGATATGCATGCGTTTTCTGAATTACAGGGTGCATATAATTCGGCTGCCGG
This sequence comes from Pedobacter jeongneungensis, assembly GCF_039538295.1. Classification (NCBI taxonomy): domain Bacteria; kingdom Pseudomonadati; phylum Bacteroidota; class Sphingobacteriia; order Sphingobacteriales; family Sphingobacteriaceae; genus Pedobacter; species Pedobacter jeongneungensis. The sequence continues at coordinate 2,247 of NZ_BAABBY010000016.1, read as the reverse complement.
ATTAGATTATGAAGATGATTAAGCCAATTTTCAGTTTACAGTTAGCCTTTTAAATTAATGCAAACCAAACCCATAGCTGCTAAAAGACAGTGGCTTTTTATCCGGAATGTAATTTTTTTTACTTTCACTTCTTTTGGCGGTGCGCAGGCACACCTGGCATTGTTGCTAAAATATTTTGTTCAAAGCACAAAATTCATTTCAGAAGAAGAACTTTTGGAGCTGAATGCACTGGCGCAAGTGTTGCCGGGACCTGCATCTACGCAAACACTGGTGGGAATTGCATGGAAGGTTGGTAAATTAAAACTGGCCATCATTACTTTTTTGATCTGGATTTTGCCCACTGCCGCAATCATGACTTTTGCAGCGATTAGTTATGCCCTTTTGGATCAAAAACAAAAATTTAACGATATTTTAGAATACATCCAGCCCATTGCCTTAGGTATTGTGGCTTATGGTGCATGGAAACTGGGTAAAAAAGTACTTTCCTCGCAGGTTTCTATCTTTTTGGCCATTGCTTCGGTAATTGCTACGCTGGTTTTAAGGAATGCATATGTATTCCCATTGTCTATATTAATCGGTGGAATGATTTCCTCAGCTATTGAGACGCCAAAAGAAGAAACTGAATTGCGGGTTAAGCTTTTCTCGAACATCAATCCGAAAAAACTGATCTACTTTTTAGGTGCACTGCTCTTATTTGCATTAGTTGGTGCCATTATCAACAGAACATCGCCTTTTAGTTTGCCAATCCGTTTGCTCGAAAATTTTTACCGTAACGGTATATTGGTATTTGGTGGGGGACAAGTGCTTGTACCATTGATGTTTACCGAGTTTGTAGAGATGAAGCATTATTTGCCATCATCAGGATTTTTATCTGGTTTTGCGCTTCAGCAAGCCTTACCCGGACCTACATTTTCTTTTACCAGTTATTTGGGTGCCCTGAGCATGAAAAATTTTGGTTATGGTTTATGGGGGCAGATTTTAGGTGGATTAATTGGCGTAATAGGCATCAATTTACCCGGTTTAATCCTCGTTTTATTTATCGTTCCTTTTTGGGATGACCTGAAAAAGATTTCGAGGATCCGTCACAGTTTATCTGGAATCAATGCAGTGAGTGTAGGCTTCATTATTGCTGCATTTGTACTCTTGTTAATTCCGATGGGGTTTAACTGGCTGTTTTTAGGGATTATGGTGGCTACATTTTTACTGCTCAATTTTACCAAAGTAAGTCCGCCGGTTATTGTACTCGCCGGAATTCTGCTTGCTTATATTTTTTAGTATTTCTTCACATGGATTTTTTATAAAGAAGATTTTAGTTATATCTTCGGCAAATTTAAAATCAGATAAAATTATGAGGAAACTATTAACGCTTCTATTATTAAGCGGGCTAGGCGTAACTACCCGGGCCCAGGAAAAAAACAGTTTTGAAGTGGGACTGCATGTAGGCTACAATGCGGCTACTGTTACAACAAGTACCCAAACCAACAGCGAATTTAGAAGTGGCTTTAACGTTACAGCGGTTGGAGATTACTTCTTTTCGGACAGGTGGAGTATTAAAGCCAAAATTGGTTATGACCAAAAAGGCTGGGATAATGGATATTTAACCAACCTGGATAATGGACAAAGTTTTGTTACCAATTACGAGATTAATTACTTAACCATTCCTGTAATGGCCAACTGGCATTTCGGTAGAAAAAGAAACTGGTATTTAAACTTTGGGCCTTATTTTGGTATTCTGCTAGATGCAAAAGAATCAAAATTTAATATTGATTTAAAAGATTTTGTGCACAACCGCGATATCGGTTTTGATTTGGGTATCGGAGTAAAATTGCCAATCGCAAACAAAATTAAGGTATTGCTGGAAGCTGACGGACAGTCGGGTATTACCGATTTGTTTAAGCAAAACCAGGGATATCAAATTAGAACGGGAAGATCAAGCTTAAACGCTGGTCTGCTTTTCAGTTTATAGAATGTTCATTAAACAAAAAATGCCTCAAATTTAGACTGCCCCCAAAAAGTTAGACACTATTTGGGGGCATTTTTATGAGAAAAAACAGAAGTCACACAGCTGAGTTTAGGCTAAAAATTGTGAAAGAAAAGCTACGTGGTATTTCTATCCGCGCGCTATCAACAAAGTGGAAACTTTCCACTTCTATCATCAGGAAATGGGTTGACCATCATCAGTCTTCGGGTGCATTAGGTTTATTACGCAAAAGCTATCATTATTATACTATTGAATTCAAGAGAAGT
>NZ_BAABBY010000015.1:0-135210 GCF_039538295.1 Pedobacter jeongneungensis | reverse complement strand
CTCGCATTTTTATCAAAAGCACGACAGTGACCGTCGGAAGAAGCAATCATACCATCCTGATATAAATAACCCTTCTGCTTTTGGGTATGGATGCTAACTCCCCCTGCCAAAGCAATCGTACATTCTCCAAGCAACAAACTCTTACAGGCTAAATTAATTGCCACCAGAGAGGTTGAACAAGCTGTATTGACGGTAAAAGACGCACCATGAAGATTTAATTTGTAAGAGATAAGAGATGTTAAAAAGTCTTTGTTGATCAATAGATTCTTTGTAAAATCATCAACTCGATCTGTTTTTTGTAGTTTTGAATAGATTTTCCAATTTAGATCGTCTGCAGCTCCAGCAAAGAGACCTATTAATCCTTTAGTTTTTTCCTGATAATAACCTGCATCTTCTAATGCTGCCCAAACACACTCATGAAAAATCCTGTGTTCGGGATTCATTAAATTAGCTTCAGTGGGAGTGTAATCAAAAAATGAAGAATCAAATAAATCTTTATCATCTAAAGTAGATCCTGTTTTTACAAAGTTTGAGCGACTAAATACATCTTTATCAACCCCAAATTTCAGCAACTCTTCGTCAGAATAAAAATGAATAGACTCAACTTTATTAATCAAATTATCCCAATATTGCTCACTATTTTTTGCGCCAGGAAATCGGCAGGCAATGCCTATTAGGGCAATTTCTAGCCCTGTATAATTACTTAGGTTATCGATCATTTATTATTTTATTAACTAGATAATAGATTTTACTCTACAATCGTGATTACTGAGTAGATTATCAATCATATTCAATAAAAACAGGAAGAATGGATAACTATACGGAAATCGGACTGGGAAAAACTTGTGTTGGGAAAACAACTGTAATGCATAATTTTTTCATTAGGTAAATTAAATCTACTTATTATTTACTTTGAATCAAATCTCTTTCAATAAAAAAAGCATGCCTAAAATAATTGGCTGCTGCTTACAATTAATGTTACTTTATGTCTACCGATCTACAAATGGATCATATTTGAACCCAAAAGGCCGTTAAGGTAGCCCAACATTTATTACACGGACTGAAATGAGATCTGCTCTAGGGCAAGATTAGATCCAAAAATTGACAGATAAAAAACTCCACCAACACCCTTTTTAAAAAAAATCTTTTTTAAGCACTTTAGCGCTTCGCTGAAGCTTTCTTTAGCACAAAAACACATTGATCACGTTAACTTTACCCAAGCCTTAAAACCGGTTAAAATGAGCTGAGTAACCACTATAAGCGGAACAGTGAACATTTTAAACCGAAAAAAGTGACCACTTTTCAGAAAAACGAGTGGTCACTTTTAGAATAATCCCCAATAAGTGACTCGTCCTGAATTTACTTGTCGTTTTTGAGTTATAATACTAGAATTAGTTTACATCTTCTGAGCGGTAATACTGGAATTAGCTTACACCACTTTTGCGTTACTTCTGATATTACTTTACAAGTTTACAATTTGTAATTTATTAAGAAAAGAATTGCCCTGCGTTTTTCCTGGCTGTATTTTCAAACAGTCTAAGTTTGCTCTTTTGCGTTGCATTATTTACAACTGTATTGTTTCCAACGATTGCTTCTCTCACCATACCTATCGTGTGCTTTATTGGGGCTAAGATGGCCCATACCACTATGGGGGCTTTTATCGTTGTAACTTTTGATAATGATTTCAATACTCCTTTTAGCTTCTTTATATTTCTTGGCAAAAATTCTTGATAACACGGTATATTCAGTATAGATAAAGCCAAAAATCTTCAAAGATCAACTTCTGAAGGAGAGCTTAAGTTGGAGTGAACAATTAATTTTGAACCAACAAGTTATGCTGCTATCCAGAATAGACAAGTCGAATTTCTCACTCTCATCTCTGGATGTGAACTTCAATAAACCAGTAGATTAACGGCTAAAGGGAGAAATACAGATAATGTGATATCAGCCCTGAACCCAGCACTCTCTAAACAGATTCGTTAAATCGAAAATGTAGTACCTGGGATACATGGACAAAATTGGCGCCCATCTTCAACAGCATTGCCTGCTCTACAAGCAGCACAAGGTTACTCTCACCGTCAAAGAGCTCGCCATGTTCCTCCACTTACAGGTGGAAGCCAACATCATCATCGCCGAACCCAAAAATCCTCCACGAATACATCTACATATACTACAGCACAAACGAGACCGACAGGATTTCAGCCAGGAGTTTCAAAAACAGCTTAACTAGGAATGGGTGGTCATTTTTGCCGAGATGCCCAATCCCTGTAAAACATTAACAAAATTATCCCGCACTCCTATGCTAGCTAATCAAAAGAGATTCGAAGAAGAGTAGCTGTTTTGCTATCTTTGCCCAGAGAGCTTTAATTTAGATGCGGGGACACGGCGAAAGCTGTCCCCCGTTTTTTTATCCAGCGGTTTTTGATTGAAGAGCGACCATACCTTTGAGATTAATCTAAATCTTCTATTTCCTTAAACACCATGTAGTCATTGAACGCAGATTCTGCACATTGGTTGTTTTAATTGGCTCATGCAGTGTAGCTGCAAGTTTGGCCGTAAACCTCAACAGCATTTCCTGATTGACCAAAAAGCGTTCCGATTCATCAGGCAGTATATACCTGCCGTTGCCGATCGAGCGGACCAGGTTTTCAATACCGATATCAGACGCCAGGCGGCAGAACAGATAGCCCCCGGGGCGGATTACACGCCACATGGAGTTCAACATTTCCTCGAAATGCTGCACACTGTTTGCAAAATGCAAAACTGCACTGCTAATCACCAGGTCAAACTTTTCATCTTCAAAGGGAAGGTCTTCGACCAATCCAATCCTGAAATTTACTTCCGGAGAAGTATCAGGAAATGGTGCAGCAAGCTGCCTGATCCTGGTGATATTATCAGCCGAAAAATCGACCCCATAAACCTCATATCCCGACCGCAAAAAATAGTCCACGTTCCTTCCCTGTCCGCATCCAGCATCAAGGATGTTATGGCATTCATCATAAGTACCTTTTAACAGCTGGTCAAATAAATAGATGTCTATGTTACCAAAATATTCACGCAGGCTTTCTTTCATAAAACAAAAATAATGATATTCCCGGCACCATTTGTATCCATAACCCGAATCCGTATTTTTTCTGTGTTTCGCATGATCCAGGCCGGCCGAGCGTACCATAGGACGCGAGGTCTTCGGGCCGTCCATCGGACGGCCGACTCATAAATCCGAGAGAGGCCACCTGCAAATTGTGACCTCGCCAGATTAACACTGTTTTTGATTTGCTATATCATTATTGGTGCTGTTTTAAAACCAGAAAGGTTCAAAAAGAATCCCCTGTAAGAGAGCATTCCTGTACGGAACATTGACCACAAAAGCGATGCACCAAGATCTGCCAGACTTGAATTGATAAACAGATCCTGTTTGCCTAAAGCCTGTGCCAAAGAACAGCTCGGCACTTCATCCACTTGGTCAGCCATTAACACGCCTCCGTATTCTTCTATTACTGTTGGAAGCTTGCCAACTGTGCAGAACTTTTTGGAATCGGGCTGTTTGATCTCACCAAGGGTAGATAGCAGTACCTGCCCCGAATCCCTGCTGTTCCCAAAGTCCATCCAGTACATTGGGCTATCCCGATGATTCCCTTGGGTAGAAATCCTCTCTAACAGACTGGCAATACCAAACCTTGAACTCACTGTATCTACGCATGAAAGGGTAATATTGGCCATAAATTCAGGCTTAGTCTTGTCGCCATTATCAGCGTAACCACAGTCAAATGCGTTCCAAGCCGTTCCGAAAAAACGGTTCGCCCTATTAATGAGCGCTACTGCTTTGTTCATGCCAAGCTCTCCGTAGGAGAAAAGCTGTCTTCCCATGTTGGCTTCTTCCACGTTATCAGAGTCAAATGCCCTCACCATGAGCCCTGCATGACCAAGCGTTAAAAGCGCATGGTTGATTCTCGCCAGTGCGGTCAATAGTACGCTACCCGTACCGCCCACACCAATGAGATTAACAGAGATGGGATTGGTAGGCTGTAAAAGATAGTGTGGAACGATATGGATGTTTTCTTTTAGTTTCATAACAGCACCTCCGCTAAACTCCTACCTGTTTTCTTCATGGCTATGAGTGGAAATTTCCGACCGGCGGTAATCTGCCGTTTCCATGTATCATTTAAATTTCCATTTATCGGAACTTCGCCACCGATTAAATGGCTGAAGGAACTGCCAAAGAAATAATGCTCCCATGAACCTATAAATGCAGATAAAGAACAATCAATCGGTATTTCGATCTTTACGTTCCCAAAACATACCGAGCCATTTTCATATACATTATAAAAAGGTGCATAGTACAAAAGCGTTGTTTCATTCGGTCTTCCTGTCATATCCATAGCCCACACCGACAGCTGTTTTCTGTCCGCTTTCCATATCATCGGGGGAACGTAAGCGATTCCATCGGGAATATGAAGCCCCTTTACAAAATGTAATTCCTTTTTCACCATCCCTGTAAACCACACTGCCCTGCCGTTCCTGCCCGTTTCGAGTTGAAGGATATTTTCACCCATCAGCCCTTTGTGGTGCAGGAAGTTTTCTGCCTGCCTCTGCGAAGAATCAAGTGCTTCTGCCAAAGACTTGCTCTCCTTTAAGGAAAGCGGATGTGCATTTATGGCCATTCCTCTGCTATCAAGGTCGTGGTTTTCCACGTAATAACTGTTATCGCTCTCCGCCCTGTAGACCATCAGGGCCTTAAAGGGGATATATAGATCATTGATCTTTTCCATTAAGTTTTCCATATTCCAAATCGTATAATATATCACTAAGTTCATGCAGGATTTCAAACAACCTGCGTTCATAATCCATACCGTGTAAAGGCATTTCCTGTACCCTGTCAAAATACTGGATGCTGACAGGCTCTTCGATTGCGCTGTATTCATTCAATTCTGCGTTAACCGTTTCTAATAGCTGATCCTGCAGGCAGTCGACACTGCTCCAATAAAAACAGAGATACTGTTCTGCCCTGATATAACCGTCATCAGCATCTGTTTCATTGGGCGTTTGCATCCCATCCATGACCGACCTATAGGGATACTCGATATGAAGTGCCGCCAGTTTTTCAGCGCAGGCCAATAACTCCTTATCCAACCCATTTTTACCCTTAAACCTTTCTGTTCTTTTGCCGAGGCAATCAGCGGCTTTTTTATCAGACATCCGTTTTAGCGTATAATCTCCTTTTGTATGGATCATTTCAAAATGATCAAGAATATATTTTTCTTCGTCTTTATCTTCCCAATACCCACCATCAGCAGTGTATTCTTCAATCATTGCGTATATGCTTTCGAGGTAGACATAATCCTCCCTAAAGTGGGGAATACCCGTAATCTGGTGCAGATAAGCCATTACAGAAAGTAAAAGTTCTGCAAGGGCTTTATTGCTGTCATCAGTCAGCAGGTCGTACAGTGGCGCAACGGGCAGGTAAAAAAGCGTATTGCCTGTCCCAAAGGTTTTGACCGTCGCAAGGCTTACTTTTCTGTCCTCGTCCCTGTTTAGTATAAGGCAAAGGCCATCGTCAACTCCAATCAGTTCAGCTTTTATCCGACCAAAATCTGCTACGATGTTCATCGGAAAAATGGCTGTGCTTTTTTGGGGCTTTTTCAATCCGTAAAGCCTGCACAAGTTTTCCAGCGAATGGTAAAACCTGCATTCTATCCTTCGGTATTCCTTAATTGCGCTATCCCTAGACCGAAAGAGCGGCTGATGGGACTGTCTTAAAAAAGCAGTGCCAAAAGACTGACCGGGGCAGTTCCCTGCCTGTCCGATCTGATCTCTGCGATGTCTTTTGTTTGGGTGAGGTATCGCATAAAGCGTCCGATTCGTTGATGTAAGTGCCATGTCTGCGAATATTCATTGATTTTTGCGGTGCGGATTTTCCGCACCTGCCTTGTTTTTTTTCATCCCTTTGTGCCTAGTGTGGTCATAAAACTATACCGTACCTCATCCCCCTTGATTTCGGGGCCTTCAATTTTGGCATTGGTCAGAATCGGATAAGTCCCCGAATAAAAGCCCATAACCTGTTCTGCCGTCCAATCTGTATTGGGATCAGCCAATCTTGTTTCCTCGCCACCCTGCTTAAAATAGAAAGCACGCGGCAGTATATCGCTCTTTAACATATTCCCTCCTTTTATAATAAAGTCAATTGGTTTCTTTTCCATTCCAGTTCCCTGCGCAGTTTTTCCAGTTCCTCCTTTTTTTCGGGAAATTCGGAATTTGGAGGCAGTATCTCCAGTGCATCCGCATACTTACAGATGGCATTCAGTTCGCTTATTTTTTTCATCACATCCTCAAACTTCCGTTTTGGCTCCTGTTCAATATCTGTCTTTTCCAATGCCACTTTTGCGGTCTTGACTTGCCCTGCTTTCTTTTTGACTTCTTCCCTTGCCTTATCAAGTTCTTTTGCAAAGCTGTCACGGTTGGCAAAAAGTTCCACTGTATTGGCCACTGGCGTGGCAATGACCTCAAAAAATGCATTGTCCAGTTCTTCGGCCGTGCCTTTCAAGAGCATGGGCGGCAGTGGCCTGCCTTTACCGTCTGTCTCCAAAAGCACGGATACCACCATCTGTTCATCGCCGTCGAAAGCGATATTGATCTTCCATCCGCCTGCGCTCGGCAGGCTTTTGATATTGCTAAAAAATCCGCCCATTACCTTATATTTATTTTATTGATCCTTGTCCCCCGTTTTCCAGTGAACCTTACCCCGTAACCGTTGTTGGCGATCACATCCCTTATGATATGCTCGGCATGCGCGATGCGCACGCTGTCCCCTGCCGAAATGCACAGAAAATCCAAACGTTCGAAAAAAAGTAGTGTCCGTGCAATTTCCAACAGTGCTTTATGCTCTGTTTTTGCTGTGATGATTCCCATGATATTTTCTTTTAATGGGGAGCGGATAACCGCCCCCATTGTCTGTACCCAGTTATAACTCCTCAATATTGACCTCAACCATTCCCAACCAGTGTATTGTGGCATCGGACAGGTCATCGGAGGTTACCTCGTTTTCTTTTAGTGCCTGTTTTAAGCCTTCGATATCTTCATCCCTCCAATCGTAGCAGGTACACATATAGTTGCCGTAAACCTCGAATCCCGCATCGTTCTGCAAGTCGAAGCCCGTAAGCCCCTCAATTTCATTCCTCGCTTCCTGCATGATGGAATCCATCACCACGTAACAAGGATCGACCTCACTGATCTTCATGCAACATTGATCGGCAAATGCTTCGACCTGCTCATAAGCCCAATCCGAATCATAACCTGCCGATAATGCGTTCTCTACGGCCATTTTAACATCAAGGTATCCATAGGGACAGAAAGCCTCCCTAAATTCCCCGATTTCCCTTTCCAGATTTTCCATCCCTATTTCCTCCCAAAAATTTAAAATGGTAAATCGCCGTTTTCGTCCCCGGTTTCCGACCTTCCGGTATCCTCCATAAGCGGCACGCTCACATTTTTAGCCGCAGGGGAAGAAAAGAGTTTGATCTCCGATACATGCATTGTCATCCTGCCCACAGCTACACCGTCATTTGAAATCCATGCATTCACCCCGACACGGCCACAAGCCTGTACCACGCCACCTTTTTTCATGTAAGGCGCTATCCCCTTACCGAGCCAGTACGAACAGTCCACGAAATTGGTCACTTCCACCCTTTCGTTGTTCGAAACATAACTGTCATTGATGGCCAATCTGAATCCCACCACTACTTTGTCACCCTGCACCATCCTTGTTACGGCGTCAGCGATCAATCTTCCTGTAATCTCCATGATTAAAGTTTTTTAATTAAAAAAATTGATTAATTCATCCCTTGATCCCGTCCCCAAAAATTTGTTCTCCTGATGGAAAACGGGATAAAAGAATGCCCGATGTTCGCCGTGACCTTATAAGCCCAGCGCAGCACTATAAGTCCCGAAGGGTGTCCGCGGCCTAACCGCGGACATTATGCGTGCGCAGCTGGGCGGAGGTCACGATATTAGCATGCTTTTATTTTGTTTTCCTTTAGGTAACAAATCCTGCATTTTAAAAAAGGCATGGTGTGGAAGGGCAGAATATCAGTTCGGTGAATACCGGATATCAGCCGGGCTGCCGGTGATCGGTGCGGCTTCAAAGGAGCGCCTGCCGAGTTCCATCGCAGCGAGAACTATACAGGATTTGGCCATCCCGATACCGGGCATCCGGCAGAGATCTGCCTGGGTCATATTGATCAGCCCTGCAATATCCCTACCGATATGCTCCAATAGCTCAGAGGCCATATCCTCATCCTTGCACACGCTGCCCAGACCGAGCAGCACGGCCAGTAATTCCTGATTGGTTAGCGAGGCAACGCCGAACATTATCATCCGCTGGCGCAGTGGCATTTCTGGGTCTATGACCGCTTTCAATGCTTCCAGTTCCACTGCCTCCCGCTGAGCGTCCTGTACGGTCTTATCCTGTTCATGGTCGTATCTCACTGCGTGGAACAGGTAGGCAAAAGCGGATATCATCGGCTGTATCACATCTTCAAAAATCACCACCTTGGTCCGCTTGCTTGGTCCACCGGGACAGTTCTCCATCCTGGCTATACGCAGGTAATGCCTGCCGTTCACTGCTTCCAGGTAATCAAAAAAATAAATGTCCTTTCCTGAACGGAATGACTCTGTCGCTATCATCCTATTTTTCATAACTTTATGCTTTAGTGCAGGACAAAGTTGGGAATGGACGAAACTAATATTCGGTTGCTAGCCGTAACAGGCATGGTTACCGGATAAAAACCGGATAATTCATGACAAAACAGACACAGAAAAATAACGGATCAGATACCGGATACCGCAAATGCGAGGTATGCGGGCTCTCATTCGAGGGCCGCTCGGATAAGCGCTTCTGCAGTGATGCCTGCAGGAACGCAAATAAAAGACAGGTCCAGCGGATAAGCGGTTGGCAGGAACCAGCCTTTGTAGAAAAGATCCACCGCATGCTCCGCCACAACAGGCAGATTTTGAAAGAAAGATTAGCTGGAGAAAGCAAACTCATCATCAGCAAGACTGACCTGATTGAGGCAGGTTTCCATTTTGGCTACTGTACCAGCATATTCAGCAAGGAAATAAACATCTACCGTTTCTGTTATGAGTATGGTTGGCTGGAAGTGGAAAACGGAAAGATTCTGCTTGTGAAAAACGACAGGCATACCGAGCTGTGATCCGATAACGGTGCAATTGCACCGCCTTAATTTTATGGTTTTATAAGGATGGAAAAAGGAATGAAAATATTAAAGGCCGAAGAGGCATTTGACAAATCTGCGAAAATATACGAGCAAAAGTTTATGGATGTCAGTCTATACGCTGAACCATTTAAGGTATTTTGCAATAATATACCAAACGACAACGCAGATATTCTCGATATCGCCTGTGGGCCCGGAAACATCACCAGATATTTATTAGCTAACAAACCTGGTTATCAGATCCTGGGAATCGATCTGTCACCCAGGATGCTCGGTCTTGCCAGTACCAACAATCCGCAGGCCAGGTTCCAGCTTATGGACTGCCGTGAAATCGATACCATCAAACAAAAATTCGATGGCATCACCTGCGGCTTCTGCATACCCTACCTGACCGAACAGGAAGCGCTTAAGTTGATTGAAAATGCCTCGAAACTGCTTAAGCCAAATGGCGTTTTATACCTGAGTACCATGGTTGAAGACGGGAACAGCAGGTCGCGGTATCAGACATCCAGCACCGGGGATCAGGTATACGTACACTACCATAGGGAAACTTACCTGTCCAAAGGCCTGCAAACGTGTAACTTCGAAACGCTGGATTTAAAGCGCTACAGCGCTAACGATAAGGATGGCTTAACCATTACCGATCTGGTTTTGGTCTGTAAAATCAGATCATCCGCGGGGCCACAAAAATAAGACTGATGCATCCACACCTGTCCGTTATGAGTTTATAACCAAATATATGTCCAAACGGGCAGGGACATAGTACAAAACTAATATTGAAATATAAAGTAATTGTTAAGCCCGGTACAATTCCCATCGGCCTGGTGGATTTTGGAATCCTATGGTCACACCTGGTACGAAGGTCACCTTTCATCACCAGCTGAGAACCGTGTTCCAACCGCACGGCATATTTTTTACTATGATCTGTTTTTTTTCTGATATCAAATCCCCTCACCTGTCCAAAGGAAACCGATGCAATGACCGGATGAGAACCCATCTCTGTTTCGTTGTCACTGTGCCATGCAACCGAATCCTGCCCATCCCTGTAATAATTAAGCAGCACACTGTTAAAATGATCCCCGCAACCATCTCAACCATGTGCCTTAATTCCAACAGCTCGGTAATCCATGGCAAAGGAACAGATTTGCCCAAAGCATCGTAACCGGTTCCCTCCGGATCGCCGTACCATGCGGAAAGCCCTGGCGTGATTAACCTCCTTGTCATACATCCTCACTGTCTTTTGTATCCAGGGGAGGTCTGAGGTAAACCGGAAAGCAACCTGTCCGCTTCTTAAGCAGCTATAAAACCAGGCACATATTCCAAAAACCTCCTTTGGCAGCCTGGGAGACTGTCCTGACTCCATGAAAAAACTCAACTGGTCTATACCAGGTACAAATCTCCAAAATAACTCAAAATCACTAATAATATCAGTAATTTATTTTTTAGATCACCTAGCTTTTTTTGGACATACAAAAAGAATAATCAGAATTAAGTTTTGCAGGATTTAACAAATACAGTCCGTTCTACCGAAATGCCCGATTTACTTGATTTTGGTCATATACATGGTAATATTTGCAGTGCCATCCAGGTTTTAGTTACGGAATTGAGGAAATACCTGGCACTGGTAAATGATGGTAAGTGATTGATTACAAATGTGCCAGGCGATCCCTGTCATTTTGCAAACTGTTGACTTTTATAAATATAATTAATATTAACCTATGTTTTTCTTATTTTTAGCCCATGCCAAAACTTAAAGTCCTTGATGTATTCCAACGTTTTTTTCGCTCAGGAAAAGTTGGGGGCCTTTTGTTGCTGATATGTGTTGGCATTTCCCTTGCTATCGCAAACACCGGTTCCAGTGAAGTTTTTGCAGGCTTTCTGAAAACAGAAGCTGGATTCGGCCCTGTTGAATATAGCATACTGACATGGGTGAACGACGGTCTGATGGCCATATTTTTCTTACTTGTTGGCTTGGAAATCAAACGTGAACTCATCAGCGGAGAACTGTCATCATTAAAAAGTGCTACCCTTCCCGTAATTGCAGCCTTAGGCGGAATGTTGGTACCTTCGCTGATTTACATCATCTTCAATGCAGGCTCTGAAACTTCTGGTGGATGGGGCATTCCTATGGCTACAGACATTGCATTTGCGCTTGCTATCATTGCCATTTTAGGCAAAAACATCCCAACCAGCCTAAAAATCTTTCTGGCTGCCCTTGCTATTGTGGACGATCTTGGTGCAATACTGGTTATAGCTGTTTTTTATACCAAACAGATTCATTTCGAGTACCTGGCCATGGCCTTGGGCGTAGTGATTGTACTGGCCCTAATGAATTACTTTAAAGTAAAAAGCCTAATCTTTTACATACTACCGGGCATATTGCTCTGGTACATGATCCATCACTCGGGTATCCATGCCACTATTGCCGGGGTACTGTTGGCTTTAACCATTCCAACCAAGGGCAATGCAGATTCCTCTCCGCTGGAAAAACTGGAACATACATTGACCTTTCCCGTTAACTATGTCATCATGCCTATTTTCGCACTGGCCAATACCAATATCACATTCAAAAAGGAGATGCTTGCAGGCCTGGTGTCTCCACTTGGACTTGGTATCATACTTGGTCTGTTTGTAGGAAAAACGATCGGAGTGAGCCTTTTCAGCTGGATGGCAGTAAGACTAAAATGGGCAAACCTGCCAACAGGCGCAGGCTGGAAACATATTATAGGCCTTGGAATGATTGCCGGAATCGGGTTTACCATGTCGATATTTATAACAACTCTATCCTTTGATGATGAGAGTAACATCTTGGAGGCAAAACTTGCCATATTGGTCGCATCAGTCATTGCAGGGATTGCCGGTTATTTTTATCTGAAAAACATCCGGACACCCATCAGCGAAACAACTTAAGTTGATATTTTCTTATTCTAAAAAGGATGCTTAAAATCCGGATAATTGCTCAAAACCTGACAATTTCCTGCAATATAAGCCTCTTATTTAAAGGCGATCGGGACGGCCCAGGACATCGTGCAGGTTAATGACCTAATTGGATCTTCAGGTTCCCGATCGCATGGAAAATACATCAATAAATTTCTTATGCAGCTAAAGATAGAATCTTCATATATCCACATTTCCTTATTCTAAACCAGAGGTTCGTAAAATCAGCTTATGAATTGCTTACCAATTGTCTGCAATAAAGAACCCGGTTTAGATGTTGCCGCCGGGATGACTTAGGCGAAAATCCAGGTTAATGACCTAATCGTAGATTCAAGTGCCAGGCCGCAGGGAAAATAGCAGGTGCATTATAGGCATTGCAAGGTCGAATGCTACAGCAACAATTTATATTTCCAGCGATAGAAAACAAAGGAACCACATTGCCCCCAGCCATTACAGATCGATAAAACTACATGATTTTTAAACGCTTACGGTCCTTTTGTGATAATCGTAAATAGAAAACAATTTAAATGTATGAAAACGCCTACTGAAAAAAAGTTTAGGTTCTTTGTAGGGATAGATGTATCCCGGGATTTTTTCGATGCAACCATAATGCACGGAAAAGTGGTCATAACACATCAAAAGGTGGAGAATTCCGAAACCGCAATTAAAGGTTTTATATCGGAACTTAAGACCATCAAAGGATTTAGATTATGCTTTTGCGTTTTTGGCATGGAGCATACCGGTATATACTGCAATTTTCTTTTGACAACCCTTGAGAAAAAAAGGGCAAATATTGTCCATGAAAACTCACTGGTGATCCGCAATTCTCTTGGACTGATCCGGGGAAAAAATGATAAAGTCGATTCAGCCCGGATAGCTGGCTACCTTTACAAATGCAGGGATCAATTGAGCCTGTGGCATTCCAAAAGAGACATCATAGGGAAATTATGCATATTGGATTCTTTAAGAAACAAGCTTGCCTCCCAGATCAAGGCGCTCAAACAAACTGAAAAAGAGATCAGCTGTTTTTTAGACAAAAAGACATCCCTTTTGCGTTCGAATAATTGTGCCGGAACCGTTCTTGCCATGAATAAAGACATTGAGGAAATCGACAACACCATCCGGTCGTTTATCCAGAAGGATGATCGGATCTCCCGGTTGATGGAATGGATAACCTCCGTACCGAATATCGGAGAAAAAACTGCGTTGCAGATTGTCATTAAAACCAATGAATTCAGGGATATAAGCGATCCAAAGAAATTCGCATGTTTTGCGGGCATTGCCCCTTTTCCCTATGAATCGGGAAAGAGTGTGAAACAAAAGACCAGGGTTTCACATCTTTCTGACGGTAAAATGAAATCCATGCTTCATTTGTGCGCCATGGGCTCATTAAGATCAAACCCAGAGCTTCTGGCCTATTTCAAAAGGAAGACAGAGACCGATGGAAAAAATGGCATGCTGGTCCTGAACGTGATAAGGTATAAACTGGTACTGAGGATATTTGCCTGTGTAAAAGGTGAAAGGATGTTCAGGAATGATTATCAGCCAAAAGCCATTGAACCAGACAACGATCCTGCCACCAATAATGAACCGGATCAGGTATATGAAAAAACGCTTGTCTTATCAGATTAAAAACAAGCCTGCCAAGCCTTAACATTAATGTGCAAAATAATTTTAAAATACTAATATTTTTAGTATTATATTTGCCTATATAACAATAAAAAAGTGGTTGGTTATGGAACAGGCAGCAAAAAAACAGGTCATTAAGGGATTAAGGGAGCAAATTATTTCCATACAGGGCTATAAGCCCACCTCCAAAAGCTGCCAGGATATTTCTGGTTTGGAACTTTTTGCATCTGCTTTTCCCGGCCACAGTTTCCCCTTACAGGGCATCCATGAATTTATCTCGGAAAGCCGTGAACAGAATGCTGCAAGCAGCGGCTTTATCAGTGGCATATTATCCGCGCTGATGAAAGACGGCAGTCCCTGCATCTGGATCAGTGCTACAAGAAAATTCTTCCCGCCAGCAGCAAAAAGATTTTCAATCCCTGCCGCATCCATTATTTTTATTGACCTTCAGAATGAAAAAGAACTGCTTTGGGTTACCGAAGAAGCGCTTAAATGCGAAGGACTGGCAGCCGTGGTCTCAGAAATTCCCGACTTAAATTTCGCCACCTCAAGAAGGTTCCAGTTGGTGATTGAAAAAAGTAAGGTCACTGGCCTGTTCCTTAGGGAAAACCCAAAAACGCTCTCCAATACCACCTGCCTTGCAAGGTGGAAGATCAGCCCGCTTCCCAGCCTATTGCCTGAAGGCATGCCCGGCGTCGGCCAGCCCAGCTGGAAAGCTGAACTGCTCAAGGTACGTAACGGACAGGGCGGCGCTTTTGATATCCGCTGGTCAGGAAGCAGCTTTGAAACCTTGAAAAGGGAAAGCACCAGAATTCTACCTATCCATGAACTGCAGGCAGGATAAAAATGGCAAAACGATACTTAAGTATATGGTTTCCGTTTTTATTAACGGACTGGATGGTTATCCGCCGCCCCGAATGGAAGGATCGGGCAATAGTATGCGCCGGAGCCAGCCATGGACGGATGATGGTCATTGCAGCAAACAGGGAAGCAAATACCCAGGGCATCCAAAACGGAATGCCACTTGCCGACGCACGCGCAATCGTCCATGAGATAGAAGTCTTTAATGATAAACCGCAAAGAAAAGAAAAGCTGCTCGAAGGCCTTGCCAGATGGGCCATCCGTTATACCCCGTTTTCTTCTGTCGATACAGATGGCATCCTGCTGGACATCTCAGGCTGTTGCCATTTATGGGGTGGAGAAGAAAGTTATATGGGCCACATTACAGCAAGGCTAGCAGCTTCCGGATATGTGGTAAAAGCAGCTATCTCCGATACCATTGGTACGGCCTGGGCTATGTCGCGGTATGGAAAGGGCAATGAAATCGTGCCACCATATCAGCAACATGCTGCCCTGCTTAACCTTCCGCCAGCTGCCCTGCGGATCCCGGATGAAACAACCGAAAAACTGCATAAGCTTGGCCTGAACAGAATCGAACGTTTTATCCAGATGCCGCGCAGTACTTTGCGCAGAAGGTTTGGCGAGGGCCTGCTCATCAAAATAGCGCAGGCAACGGGCGATGAGCCGGAAGCTTTTACGCCCATCGATGTCATTCAGGAATTCGAAGAACGGCTGGCCTGCCTGGAACCTATCCGCACAGCCAAAGCCATAGAAATCGGCATCGAAAGACTGCTTGAAAAACTTTGCTTAAGGCTAAAAGCAGAAGGCCTTGGCCTGAGAAAAGCCGAACTGAAAGGTTACCGGATCGATGGGAAAACAATAGCTACGACTATCGGCACCAACCGGCCAAGTGATGATCCAAAACACCTGATGAAACTCTTTGCTCTGAATATTTCGGGCATCGCACCTGGTATGGGCATAGAACTTTTCACACTGACGGCCGAAAAAACAGAAAAGATGGAACGCCAACAGGAAAAAATCTGGGCCGGTCAGGCAGGCCTTGACAGCCAGCCACTGGCAGAGCTACTGGACCGCGTGGCTGGGAAAGTTGGCAAAAACGCTATAAGCCGCTACCTGCCAAGGGCAGATTACTGGCCGGAAAGATCGGTTAAGCAGGCTACAGACCTGGGCGAGCATAGTGAAACCAGCTTCCATAATCCATTGAACCGCCCTATACAGTTGCTTGAGAGACCTGAACGGATCCAGGTAACCGCACCCATCCCCGATTATCCCCCTATGCTCTTTATTTATCGGGGCGTGCGCCACAGCATTAAAAAGGCAGATGGTCCGGAAAGACTCGAACGTGCCTGGTGGCTGGAGGAAGGGGAACACCGCGATTATTATACCGTAGAAGATGAAAAGGGCAACCGCTATTGGCTCTTCCGTTCCGGCCACTATGCAGCCGAAAACTCTGCATGGTTTATCCATGGATTTTTTGCTTAAAACTTAAAAAACTAAAGCCATGGAATATACAGAACTTCAAGTCACCAGCAACTTCAGCTTTTTAAGAGGTGCCTCCCATCCAGAGGAACTAGTGGAAGAGGCTGCAAGGATGGGCTATAAGAAAATTGCCATTACCGATCACAATACGCTGGCTGGCATTGTGCGGGCACATGCACAGGCCAGAAAGCACAGGATAGAAATTATACCTGCCTGCCGGCTAAACCTTGTTGACGGCGCATCCCTGCTGGCCTATCCCACAGACACAGAAAGCTACGGAAGGCTGTCAGCCCTACTCAGCCTTGGCAATCTCCGCACTGAAAAAGGCAGCTGCGAACTCTATAAAAAAGATGTATTTGAATATGCAAAAGGCATTATCTTCATTGCCATAGCACCAGATAGCCTTTCCGAGGGTTTTGATTTTCAGGCCAGTTTTTATGCAGACCTTCAGAGTTACAAAAAAGGACTTGGGAAAAACCTGTACATAGCCATTAACAGGAGTTATCAGGGTGAGGACCAGAAAAGG
Source organism: Pedobacter jeongneungensis (assembly GCF_039538295.1). Taxonomy (NCBI): domain Bacteria; kingdom Pseudomonadati; phylum Bacteroidota; class Sphingobacteriia; order Sphingobacteriales; family Sphingobacteriaceae; genus Pedobacter; species Pedobacter jeongneungensis. The sequence continues at coordinate 118,551 of NZ_BAABBY010000015.1, read as the reverse complement.
ATGTTCCGCCTGTCCGAGCTCTCCAAAAAAACAGGTGTCCCGCTTGTAGCCACCAATGATGTTTATTATCATAGCCCAGGCAGGCGTGAACTTCAGGATGTGCTAACCTGCGTGCGGGAAAAATGTACTATCCAGAATGCCGGGTACCTGCTTTTCCAGAATGCCGAGCGGCACTTAAAACCGGAAGAGGAAATGAAAAGGCTCTTCCGACAGTATCCCGATGCACTTGAAAATGCCGTAAAAATCTCCGATGCCTGCAGCTTTAACCTGGACAGTCTGAAATACATTTATCCCGAAGAAATCACCTCTGAGGGAAGAACGCCGCAACAGGAACTCAAGTACCTGACCTACAAAGGTGCCCACGAAATATTTGGAGAGTACCTGCCAAAAAAAGTAACCGATAATATCAGCCATGAGATGAAGTTTGTGGAGGAAATGAACTATGCTTCCTATTTCCTAACCGTTTATGATATCGTGCGTTTTGCAAGAAGCCAGCGTATCCTTTGCCAGGGCCGCGGCTCCGCTGCCAATTCTACCATCTGTTACTGCCTGGGCATTACCTCGGTAGATCCCACTAAGTTTGACCTGCTTTTTGAACGTTTTATCTCTTCTGCCCGTAACGAACCGCCCGATATTGATGTCGACTTTGAACATGAACGAAGGGAAGAAGTGATCCAGTATATTTACAATAAGTACGGACGTGACCGCGCAGCCATTGTGGCCACCGTTACCCAGCAGCGACAGAAAGGTGCAATCCGTGATGTGGGTAAGGTCATGGGCCTATCTGTAGACACCATTAACCGACTCTCCAGCTCGATATGGGAATTTACCGATGAGTGGTTTGAGGGCGGGAAGCTTACAGAACAAGGTCTTAATCCCAACGATCCACTGCTTAGAAAAGTCCTTAACCTTACTGCGCAGATGATGGGTTTTCCTAGGCAGCTCGGTCAGCATACAGGAGGCTTTGTGATCACAAGGGGCAAACTGACCGACCTTTGTCCCATCCTTAATGCCAGAATGGAAGACCGGACCAATATCGAGTGGAACAAGGATGATATCGACACACTGGGTTTCCTCAAAATCGATGTGCTAGCCCTTGGCATGCTTACCTGCATCCGCAAAGGATTTGATCTGGCCAAGGCACATTATAACCTTGATCTGACCATGGCAAAGATCAATGAAAAGGAAGATCCGAAGGTTTATGAAATGATCAGCCATGCCGATACCTTAGGCGTTTTCCAGATTGAAAGCCGTGCCCAGATGTCTATGCTTCCACGCCTCAGGCCAGAAAAGTTTTATGACCTGGTGATTGAAGTGGCGATCGTCCGTCCCGGCCCTATACAGGGAGATATGGTCCATCCTTATTTGAGACGACGTAACGGCGAGGAAAAAGTGGAATATCCTTCCAAAGAGCTCGAAGAAATCCTGCACCGCACCCTCGGCGTTCCCCTGTTTCAGGAACAGGCCATGAAAATTGCCATTGTTGCCGCAGGCTTTACCCCTGCTGAAGCCGATGAACTCCGCAGGAGCATGGCCACCTTCAAGGCAAAGGGTATGGTGACCAGGTTCGAAGAAAAACTCATCAATGGAATGACCAGCAAGGGCTATACCGAAGAGTTTGCCAAACGCGTCTTCAAACAGCTCGAGGGATTTGGCAGTTATGGCTTTCCGGAAAGCCATGCAGCAAGCTTTGCCCTGCTGGTTTATGTTTCCTGCTGGTTAAAATGTTATTACCCGGATGTATTTGCCACGGCCCTACTCAACAGTATGCCTATGGGCTTTTACCAGCCTGCACAGATTGTTATCGATGCCAAAAAACACGGTGTAGAAATCAGGCCTGTCGACATCAATTATTCTTACTGGGATAATGTGCTTGAGGAAAAATCCGGCAGTTATCATGCCATGAGGCTGGGGTTCCGCCAGGTCAAAGGCATCAGGCAAGAGGATATAGAAGCGTTAACAGAAAACAGGGAATCAGCATATAACCATATCCATGAGCTGATGGATGCCGGGGTCAACCTATCTGCACTGGAGCGGCTTGCCGATGCTGATGCGTTCCGCTCAATTGGAATGGACAGAAGAGCAGCCCTTTGGGAAGTATCTGCCATGGCCGACCGCCCTGTTGCATTATTTGAAAATCAGCCATCAGAAAGCAGCCTGGAGGTGCAGGCTACCCTTCCCCTGATGAGCAAAGGAGAACACGTGGTCCAGGACTACGCCTCGACTTCCCTATCATTAAAAGCACATCCGGTCAGCTTTGTACGTGAACAATTAAGCATGCTCCGCGTCCTGCCAACCAATGACCTTGCCCATGCTAAAGACGGACAGGCCGTAAAAGTAGCTGGCCTGGTCATTGTCCGCCAGCGTCCTGGTACAGCCAAAGGCGTCTGCTTTATCACCATCGAGGATGAAACTGGGTTTACCAACCTGGTCGTATTTGAAAACCTGTTTGAAAAATACCGGAAGGAAATCATCCAGTCAAGACTGCTCATGGTAGAAGGAAAACTGCAGATCGAAGGCGAAGTAATACACGTCATTGTCAAACGATGTTTTGACCTGACCCGAATGCTCCGCTCGATGGACAGGGAAGAAAGCAACGGGTTCCCGGCGGTGGCTTTATCCAGGTCAGATGAAAGGACTGCTCCCTATTCCAGCATTAAAGACATTTCAGAAAAAAAACCTGCATCAGAATCAGTAATTCCCGGAGGCCGTAACTTTAAGTAATTCCTTACCGATTATTGAATGGCTTCCTGTCAGTTATAATCCAGTACCTAAATAAACTTTATTGCTTCATGGCCTTTATATATTATATCAAATAAAAATCTACAGCATCCTGTTTTGAAACCTTTACCTTTTTAACCCCGGACAATATATTTTTCACAAACCCACCGGACTCTTTGATCTCATTTGTCTTGGTCTAGATCTGTTTCAACAGTTCTCAACTTCAATTCTAAAGGCCGCCAGATCAGTTAATGGAAGTTCCGGAATGTAAGCGGTTCTCTTTCCAAAGTTTTTCAAGCACAGCTTTTTTTATTGAGCTTACCTTACTAAACAACCCCGCCATTTTTTTTGTTAAATCTTCTAAAATTTTCATCTGTGACTACAGGACTCTTTTCCATCACTTTTTACCCAGCATCATTAAACTTCAAACATAAGGGCAATTTGCGCTGACTAAACAAAAAAAATGCCCTGACCAATAGCCAGAGCATCTATTCCCAAAACAGTTAATGTTTATTTTGTGTTCTTTTTCTCTGTTACCTCAGCGCGGATTTCCTGCGCAAGGTTTTTAAGGTCCTGCATGCCTTTTCTCAGACGTGTACCCGCAGCAGCGTTTCCATTTTCATAAAATTTTACCGCATCAGCCTCAACTGCTGTCACGAGTTCTTTAACTTTTCCGAATTTTTCCATTTTTGATATTGGTTAAATATTTAACAATAGGTTTTACCTGCTTAAAAGCAGGCGACTAAAGTAATAAATTTTATTAAATCCCCATCTGCCTGTTTACAGACTGCTTCTGGTGTTTGGTTTTTTCCTTTCCGACCTGCTGCACCACCTGTTTCTGGTACTCCTCACGCTTTAGTGCCTTCCCCTCTTTGCTGTAAAGGTTCAACTGAAGAAAACGGGGTGTTGCTTCAAGATAAACCGGCTCCAGCTTACCTTCTTTTTCGATTGATACCAACGCCCGGTCACCGTTCTGCAGTGCCGCAATAATCCCATCCGAAATGGTACGGTTTTCCATGCCGTTGATCGGATAGCTGCCAAGCAGGCTCCTTAAGTCAAAGCCATAGGAAGGGTCATTGTATGTATTCATCGCATAATTATGGTGCCGATCCCTTTCCGCATCCACATCCAGCTTTACCCAGGCTTTATAAGGCGTACCAGCCTGGCTCATCAGGTCATCGCGGTACACACTCCGCCCCTCCATCAGGTTTGCTGCCTGCTGGGCGGTAAAGCCCCTGCCGCGGTCCACCCACATCGTCTGGGTTACGGGAGGGTTACGGTAAGTGGCAATAAACTCCGTGGGTATCTGCGAGAGCTTACCATCCACCCTTTCCACGATCAATTGTGCATCTTCCAGCGACCTGCCAAACCCAAGCTTGGCGGTCTGGTCGGATTTCTTGAATTCTTCCAAAGCCTCGGCAACCCTGGGCGTCTGAAGTTTAAGTTCCAGTTTTCCATCCGCAGATGGCAAGAGTACAAAATACTGCTGTCCTTCCTCCAGGCTCCAGCCCTTACCCTGCGTCACTTCAAACTTATTAAAATAAAAATATTCAGACTTACTGGACTGCCTGAAATACAGGTCCAGATCAACTGGCCCGTTCAAACCCTGCACCTGCTCACGCAGGGTAAAGGCAGTAATCCCCAATGCAATGCTCTCATGCATCCTATCTACTGTTTCCTGACTGAAACCAAGGCCCACGAGTTCTTCCTTTAGGCCCTTGATGTTGTTCTCGTTCATCATCTTTTGTTTTGGTTAGAAATTTTACCGTTTATTTTTTACCATTATCCCTGAGCAGTACCTGGATCCCTCCCGGCACACGCACTTTAACCGACCTGACCTTTTTCGAAAAAAGTCCCTTGGCAGCATCAATTCCGGCCCCTGCCAGTTGCGTCCCGACCGATTGGTCAAAGCTGGTCAGCTGCAAGCCACGCACCGCGTCGTCAGCTCCTCCCGAAGCCGCATTTCCGATCACCGCCTCGGTAGTTTCAATCCCCCTTATCCCGTCCATCCCATAAATGCTCAGATCAACGGGCAGGATCAGCTTCCCCATCCTTACTGTTTTGATATCGATGAGAAGACGCTGGTTGGTAAACTTGCATATGCCATAGAGTTCATGGCCACCCGGCACCATTACGCCACTCAGCAGTGCACTGTCCAGAAGCCTCAGCCGCAATACTGCTCCCTCGCGGACTTTCTGTTTTTCTTCGATAAGTGCCGGGATTGCAGCGAAAATGCTTTCTTTTTCTGCGCCAGGATTCACCTTGTTTCCACCTGCCTTTCCAGGGTTCTGGATTTCAATGATCTTCTCCAGCATCGAATTGAGCTGGGCCACTTCCGGGTCTTCGGACTTATTTTCCTGCATAGTTTTCATCAGCAGCTCCAGCCTGTCGACATCTCCGCCAATTCCGGGCACCTGTAAAACCCTTGAGCGGTCCGGGCTTTTAAGATCATCCTGAGGGGAGGCCAGTGTCTTTTGCAGCAACGATAATTTAGTTTCAAGCTCCTTTGCCTGCTGATCTCCGTTACTTCGTCCGGTGACTTCAACAACATAGTTTTCGGACCTTGCTTTTTTTGCAGAATCTGCCTGCATCACTGCATAAAAATCCATCTTCCCCGACGGCTCTTTTTCCTTTAATTTAGCGTCGGGCAATGTGGTATTTATCCCTTTTGCCGCCACTGTTATTTCCCCGTTTTCCTTGCCTCCACCAAGCGCATAAAAGCCCAGTGCAACAAAGGGCAAAACCATCAATGGGAGCACCAGTAATATCTTTCTGGCATCCTTTTTTTTTCCTGTTTCCATATCCTTTTTTTTTAATTGATTTTTCCCACTATCAGTGCCAGGCAAACGAGCGTTCCCAGACAGCAGAATATCACCAGCGCTGCCATTAATATTCTTGCAGAAATGTTTTTCGTCCGCGCGTTTAGCCAATCGGCCGTTTGCTTTTCCACTAATTGTAACTGCTCCCGAAGCATGTATACTGTTTTATTTTTGACCTGGCCATAACCGGGCCGTGATTGAAATAACCTCATATTAATTTTTACTTTATATGATTTTATATAAATTATTTATATACTGGTTTTTATTTTTTATTATACTTGAATATCTACTCTTATAAACCAAGAATAACCAGGTCATAAAAACACAGCATACAATTTATTAAATATTTGATTTTTAGTTAGTTAACAATCATCAAACCATAAAAACCAAACAGAAACAACAATAACTATCTGTAATTAAGATGCTTAATTTAATTCACCCGTAAATACCAATATTTCACAAAACCACCAGATGACAATATCGTACATAAAAAACCGCGCTATTTCGTGACCAAATCCCGGTTTTCCAGTGTCTGCCACTTTTGGATCAGAAAGCCGTGCGGGTTCTCATCACTCCTATCCTCGAGCGTCCTGACCTCTCCTGTTGTCACCAGTTTGCGATAAGAAATTCCACTGCTGCGCACCAGTTTTTCAGTGGCAAAACAGGTGAATTTATAGGGGTAATTATCCAGCGTTAAGTGGATGCTGTCCACCTGTATTTCCTGCGAAATATTGGCTGCGATCATGCGGTTGTAAAAGCCGGATTCGCGCAGGTTATCATACTCTTTTTTCGCTGATTCATCGGCTAAATAAAGTGCCTTATCCATATCCCTTTTGATCGCCCCGTCATCAGGACTGACCGAGAAAAAATACCCGTGAAAGGTGCGTATATGGTCCCGCAATTCTACCGGCAGGTTTGCACGCCGATCTGCCGCCAATGCCTCCAATACCTTCCCGTTATGAAGCACATAAACCCGCTCCTGAGACAGCTCCACCATATGGTAACTCTGGTAGATACAGAATACCATACACAAAAAATTAACCACCATAAAACCTACGCTTAACGCCTTTACATGTTTAAAGGCAGTATCAATATTTTTTAGCTGCATGAACATAAGTTCCTCCCCCCGATCTTAACTTTTACCTGAAATCCTTTTCTGCTGCGCAGATTCCCCATCGCCATCTTTAAAATAATCTCCTGATGCATCCGAAGCATATCCACCTGCCTGCCTTCTGGCCATATCCCCGTAAGCATCCATTGCCATCCCACCAGCCCCACTGACGATCTTTCTTCCCGTAGAAACAGTTCCACTCGCCACAGAATTCACCTTGCTCAGCATCGCATTACCTCCACCTGCATTGACAATGTAATTGGACACGCTTGGCACAGAAAAATAGCCCACTATGCCAATAATCAAAAAGACCATGTATGCGGTATCGGTTGAAGAAAAAAAGGTATCGCCCTGCGCCTCGATCTGCGATAGGTCAAGCTTTAACATATTCTGCTGGATCTTTCCTAGGATACTTCCAAATATATTGGCCACTGGCAGCCATAAAAAGATATTGATATACCGTGCAAGCCAGATGGTAAGCGTCTGCTGAAAGCCGTCGAAGACCGCAAAACCAAATACCAATGGCCCAAGGATTGCCAGAACGATCAGAAAAAACGTCCTGATGGTATTGATGCACAGCGCTGCAGCCGCATAAAGCACCTCCAATACCTCGCTCAGCCAGGTTTTCACAGAGTTCCTGAAATTATAACTTTGCTTCTCCATCCAGAACTGCAGGTCATTTCCAAGCCCATCCAGGAAAGTCTCTTCATCACGACCGGGGTCTTTGGGATGGGTATACTTATACCACTTATCACTATCGCCCATCCCACTTTCCCCGACATACATCTGCCAGTATTTACTTTTTTTGATGGCCTCTTCTTTAGCTTTAAGCAGTCTTTCAATCGCAGCATTACTGTCCGATACCATCTGCCCGGTTGCCGAAACCGTTGGCTGCAATACTCCATTCATGATCCCGATCACGGTAGGAAACATGATAATGCACATCCCCAGACCAAAAGGACGAAGCAGCGGATAAAAATCTACGGGTTCAGCTGATGCAATATTCCGCCACACCCGGTGCGCGATATACCACATTGCACCAAACCCGGCCAGTCCCCTTGCAACACCGATAAGCCGGGAACACATTGGCAACATCTCTGAATAAACCCTGTCCAGTACCGGCTGCATGCCTTTGATCGTTCCCACTACGCTCTGCGCCATGGCAGGGCTGCCCAACATCACTAATACGAACACAATGGCCAGCCCGTACCTTCCAGGGTTATAGTTCTTTCTCATCACACTCATCATTATTTTCTATTATCTCATTTTAATTTCATTCCCGGTTTTCACTTGGTTCCTGCATAATGCCGATACAAAACCTTGTTCATCTTAGTTTAAAACCATTATTTATCGTTTCTAAGTGTTCTGTTCTTATTCTCGGTTAAAACACGGTTCCTGCATAACACAAATACAAAACCCTGTTCTTCCCGGCATAAAATCATTATTCGTCATTTTTAAAAAGGCTATTCTTGTTCTGGGCCAAAACCAGAGAAGATAGAAAAAGCCTATTGCTTATACAGCGACTGCATACCGGTAATTGATGTCCTTGCACGTTCCCGCTGCATCTTTAACTGTACCACCTCACCGTTAAAACTCCTCAGAAAGCCCAGTTGCTCTTCCACCTCACCAAATAACCTATCGATCACCTTCAACCTTTCATCATCACTCATCCTAAGCTCTGATGCCGTCAATACCGTGGTCAGCGCATCCAGATTGGACAGACTCTGCTGAAACAGCTCTCCATAAACCCTTGAAAAATAATCCAGCTCTCCATCTTTAAAGACACCGGATAACCTGAAGCCTTTCAGGGCTGCCTTATATTCCGAAACGATCCGTCCTTGCGCAGTAATAATGCCGGCCACTTTATGATACTTTCTGACCTCTGGGCTGACCAGCATCAGCCCATCCAAAAAGACTTCGTGCAGCGAAAAATTCCCCTGCGAGATATTCCGGACAGCCTGATAACTCTTCGATACCACCTCATATCCCTTCTTCATATCTTCCAGAATATTCTTGAACTGGGTCAATTTCTCCACATTGATCAGTAACTGTTCTACCTCCACGCTTTGCGCCCTAGCCTTACCCGGCACAAAAAGAGAAACAAACATGAAGAGTAAACACATCACCAGTATGTTAATCTTATGCCGGGCAGGTAACCAGCCTGCCCAGCGATAAGACACCTCAAACCAAACCCATATCTTAATTCTCATATAAACCTCCAATTCCGATCAGATTATTCAACAGCTTATCCTTCTGACTATTAAGCAGCAGCACCTCACCCCTTAACCATCGCACAAAGCGGTACTTCTCTTCAACCGAAGCATGCAGTTCGTCCAGCCTCCTGAGCCTCTCCTCCTCATCCAGCTCCAGCCTATTTGAGCTGATAATCATCATCAACACTTCCATATCATACACCGATGCCTCCAGTATTTCGCTACCAACCGAAGCGATATAAGCCAGCGCCATCGGCTCCAGATCATGCATCCTTCCCAAAGTCTTAAACACCGATACCATCTCCAGCTGCATGGCAATGACTTCCGCCACCTTTTTATGCCGGGATATCACCGGACTTACCTTTGAAAGTGATGAGATAAAAGCGCTATGTAGACCAAACTCACCATTAGTAATATCACGCACAGCCTGTATCCCGTCCCTTCCGATCTGGTAACCTTTCTGCAGATAGCCGGCATACACTTTCAGCGCAGCCAACTGTTCAATAAAATATTTACGCTGCGTTTTCTTCTGGTTAAAAAACTCGCCGAACGTCTGTCCGTAGCCCCAGCTACCCGCCAAGCATAATATCAACAGCAGACAAGCCATCTTCCTGATTTTTATTTTAAAACCAGGCATAAAACCGGGTTCCTGACCAAATCCTATATCTTCTTTCATGTTATTCCTGCTCTTTAATACCCGGCTTCCACCTGGCCCTATCATAAAATTTCAAAACAAAAACACTAAACTAGCACATGGAAACGGGCTCCAGACTACTGCAGTCCATACAGCTCTTTCAGCACTACCACCTCATCAGCAGACGCGGCACGATCGATACTGAGCATTGCGTTACGTGTATTGAACTGCTTTAAATCACGGAGGTTATCTTCCAGCTGTTCACCGGCTTTGTAGATAATTTCCAACCGCTCCCCGTCACTCATCTGCGTTTTGAAGGCATTCACCACCAGCAGAATCTGATCTAAGTTTTTTAAGCTTTCTTCCAGTATCCCCGAGTACACCTGTCCCATCTTTTCCAGCTCCTCCACACTAAAATGTTTGTCTTTTGAAAACAGCCCCCAAGCCCATTTATATTCTTCGACAATCGCCACCTGCTTCTCGGTCAATGATTTCACTTGCCGGTAATAACTGATCGCTGCTTTCACTTTCCATAACTCTTCATAATACTCCGCATAAAGTTTCCGCTGCCTCTCCGTCCAATCCGCAATCTCCGTCAGCTTTAGTTTCGATAACTGGTTCTCCAGTACCTTCTGCGCATTCTGTAGCCAGATCGTTTCGTTCTGCAGCCGCTGCACCTTCAGGTCCACTGCCTTGATCACCTTTTTAACTCCTGCCTTGATTACTTCCAGCACCGCAATCTGTGCACTGGCCCCTTTGGGCATCGCCACAAACAGCGTCATCGCGCTCACCGGCAGGATCACCATATACTTTTTCATCTTACTGATCCAATTCATGTTACACCACTCTGCTTAATTTTTTAATTCACCTTTCCATACACCCGTTTCCCCAACATGAGCCGGGCCGAATCCTGGTCTAAATACAATAACCGCCCCTTTCGCAGCTCCTTCAGAATACCCTGATCTCTGTACCAGATCGCTTTCCATTCCTCCTTTTCATATTCCCTCTTGCCCAGTTTCCCATCAACAACCCTGTTAAATCCCGTCCTCCGATGGATCAGCACCAGATTGCCATCGCCCACCTCTACCACCAGTGTGTCATCTGCTATACTTTATTTTCCTTCGCTATGGCTGACATAAATCCCTTCAAGTGCGGTTTTACCTGTCACCACATTACATGCCGTCAGAACTAAGCCCAGTAGCAAAGCCGGCCATAAAACTTTATTATTCATATCATTTATTTTTAGCTGTCTATTACTTTTTGATCTTGGTTTCAGTCCCGATTCCTGCATCCGCCATAAGAAATCCAAGCATCAATCCTGGCGACAAAAACTCTTTTCATATCCTTATACTTTTTGCCCGGTTTCAAACCTGGCTCCTGCATCCGAAATACAAGAGCCATGCTATATCCAGGCAAAAAATCATTAAACATCTATTTTTCTCTTCAAAACGATCTTGGTTTAATCCCACCAGAAAGGAACCCAGCCCTCACCTGGTCAAAAACAACTATCGTCTATTATCGGCGTCATGATAGCTTTCCTTTCAGGCTCTCCTCCCGCATCTCTGCCGCCAACATCTCTATCCCCTTACGGATCGATCCATACATACGGGCATATTCATAAACTTTCAGTTTCTCCGATTCCTCCGTGGTATAGGTCAAATATTCCTCAAGCGATACTTCTGTACGATACACCTGTGAATGGTTACCAAGTACGAATGCCACTTCCTTATACTTCCTGCCAGGTTCATTAGCACGGTTCATCGACAGGATCAATGATTTATCCTTATCCGATAATCCCATTAGCGATTGTATCTGCTCAAACCTGTTCTGGTATTTGCTCTGATCCAGCAGTATTTTACAATCAGCATTATTGATAATGGCCTGTTTTACGATCGGAGATGAAATAATATCTTCAATCTCCTGCGTCACCACCACCGCCTCGCCAAAGAACTTCCGTACCGTTTTAAATAAGTATTTAATGTATTCCGCCATGCCTTCCTTAGCAATCGCCTTCCAACATTCCTCGATCAGGATCATCTTACGTACACCTTTGAGCTTCCTCATCTTGGAAATGAAGGACTCCATGATGATCAGGGTAACCACCGGAAAGAGTATGGGATGGTCCTTGATCTCGTCGAGTTCAAAAACAATAAAAGGTTGGTGCAACAGATCCAGGTTCTGCGTAGCATTGAGCAGATACTCAAATTCTCCGCCCCGATAATACGGCCCAAGCACATACAAAAAGTTCTGGATATCAAAATCACGGCTACTCACCCCCTTACTTTTTAAAGCAGCAGAATACCCTTCGCCTAAAAACTCATAAAAGGTATTGAAGCAAGGAAATACGTCACCTGAAGCGGACAGATGCTCAAAATACATCGTCAGTGCATTGCTCAATCCCACATATTCTGACCTACGGTACTCTTCATCCTCTTTTTTCCATAGCGATAACAGCAGCGTCTTCAGGCTTTCCTTCTTCTCGGTATCCAATACTTCTCCCTTTCCCAAAAAGAAAGGATTAAAGGCTATGGGATCAGATTCACTGTAGGTAAAGTAATATCCACCAACCAGCTCACACAAACCGCGGTAACTATGCCCAACATCAACGATCAGCATATGCGTTCCCTGCTCAAAATAACTGCGCACCAAATGGTTGGTAAAAAAGCTCTTCCCACTACCACTTCCTCCAATAATAAACTTATTGCGGTTAGTGATCCATCCCTTTCTCATCGGCTCATCAGACAGGTCGACATGCAATGGCCTTCCGGATAACCTGTCCCCCATCCGTATCCCAAAGGTGGATAGCGAGGACCTGCAATTACCCTCCAGGTTAAAAAAGCAGGCCGCCTGCTCTGGAAAAGTATCAAAGCTATCGTTCATCGGAAAATCTGCCCCATTACCTGGCAGCCCTGCAAACCAGATCTGCGCTGCGCCGTCACTTTCCTGTTTCGCCACTGCATCCATGCGGGCCATGGCTGATGCCACCTTGTTCCTGATCTCCCTTCTCACCGCTATATCCCTTGACCAGGCTAGCACATTAAAATGCGCCTTCACCGGGATCCTCGACATTGCCACCGCCTCTGACAGGTAATCATTTACCGCATCCCTTGCCACCGCATTCTCCCTTGAATAACCCGCCAATGATCCCAGACGCAGCTTTTTAGCTTCCAGCCTCTTGATCGTTTCCTGCCCATCACCCACAAACACATACTGGTTACAAATATGCTCGCAGTCCAGTAGCTGCCCCAGTGGCGCTGCAAAGCCAATTGAGAATCTGCTTTTATCGGTTGAATAAGCGTCATAATCTATCCTGCTCCCGCAGATTGCCGGCAGGGATTCCACCTCACCCAAAGTATATAACTCCAAAGGCAGATCCCCTACCACCAGGCCATCCTTTACCCTGATATCCCGTACTACGCTCATCTCATCTGACCTGAGCAAAAAACAATATCTCTCTATCAGGCCAGGTTTTACAGCAGTTCCGGCCAGCTCGTCATCACCCAGCGCGGTTACCGTTACAAAACCGCTATCCGTTAAAATCTGGCAGAACTGGCTGCACCTGTCCCTGAAATCTTCTATGGTTCTCCTTTCCACCGCCTGCACGGGAACCAGACTTTTGCGCAGGATATTGCTGTAAGCTGAACTGGAAAGCCTTTTACCCACAGGCCTTTTGCTCAGCATTAAAAAACAGCTATGCTCCAGATAGGGCCTTTCGGCAAAATACCGCTCTGATGACCTGGACAAAAATGCATCACCGCAGGTCTCAAAATCCGCTTTCACCTTTTCCTGCATGAACCAGTCCTGCTTATGGACCACCGAGTAGACTGGCAAAACCCTGATCGCACGCACCCATACTTCATGGAAGGCTTCATAGTCACTTGCCGACATGGAGAATATCTCTGGCAGCTTCAGCTCATAGGCATAAGTAATATCACCTTTGCGGGATAATATGCAGCCGTTCTCGATCTTATAGATGGGAAATATATTTGCTGATTCGATCATAAAATGAATACTTAATCTTTTATTGCTATAGTTTATTTTTACTGGCTAGGTTTTACATCCGGTTCCGATTTCTATTTTCCGGGCCAAAACCGGGTATTAACCCCGCGCAGAATCATTTGACATTTTAAGCTTTTATTTTGCTATTGGTCAGAACCAAACCTAAACCCGGTCGATAAAAACTGAACAGATAAATCCGCAAATGCTAAGTCTTTACCTTCAGCGAAGTAAATACCCTCCTTGATCGAAAAATGATAGCTTTCGGCAAACTACGCTTGGCAAAATACTTCATCAGCCCATACTGCCCGAAACGCCTGCTCAATGCAAATACCCCATAAAACAGCAGTGTACCCAACCCCAGTATCACCGGCAACACCACAAAAAGCGACAGCCCCAAAATGTACAGCACCGCAAATGTGATCAGCAGCAGCACCAGCCCTACGGCCAGGTAAGCGATATACTGCGCTTTTAATCCCTTAAAAACGATCGGCCTCGACACGCCCTTATTGATCTGGAATACCCTTGCCATGGCTTATATCCCGAAAAACGATTTCAAAACAGTGGCCACGACCACCAAAAATATACAGCTCCCAAACCATGCCGCGGCCACTTTATTCGTATCGGGCTCTCCCGCATTCCACTTGTTGAATACCTTGACAGCACCTATGATGCCAACCACTGCACCGATGGCATACATCAGGTCACAGCCGGTATCAAAATATCCCTTCACCTTATTCGCTGCCTCCTGTATCCCGGCATTGCCGTCCTGCGCCCTCACGCGTATTGCTATCACTAGTAGCAGCATCGAAAAGATGTAGATTACCTTTAAAAAATATGCACGTTTTTCTTTCCTTTTCGCTTTATACCTAAATCTCATGTCTCAAACACATTAAATGTTATCCCCAAATTATTTTATCACTTTTACCTACCCCGTTTTTCTTACTGCCAGGAATCACTTGGTCACAAAAAATACCCTCTCTTGGAAAGATTAGCAGGTTTAATTCCACAACCCTTCCAGTTCATCTTCACTGATCGCGAACGGCGCACTGTCTTTGATAAAAGCATTTACTCTTGCTATACAAGGACTTGAACCCAATGGTCCAAACTGAACCTTTAACTCCGTGACCATTCCAAAGAAGTCTTGTTTGGTGCCATCATTAGCTGCCAGTATCTCATAAATCTCCCTAATGCCAGCTATCAAATCCTCATAAAGGCCACCAGTAGTTACCTCACCATTCGCTAACCGATCGGCCCCGTCATTGTCTTTTTGCGCAGGAGCAAAAACCGGGTTTCCACTTGCTACCCTTTCCATTCCCTGCTGTGGCTTGGCCTTGCCCATCAGATCATGATCTCCTGCCTCCCCTCTATCGTGTTGATTACTTCTGGCCGGCTTTAATTCCTGTTCCTGATCAGCAACAGACACTCCTATCTCCCTTTCCTGAACACCTGCATCAATTACACTATCATTAGATTTTCCTTTTTTCTCCTGGACAGGACCAGGCCTATTATCGTGTACCGGATCATTTTGAGACCTGAACTTTAAAACACCGCCCGCTCTGTCTCCATCTGCCCCTCTACCCAGCAAGGCCAGCACCTCTTTTCGGTAAGCTGTAAACAGCAGTCCCAGATACCACAGCAGGCTTACTGCCCCATAACAGCTTAAAAACTGTCCCCATGTAAATTGCCCCAACATAAGTTTGAATTGTTTCATCGGGCGGCTCCATTGCCCTTCCGACAGGACAAAATTGGTTCAGATGCCGTGCCTTGAAAGGTATAAAGGGGGCAGTACCCTTACATATTTTTTATCCAGCGCTGATTGAGCCGAGAGCTGTTTCTCCAGCGGTATAACCGACCATGCAAAACCACTTTTTTACCTAAAAGGTATCTGCATTAAAAGATATAGGGTGCTAGTGAACATATCGCAGGCAACACCATCCCCTCTGCTCTATCGAATGAAAATCTTAGGCATAAAAAAACCACCGCTATGGGTGGTTATAATCCTTAAAAGAGGTATTATTTATCGCGATGGATATACACCTCGACAGCAATACTTATCCCAACACAGATCAGGATAAAAACAATACTCCAGGTACTCATCTGTTTTCTTTGACATAGGCAAAATATGCCTTTGCATTTGCCGAGAAATTCAGCCTGTATAGCGCCAGTGAATAAACTACCAGCCCCACAAACAACGGTATCTTATTTACTATCGGCGCATCTTCAAATACCGGAGGTATAAGTATTACCAAACCGATTGCTGTAAGTACACTGAAAAGGTTCCTTGCCCAGCTATAACCCTGGAAAATTAGATAGAAGATCAAGACAGTAAGCAGGAACCTGATGATATGTACCACAAGTTTATCCTGATCCACATGTCCAAGAGAGACATGATAGGTTACCGATACATATAAACTAAATAAGAGAATACTTGCCAGGGAGCGGAGAATGTCATTCCTGCCCTGTTTTTCCATTTCGTCCATGAGATGCGTTAATTTATTCTGATAAGCGAATATAACAATTCGCCGTTTTTCTCCAAACAAAACATGGATAGCATGTAGTCCTGGGATTGATCAATCTCTTTTGAACGCACCTGAGTTCCCAAACAAATTCATGAATTAAAACCTAAAACACATTCCTTGAAAGCACATCGGTATCCTCAACGATCTTTCCATAATATACAACCGGTTCCTTACCCAACCTAAGCGTCTCCCTGAGGCCCCGGCTTACATCTAAGGGATAGTATGCAAAAAAGTAAAAATCATTAAATTCTTCTGGAAAGATCTTGAAACGCAGTATGGTATCTATTGGCTTTGCCGGAAGCGCTAAACGTTTATAGTTAACGAATAACGCCATACTGTTTGCAGTCGTTTTTGAGACCTTAAGGTGCATCTCCATTACGTTCATTTCTATGCCCCTTATCTTGATGTTATTTTCCTTTCCTGCCACTAGCCGATAGGAATAAATGCTTCTCGGACGGACATAATCTTCATTCTCTACCATTGCCACATCATAACTGTGATAGTTCCCTTCAGCGGTAAAGTCCATCGAAAAATTTCCGTTTTGATCAGCGGTGACATCCATGAGCCGGTCTGAACAGCTCCTACTGCCATTTACCGAAAGGATTTTACAGCCGAGCAGCATAACCTTCGCATTCGCCAGACGTTTGTTTTTTGCACTATCGATCACATAACCTTTTACGGTAGTCCTAACGCCTTGCTTCACTTTTTTGCAGGAAAACAAACTTAAAATTATAAAGACCACCAGAGAGAGCGTGAAAATAGGTTTCATAAATATCAGTAATTCTTGAAGTTTAAATATAGCGGTAAATTATCCGACTGATGTTAAGCAGCTGTTAACATCTCAGTACCCACATATAATCCTACACTGCCACTTAAAAAAGGCAACAGAGTGATTTTTCCGGTTATTTTAGCGCTGTTTTGATTATCCCGGCAAAGGTTGCCGCCCAGATTGCCCCATCTTTGTCCTTGGTGATCCGCTCAATATTGACACTGGGAACATTAGAATTTTCAGTGGTATAGGTTTCGGTCTTTTTACCTGCAATATCGTATCTGATAATGCCAACGTTGTTCTGACTGAGCCATAAAGTGTTTTTTTCTTCATCCAGAAAGAAATCATTGATGCTGTTGCCGGCAAACATTGTCGGGTTGTCTTTCCACAAACGCTCCCATTTCCCCTCTGGTGAAAGCATATACATTCCTGCTGCCGTACCTTTTTCATTATACAGCGAGAACCAAAGATTACCTTTTTTATCTTCCCACATCTTTGATATGTAAGCCTTCGATAGCGGTGAGGATTTATCGTTTAATGCTGTGGTCTTACCTTTTTCAACAACGACGTTGCCTTCAAAAGTACCGATCCAGGTGCGGTCCTTGCTGTCCACAAACACTCCCAAAACCCTGTCAGATGGCAAATTTGAGTTCTTCCTGTTCATCACGCTCCATTTGCTACCGTCAAACCTGGCCACGCCTTCCCAAGAGGTAAAAAGCATATTCCCCTTGGGATCGACAACGATATTTCTTGCCCAGTTAATGGGTGAGTTCAGGGAATCGAATCTGGTCCAGGTACGGTTATCATAGCGGTAAACATCATAGCCGATCACAAACCACTTATTGTCTTTTTGATCAACCGCCATATCCCTAACCGACTCTGTCTGTCCCTTATTGTACTGCGTTGCCGAAATAATGGTATTCCCAGAATTAAAGTGCTGCCATTTACTGCCCGATATTTTCACTATCCCGTTATCAGTTCCTATCCAGACATCACCCTTCAAGTCGGTAGCCACAGCCCTGCTCATATCCCAGGGCAGTTCTGAGTTGCTTTGGGTAAATACTTTCCAGCTCTCGCTCAGCTCGCCCCGCTCGCTTCCCTTCCGATCAGGCGTGCCTGCAGCTTTCATATTGGACTGGTTGGTAAAGTTAAATGTCCGGCGTTTCGCACGGAATTTCCCACCCTCGAATTCCATGATGAGCGATACGGAGCTACTCTGCTTCTTCGTACCGTCTATTGCAGGTGTCCAGTTTTCAGTAGCATTGACTGATTGCTTGATACCGAGTTCAGCTGAACCCAGGTTTGTCTTGTTATCAACGCTCAACAGACATGGCTTGCCTTCCTGGTCGACCAGGATCTGCATTTCTATGGTTCCTTTAAGCGTTGTAAGGTTCTTCTCGCCGATCCCGCGCAGGATATTCTGGAATACAGTCTTAGGTGGCTGGGCCTGCGGATTTCCGCAGTCCAGGCAGAACTCGGACAATTTGCAGTCTTCAAACTTTTCAGGGTAAAGGCTCTGCGCATTCAGCTGCATTGAAAAAAGGCTTAGGGCAATAATGTAGATTGTCTTTTTCACGATAATTTTATCTTTTGTTTTATTCCAAGGTTAAGCATCCAACCAATCCAGGTTATCCCACTGCGATATCCTCTTCCACTGCTGACTTTGGACAAAGCCTGATGCAGTCCCAGGAATATTGCAGGAGTTTTTCAAGCTTTCCGCCCGGTCCCTGGACTATTAACTGCTGATGTAATTCGGTTCTGGTCATTTTTGTTAAGAGTTGACTACAGCAATAATAGCATTATTGATCGCTGTATAAAGTGCTGAGGATACGGTATTGTAGCGATGCTGAACCTGTTTGTCTTCAAATCCCATATCGTTCCAGGATCCCATTCCCCCAAACACCCATGCATGTGAGGCAGCAAAAAGCAACTGTTGCTCTGCCATCCCGTAGGTATTTTCAGGCAATAGATCACTGTGATAATAATCCTGGTCAGGATGTGCTGACGCCAGGGCAGCATTCGCCCTTTGGAAAACCTGGGCAAAATTTTCCATATCTATTTCCTTGGCAAATGATTCTATTTCATTAAGTGCTTTTGAAAGCACATCCCTTTGCAGTCCTACGCTGAACTGGAGGTTTCTGGAATCAATCTCATACTCGATGCACCTGTATTCAACTGACCAGAAACGGTTATCTTCAGCCTTTTCACTGCTCACTGTCCATCCGCCATACCAAAAATCTGAATACTTGGGGTACATCGCCTCGATCACCCAGGTACCCCCTCCGCCAATCATGCCAGCCAGTTTATGGTCAGCTGTACCAGAACTTCCATCCGAAGGCTCATAGTATAAACGCAGTGCCTGGCATCCGTCCAGACCAAGATACCGGAACCATTCAAGCGGGTTTTCGGCAACTGTTGTGCGCTTGCCTTCAGAAAAAAAGTATTTTTTCTTTTCGGCCGTAAAAAAGACCTTTTCGCAGAACCGGAAAGTGCTATGATGCTGAACGAACTCCCTGTGAGTGCCGGGATATGAGATACATTGGTTTCCATATGCAACCAAAGCGATGAGCTGGGCCAGGGTTCCTGTCATGTTTTATTTGAGCGTATTAGATGAAGAAAAATAAATTACGAAAGATATATCATTTCATTTAATTACTCAAAATTAATTCTTAAGGATATCAAGAGATTTTTTAAGACTTATCATTGTCCGGCAGCATATCTGGCGTTGCGATATGTATAAAACCTTCAAGCTGCAGAAGAATGAGATATTGAGCATATTTTTCACATTAATTACTAACATATAGATGATTGTTTATCAACTTGTTAAATCCCTATTTAGATCTAAACAACCGCATTTATGACAATACTATTATTATTAGCAGCCAAAAAGATCGGATCAGTGTTGATAACTGAGATATACTAATATAATTCGCAATTATTAAATTTGATATAGATTAATATTTTTATGTAATCGACTGTTAAACAATAATTTTCATTAAAATATCAAGTAGTATGGACAACCATCAGAGTGAAGTAAAGCAGGCAAAGGTTGTCGAAGATCCCAGGCTCTCATTGACTCAATTTTCCAGGTATCATGGCTCGACCCTAAAAGGCCGCCAGAGGATACTATTGGACAGTAAATATCCTGGGGATTATATCCCAAAGTATTACAATATCGCAAGGAAGATCATCACAGGAACTTTTTCAGCCAATTTCAATGACTACGATTTGTACTTTGAGGAATTCCGCAGACAAGCCACTATATTGAAAAAGGAAGCGCTTGCCTTCCCGTCTAATACGGACGACTACAAAAACCGTTATCTATCGGCAGGAGCCCTTGAAGCCCTGATCAGGATGGCTGATAAGCTAACCCGAGTATTGGATAGGTACGTACTGAATACCAATAGCAAACGAGCGGCTATAATGGTTAATGGGGTAAAAATCAGTTCAAAAGCGGATATGCAGCTATTTGATCTTGCAGCTGAACAGATTGGTCTACTTAGGTTCAATTTTTCACAGAGCCGCCTAAAAACCAATGAAGCTGACCTTGCGCTGAAAGTACTCATGAGTTATGCCAAGGAAACGGATGGAAAATCTTTGGCACCAAAGCATTGCCTGTTAATAGATATCCATTCTGGCAATATCCTTACCGCTAAAGATAACCGGTTAATTGAAAGTGTGCTTCTGGATAGCTGTTCCGAAATCGGACAGATATGGAAGGCTCTTTAAATATAACATACAGATGTTGCTCAGTACTCGATGGTACAATCAGTTTGTACCATCGTTTTCATTCAAGAGTGAAAAATCTAAGTCAGGGTGCACCGTAATTCACTCACCGCCCATCATCCTGATCCATTTTCCGCTCCAGAGCATCTTTAAGCTCATCCAAAAATTTCGTCCGACTCAACCTTTTCCTGCTCCTGATCGAAGCCAGCCTTCTTGCTGGTACACCAATGGCTACCGATAACTTTTCCTCCAACCAGCGGAATACCTGCGCCACCCCTGCCTGCCCGTTATTGAACTGCCCGCTTAATACCAGCGCATAACCAAGTTCCGCTAGGTTAACTGAATCTCCCGTCCACCTCAACTCCCCCGCCTCCGACCCCGGCTGATATGCTACAGCAGGATTCCTTGCCAGATAATCCAGTCTTTCAAAAATCCATTCCTTTAACAGCCCATAGGCACGGAACTGCGAAAACAGGTAATCCGCCGGCGTGGAAAAACTCTTGTCAAAATCCGCTGCCTCTGACCCAAATAATCCCCCGCCTTCAGAAGACATCAGGAAATACTGCCTGTCAAGCTCTATTGCACCTGCGCGGTAATACTCGTAGGCAAAAGGATGCGATAAAAAAGCGTTCCACATAAGCTACCTCCGCCAGAAAATACAGCCTTTGTGCCTCCGCATCCCGGTTAGGCATATTCCGCTCTAGCGTATAACGCTCGATAACAAAAATCTGCTGGCCATAAAAGTCCGGCTTGATGTTTTTAAAAAAATGAACCTCCTCTTCTTCCGAGCTAAAGCCCTGCTCCGTACACTACATGCGGAGCTTGGCAATCGCAGTCCTTACAATTTTAAGCGAGGATTTCATTTTTTCGAGCGGATCGCTCACCTGATAGTCGATGGAATGGAGTTCATCCATAAGCTGCGCCAAAGCGCGCACTGAAAATTCTTTGATCATAGGATAAATGGTTAGTGAACAAAAAGCGCAAACATTATAAGGCTTGCATTCAGGCTGAAAATGAAAAATGAACAATAATTTTTTCCATAAAATTTCCGATATTCATTTTTGTATCCCCGTCTGATAAGACAAATCTATTTCCCACAGGTAAGAAAAAAGTTGGTTTGAAGCACAATCGAACCACATGGAAAAACATTACGACGAGGCTACCGAACTGCTCGCCGCACTTTCGTTCATCACCCCAATTTCACAGCCCTTCCAGCAGCGGCTCAATGAGCAGCTCCTGACAGACAAATTCCCCCGTCGCCATATCCTGCTACGGCCTGGCGAAACAGCCCGTCACATTTACTTTATCAAGGAAGGTTTCCTGCGCGCCTATTTCCTTGACCGCGAGGGCCGCGAATGCACCACGTGGTTTATGGGAAAATATGACTTGATGATATCGGTATACAGTTTTTTTACCCAAAGACCCGCATACGAATACATCGAAGTCCTGCAGGACAGCACGCTTCAGCACATCACTTATCTGCAGCTCCAAAGTTATTATGCCGACTTCCGCGAAGGCAACTTAATTGGCAGGGCAATGATGGAACGCTACTACATGATGAGTGAGGAACGGGCTATATTCCTGCGCTGTAAAACCCCATCAGAGCGCTATGAGCAGCTGCTTAAAACCCACCCTGATATCACCCAAAAAACCACACAGATCATCATCGCCTCTTACCTCGGTATCGGCCGCGAAACTCTTAACAGGTTAAGCGTCCAAAAACTAAAAAGTGATTTCAAGCACAAAAACGGCCTCGGGCAGGAGTATCATTAAACCATAAAAACAAAAACCACATAAAAAACAACCAACACTAACCAAATCTAAAACCATCATGAAAAATTTTAACCTCAAAGGGCGGCACCCGCTCATTCCCAATTTTCTTATCCTCATTTTTCTGTTCCTTTTATGCCAGGCCATACTCCTCGGTTCCTGCAAGAAGACGGAACCCGCCCCATTAAGTGGCCAAGAAAAACAGGAGCTGTTATCACTCACGATTGAAGAAGCCACCCAGTTCTTAAAAAACAGTATTGCAACAGCTAAACACACTCCTACAGATACCACCAACCATTTCCTTGCGAAGCTAAACCCTGACTACACCAAAATATACCATAGGAAAAATTCAGGCACAGATTCATGGAACCTCGTCTTAAAAGGTTCCCCTAGCTATCTTGGCCAAAAAATCGGCTACCGCAAACTGCGCATCTTCCGCGACAGCACCACCAAACGAATCTCAGCTGAAATCATCGAAGTTTTGCCTGACCCCATTGCCCTGCAACTCGGAAAGATCAAAAACCAGCAAAGCTTTACCGGAAAGATATACCGTTATGACCTTGGCTATAACTTTAAAGGCGGCTCCATCCTCTCTCAAGGAAAAACCGTCGGCGAAATCCGTCCAGGACCTGCCCCAACACAAAACCTGATACTGGATAAACCTGGAACAATGAAAGGCTCCAGTCCAAAAGACCCGCTCATGTTCATCACCGAATCCTGCGGCTGGACCCAGGACTGGTACATTGACAGTGAAGGCGGCCTTAATATTCATAGCTTGATGAGCTGCTCTTATTCCTTCTACCAGGACATGATGTGGAGCATCTCCGATGACTTCGGCGGCGGAGGTGGTGGTGGTGATTACTATTATGAATATGGTAATGGAGGCTCTGGAGGCACAGGACCGGTAAACCCTACCGTTCCAGAGCCCTCCAACCTCCCTATGGAGGATGCAAAACCCGTAAATCCCAAAGAAATGACCGACTGTTTTTCGGCCATCACCACCCCTAATGCTGCATTCACTGTGCGTGTGCTGGTTAGCGAAGCATTTGCCGGCACCAGCTTCAATGTCGGCCCTAACAGTTTCGGCCATGTAGCCATCCAGCTGTCCAAAACCGGAAATGGCCAGACCATTACCCAGACCATGGGGCTTTACCCCACCGGAACAGGCCTTGCTAAACTGGAATCCAGAGGCCAAATCCTGGACAACGGCGATATGGAGTACGGCATCTGCGCTACTTATGCCGTAAACAGCGAAACATTCACTAAGCTCATCAACTACCTTTCGGGAGAAAGAAAAGATTACCATTTTACCGATTTCAACTGCGCCAGCTATGTCTATCAGGCTGGACAGTCGGCAGGAATCAACATCCCGAATCCCCTCACCTCAGTTGGCCTCTCCGGCCCTGGCGGTGCTAGTTTTGCCGATACCCCTTCCGGAATGGCAGCTGCCCTGCGGGAATAAAAATTCAAGAACCCTAGCATGGATCTAAACCAGGGTGGCGGAAAAGTCGGACCAAGTAAAGGACCTTGTGAATAAATATAAATCGAACAGCAATGAAAAGCCAACAAAAGAAACATCGCACGATACGCACCATCACCATCATTCTCCTGTGCCTGATCGCCATCAGCAATACACCTCCTATCCAGTTTTTTACCCTAAACGATTACCATTACCAAAATGCAGATGGCAGCTTTACCTATACAGAATTCCCAGGAAAAAGCCTGGACTTTGAAGTTGGAATAACCAGATGGGAACGCTTCAAAAATCAGCACCCAGACAGCCCGAACAAAACCCTTTACCGCACCTTCCAAATCAACCACTTGAAGTTCTGGGAATGGTGGCAGTTTATCGCACATCATGAACGTTTTTTACTTCCTTACCTACCTAAACAAAAAACAGAAAAAGCCGCAATAAACTACTACAAATCTGATAACGAGCAAAATACCCAATATCTAGTATTTGTTTCCACAACCATTAAGAATACTTTTATTTAAACCAAACCAACCAATTATGGCACAGCACAATACACCTCCATCAAAAAGGACCTGGATCATCATTGTACTTATTGTGATCTTCCTGATCGCTGTATTTTACTTTTTTAACCTGAACCGAAAAACAGAGCTGGAGGGCAGCGCAAGCCCGGACACCACTGAGTCTGTTTCATTGCCACCACCTTGCTTTGAGGATCTTGAGGGCAGGGACTCTTCCCAATTCATCAAACTGGAAGTTAAATATACCTCAAGCAAATTCGGCAGTCTGGACATCTCCTCACTTAAATTTGATGGGGATGAGTTTGCTGACCACTGTCTCACCAAAAACGCAGAAGGCGACGCTTACATCATGTCAGCCTATGTTGCCATCGGGGATACCGCGACCACCTTCCCCATCAGCTCTACTGTTTCTGCAGACGTGAAGCCATTTGATTACACACTGGCCATTACCGCCATCAGCACCAAGGGTGATACACTGCTGAAATTCAGCAAGGAGAAAAAACTGACCCTTTCACACACCTATGACACCATCACCAGCACCATTAAGATCAAAAGATGAAAAAGACCATAATTTTCTGCATAACAGCGGTACTGATATATTCAACCGCTTCAGCACAGACCATTTTCGAGGATGCCAAGGGCGAATCTTCTATCTTTCTTTCCAACAGCCCCTGGGCAGGCCTGCGCATCAATACCTCTGATAAATCTGCGACACTGGGTTTTAACAAGGTCAAAAAAACAGGATACGATGTGCGCACCACCGGACTACTGGGTAACTTCAGATGGCTTTACGGGACAGAAATCAAAATCAGTTCAGACGATGGGATCGGCAGTATCGTAAGTAAGGGAAAGTCGGCCATCAATTACGGCATCAACCTGAACTTTGGCATTTCAGGCCACCGGCCATACAAAACCAGTTCCACCACCAACGATTATCTGCTCTATCTCAAAGCGGGATACCGCTACGACCGCTATAAGCTGATCGATCTTTCTTCCTCAACGCTCAGCAAGACCAACCGTTACCTTCCATTCCTTGATCTGCATTTCAACAAGGTCTGGGTCAATAACATTAACACCACCAAACAGCTCTACACCTTCTTTGGTGCCTCGCTTGGTGTACACAGGGGCAACAACATCGATGATCTTGATGACGGCCAGATCAATACACTGGTTGCCCAGTCAGCACCTAATAGTGTCAGCACCGTAGAAACAGGAAAAATAGGCTCCTACCTGCAGCATACCTATTATCCACTGAAGGCAGACCTTGGATTTTTGCCCTACCTATTTGACCAGAACGTACTGGGCTTCAACGGCTATGCCAGGGCAAACTTCAAAACACCTGGCAATCCGGTCAATACCGGACTGGGCATTTTCTTTGCGGACCCTAAAAAGGTGACCAGCATCAACGGCGGTGCCGCAGTGCAGTTCAATGATATCTTCAAAGCAGGAACAGCCACCAAAGATAAAACCTCGGTTTTTTCTACGTGGGTTATACCATCAAATAGGTGCAGGATAATCTCCAGCGCCTGCATCACCACCGCCTGCAAGAAGACAATAATTTGATATCTTAGATCCATCAATCAATTGCTATGTTAATGCTTTTACAAAATCATCCATTACAGGACCAGATCACTGACCTGTTGAACAACTGGCCAAGCCAGCTCCTGTCCGCTACGCTGGCCATCGGCTTTCTGACCATGACCGTAATCACCTATTACAAATCATTTATACGTATCCGCTTTCATGCAAGGCGCCTGGCTGACTGGCTCAAGCTGAGCCCCACACAACTGGACGCAATCAGGGAGACTGCCCGAAAGCACTATGATGAAATCCCTGAGCAGGAAAAAGTCTATCCATATGATGCGGATTTCGCAGCACCCGGAGGTATCGAAACCCTTTTAAAACTGACCATTGCCGGAGATGGGCGGGCGCTGTACAGCCTTGGCATAGCCAATCTTTCCGGTCAATTGGCCCTGGGAACCCAGGCCCTGCTGGAAAGGCCGAAAAGACATCCGATATTGCTTGCAGAGCTTATCGGAAAAGAGATCAAGAGCGATGAGATGCAGGATGATTATTGGACGGTAGTATCTTACCGCTATAATTTCTATTTCAGATCACCCGATCAACCGACTGATGCTGATTATTATCCCCAGGTCCAGGCGGAAAGGATGAATTATTCCCGCAATAGGATCAGCGCCCATATCCAGCGCCGCATTGATGCTTTTCAGATCAGGACCGCTTACCTATGGAAGAAAAGAATGCGCCTGGTTTCATTTGCCGTTGCAATATCCATCTCACTGGCCGGTTCCTTTCTTTTCGCAGAAAGCGGCCATTTCTTTGGGATATTGATAGCCGCACTGATCATCGGTTATCTTGGGGCTTTCCTTGCCGGACTTTTCCACGATATCATCGCTGTTATCCGCTCACACAAGAAGTAAACCGATGGAACATTACTTTGAGCTCAGCCTTCGAAATGACCACCTATCTGGCCGTCTTTCCACCGACATCAGGCAGCACGGAACCCTTCCGCTGGACAGCAGGCCAATCATCATTCTGGTCCATGGGTTCAACAATAACTATAAGCAGGCAATGGACAGTTTTGACGCCTTCCTTGCCAACCTAAAAAGATCGACAGCCACCAGCTCGATGCCAAAGTCGATCTGCAGGTTATTCTGGCCCGGCAATCTGACCAATGCCCTCGCGTCCAAACTCAGTTATGCCCAGCAGGTACCCAAGTCCCTGCGCTGCGCAGCTATGCTTTCAGATTACCTGGTTGATCTGGCCAAGGCAAAGCCCGACACACCGATAATACTCATCGCACATTCCCTCGGCTGTAGACTTGTTCTGGAAACAATCCTCCACGCCGAGTCCCGCTACCCTGAAATGGCCGGAAGATTTCGCCTTAGCATACTAATGGCAGCAGCAGTACCGGGCTTTATGGTCAACGACCGCTACGGCCGTCTATATCCTGTCCGACTGAGCGAAAAGAAATTTTTCGGCCTGCATTCCAACTCGGACAACATCCTCCGCGTTGCATTCCCCGCAGGACAGACGCTCGCCGGAGAAGGTTTTTTCCCTTCTGCATTAGGACTTAAAGGGAACCCTAAAAGTTTCTGGTCTGCAGGTGACTGCGCTACCGGGCTTACACACGGAGACTATTGGCAGGACCAGGAGAACAGTGCCGTTATATCTACCACGATGGGGCAATCTTCAAAACGTCACCTTCCGCAAAGAAAGCTCGCCATGCACAGACAGGCATACTATTGGCTGAATGAATTAGGTGAGCGTTGAATTACCATAAGGAAACATAAACTTAACACCAGCATAGATAAATCATTGATAAAATAGGCGTAGATTGTAGGTAACATTCCACAAAATAACGCACAACAGTACAGAAATATAACGCTTAAAACAAACTAAATTAACCATGACAAACTCAACAACTGCATTTGAAGTTTCCGGAGGAAGCGAAGACGCCCTTTTTACGTTAAAAGCCTACCGCGGGGAAGGCATGGCTTTACTCGCCATGAATTGGAAAGGCGAAGAATTACCAATAGACTTCGTGGGCTTTGCCATCGAATACATGGAACCGGAAGGCAAGAAATTCTATCCGGTAACCAACCGGCTTGCATTTGCGGATAGCGAAGGTGCGGTAAACCCGAACATCCTGTCCACCCGGCTTTCACCCATACAAAAATTCCGCTGGGTACATTTCCCCTGGCACGCCGATATCAAGGGTGATTATCTATACCGGGTATCACCTGTATTCATGAGCCGGGAAGGCATATTAAGCTACGGGGAATACCAGCAGGTAGCCATCCAGCTGTTTCACCAGACCTATCCCGGACAGCTGAACGTTTCCTTTACAAGGGGCTTTGTTTCTTCACAGGCTTTTGTCAACCGTTTTGAAACTTATGGCGAAATAAAAACCCTGCTGCCATCAAAAGCCAAAGATGGACTGGATTTTACAGGTAGTCACCCAAAATCAAAAGAAGCTTTGGAATGGATGGGTTTTGAGGCCAGGAAGGAGATCATGACCGTCCTTGAAAATGCTGTTGCGGATTCCCAGGCTAAAGTATATGTAGTGGCTTATGACCTGAACCTCCCTGATATGGTTTCGCTTCTCGAGCAACTGAAAGACCGACTGATGATCATTATCGATGAGGATGGCTCCCATGGCGAGGAGGGCTCGGCAGAAAACGCTGCAGAACAGCGTTTAGTGGCAAGCGCAGGGAGAGATCACGTCAGGAGGCAGATTATGGGAAAACTCCAGCACAATAAAACCATAATTGTGCAAAGCCCGACCCAGAAGACAGTTGTTTGCGGTTCTACAAATTACTCATGGAGGGGTTTCTTTGTGCAGGGCAATAATGCGATCATCATGCATGGAGAAAACGCAGTGAACCTATTTCTAAAAGCATTTAATAACTACTGGACCAATAAAAATGACGCCGCATTATTTGGTTCGACCGAGTCGGCAAAGTGGCAAAATCTGGGACTGGAAGGCATTGATGCCTCAGTCACTTTCTCCCCGCACATCGCTGACAACGCCCAGTTGGACAAGATAGGTGAAGACATTGCCAATACCGGCTCCAACCTTTTCTACTCTTTGGCATTTCTGGCACAGACCGGGGGACCTGTAAGGGCCGCACTTACAAAAGCAACCTTCGATCCCGGCATATTCGTATACGGCATGGCCGATAAGGAAATTGGCGGATTCGAACTGCTCAAACCTGATGGCAACTATGCGCCGGTAAGCGCCGAAACACTTGACGAGCATGTGCCCGAGCCCTTTAAATCAGAGTCGGTTGGTGGTAGCGGTACGCGCCTGCACCATAAATTCGTGGTCATCGATTTCGACAAACCGACTGCCCGGGTCTATATGGGTTCATATAATTTCTCCAATCCCGCAGATCTGTCCAATGGTGAAAACTTACTCCTGATAAAAGACCGCCGGATAGCGGTTGCTTATATGATCGAGGCCCTTCGCATTTTTGATCACTATCACTTTAGGATCGCACGCAAAAAAGCCAGTGACGAAGGAAAAAAATTGACCCTGGCAAAACCGCCCAAGAATGATGGTGATACACCATGGTGGAAAGAATACTATACCGATCCAAGAAAAATCAGGGACCGTGAACTATTCTCATCCTGAATAGCAATTTCAGGCAATCCGAAATAAAAAAAATAGTGCGTAAATATCGGTACAGGACCGAAACATACCTGATCTATTGTTATCACCTGCCAATAACCACACTCACAAAGTGTAAGCACTTCGTTCAGATATACCGTTAACGAGTTTTATTGCTGCCTGAAACAAAGATGCCGTTAATTAAAATGGCATCTTTGTTATAAATCCTGTTTGGTTTAACAACAGTCCCAATTGAACCAGGCTTTCTCAAAATCTTTCTCTTTTAAACTTTCAGGGCTGATAAATAAGTTCCCAACCCCGGAATCTCCAAACATAATCTCTTCATCAGTATCTATCTGTAGCAACAAAATATCCTCTTTCTGTTTTTCATTATAATCCCTAACGTCAGATTGCGTAAAAAATGCGTAACCGCCTATCTTATGTCCGGTTCCATCAAGGATACCATCCATTTCGGTTTTTTGCCCTTCGGTTAACTTTTCCTGAAACCCATCATAACCTTTACCGCCAAAATCCATGTCAAACCTAAAGTCCTCGTATCCCCCGTATTCAACATTTTTTTCAAAAGCCAATGTATGCTCGCAATACACCGGACTTTCCCCATACAGTTCTTCAGTTAGGAAAGAGAAATCTCTCTGGTATTCACCCTCGATGGTCTTATGGAAAAGAATTTTATAATCCTCCATATCATACCATTCTGTCGGGGAAATAAAAAACTGTAAAATACCTTCAGTGGGATAATTTTCGAGTGGTGGGGTTTCCGCAAAGTTGATCTGCGCCAACAGTATCATAGGGCTACCCAGTTTGTCTTTCGGGTACTCAATGCCGGTTGGCAAATATGGTTTTCCCAAAAATTTACTCTGCGTAAAGCTTAGCGGTTTGCCGCCGCTATTTGGGCTTGCTTTTATCTTTATGCTTTCAAGTTTAAACTTTTCAAGTTCATCTCTAAATTCATCTAAAAATTCTGGTATCATGCTGTTTAACGCCTGCTTGTTATATTATAGCCAACATCCGAATTTACCTGTTTAAATCATTATCACAACAAAGTATCTACCCTTTCTTTCCCAGCCTACGGAATTCAACCGGGTTCACGCCCTTTACCCGCTTAAAATAGGTCAAAAAATAACTCAGTTCAGAAAAGCCCAGTTCGTAAGCCACCTCCTTTATCGCGACCGTGGTTTCCAACAGCAATACCTCAGCCTCCAGCATCATCCTGTCTATCACCACACCAAACACCCCTTTCCCAAAAATCGGCCGCACAGAAACAGGCAATTCTTTCTTAGCCACCCCATAATAAGGACGGGCGATATCATTAAGCTGCTGCAGAGACAGGTCCAGTTTCAATACCTCTGGAGATATACCACCATGCACAAATAAATAATCTCCGACCCTCTCAACCACATTTTTGGTGCGCAGCCATCTGCCCAGTTCCGTATCTTCATCAAACAACCGGATATAATCCAACCCTAAGCTTTCTGCAATCCGCATGTACTTCCGGTCAACATGCCTAAAATCACCCGAAAGGTTCATGATATCATGATTACCCAAAATCACATGCACATAACCACCAGCCGCCTTTGCTTTTTCCTCCAACGAATACAACAACCATGAAAACTCCGCAACCTGTTTCCCGCGATCAAATAGATCCCCGCAGATCACCAAATGCACCTTGCCAAAAGTCCAGTTGAACCTCCTATCAACTTAATAATTTTGAGAACCCAATGAGATGAACACGTAGAAATGACTTCACATTTATACCGTTGCCCTGTAATATTCTTGATCCCCTACAAACAATATTAAATGGAATTATCCCGTTTTTCAGCAAAAAAGGTTGTCTTTCTTATCGCCTTATGATTACCTTTGTACAACAACGCCATGCCTAATTTATCAAATAAAATCACGCCGATATTGGCCAATAGCCTCGCAAGAAGCTATTCTCCACTACTTTATCCAAAGAAGTTGCGTGAACTTTTGGAAGCCATTGTTCCTGGAAGCAATTACTCAGCTTTCGATAAATACTCGCTCCACCTAGAGGTCAACAGATTGCTGTGCGGAAATTACAGAGGCGAGGAGCTGATTAAATACCAGATTGCCAAACGTTACCTGCTAAAGGATACCGTTGCTGCATTCGAGATCAGGGTCGGTGAAAGCCGTGCGGATTTTGCGAGCATTAATGGTGTCAGCCGCTGCTACGAAATCAAGACCGCACTGGATAATCTGGACAAACTTGACAAACAGAGCTTGGACTACACCAGTGTTTTTGAGTACAACACAATTATATTGGATGAAAAACACCTTTCAAGGGCAGAGCGTGACCTACCTTCCGGGTATGGCATTATGGTCATCGGCAAAAATGCTCTCAAACAGCACCGCAAAGCTTTAAAAAATGATAAAATCTGTTCACTATGTCAACTGGAGATGTTGACGGCGAAAGAACTGACATTATTTTTCGGAGGAAAAAGGGATGACCTGGAAAGCATTTCACTGGAAACCAAGCCTGCAATGATCAATAAAAAATTCAAACTCGCGCTAAAAAAACGCTACCAGGATAAATGGAATTTTGTACGCGAACATCACGGACAGATCCTACCTATCGACTTCCAGTTTTTCTTCAGCACACAGGAACAACCATCATTGCTCTATCAAAAAAACTTCTAAATCGCTCCCTGTTCGATCAACGTTTTCATCGAATGAAGGTAGTGCATAATCGAAATCCATTTGTATTTAGCCTGGTTCTTAGCAGGCTCTTCATTCTGACTGATCCTCACCAACCGGTCATAACCTAAATTCCCATTCACATATTGTGATCCAGTATTCACCCAATGCTGCACATATCCGCTGTTTAACACCGCTGGAATAATGGTGGTCTCAAATTCTGAAAGATTTTTTGTTGGTCCGCGGTAACCATAATACAAGTTGTCATCCGGATTGTAAAAAACCATCCCGGGACTGATGCCACCGCCGGCATTCAAATCATCTCGTTTCACGCCGGCATAATCACCAAAAGCATCAAAACCATATTGTGGGAGCGAAAAAAGCTCCATTAGACTATTGTCCGCCAGGGAGATTACCTGTTCGTGTTCAAGATCTACATTCTGGATATCCGTATTGATGGCACTTCTAACGACCACTTGAAAATTGTCCGGAAATATATCTCGCAGATATTTGCGGTGTTTTTTCACTATGGGATTTGTAATACTGGTCTTTTCCAGATCATAGATAATGATATCATTATCCCTTAACACGAGCTGTTGAAGCTGCTCAAATGCTAGATCAAAACGTTCATTGTAAATCCGGAAAGCGAGCTGGGGGAAAATATCCGACAGCGCATCGAACTGTCTGATTAATGTGTCCCTTTCCTCGGATATGGGTTCAAGGATGGATATTACGGGGATCAACTTACCCGCCATGGCAGAAAACTGCGCGTAAAATCCAACACGCGCATCCAGTCGACTTATTGTCGAAAGGAAAAATGTCCTCACCTCGGAGCTGGTGCTCACCTTTGGCGCCAGATAAATAGGCAGATCCATCAATACTTTTTCAGCCTGGGTATTTGCAATGATATCCGAATAGATCTGAAAAGGGCTACGCTGGTTATCCTTACGATCCTTTTCCTTGATAATTTCAATCAAGGGAACCATACGGTCACCAAAATCGAATTTCTGCAGCACATCGATCTCCTGCTGTCTTGCCCTGAGAACAGGAAAATATTTATAATCCATCTTAATTTATCTTTAAATCTCTGATCGCCAAAAGCTCCTGTTCTTCCCATGTTTCCGCAATTTCATACCTTTCCTGGTTTTGGATATAGTCTTCCAGAAAAGCATCAAACTTCTCTGCCGTCCATTTATATTTTGCATGCACCCGTGCAATTCCATTATACTTGTCCAATGCAGCACTTATCTTTCCACGGCAAATCATAAGGTAATCTTTTTTTCCCGCACTATCCTCAAAATTCTGGATATGTGCATATCCGTTGATGAACCTCACCCCATCCTCCTCAACCAGTAGCCTATCCAGCACTGATTCTTCATCTGAACTGAAATTCCCCAAACTACGCATCTGCAAGATAACAGAATAAAAAGAATCGGATACAATCACCCGGGGATGCACCGCTGTTTCACTTTCCAATCTATATGCATTGACCAATGGCACCCCTGCTGCCATATCGCTACTGTCTAAAAACCAACCTGCATCTATACCACCTCTAATAAAATAACCCTCCCTGATAAATTCATAGTTCAATAGGTTTACCAGCTGGAGGATCTCCAAAAAAAGCGTTGGCTGCTCGGTTTCCTCAACCACATAGTCAATGGTAATGCAGATATTATCACTAAAAAGGTAATGGTTGCAGCTTTTCTCCCGGATCCATCTCACCGAATCCTGGAATATCTGCAATAACCTGTTCAATGTCGGCGACTGATGGTACAGTTCATCTTCTGAGCTGTCATTATCCATTGCCTCTTTCTCAAAATCGGGCAGCATGTTGCTAAAGCCCAAGATATCGATAAAAACTACAATCTGTTTGGTATATTTCGGCACAATCTACTATCTGTTACTATAAATATAATAAAATCCTAAGACAATCATTCCCTAAAGCTCTAGCCAATTATTAACACTTCCGGCAGGAATGTGCACTGATTAGCTTGGTAAGACAAAAATCATCGTCTCCATCACAGTTCCGACAAAAGCGAATGTGAATTCAGGGCAAAGTCTCCTGCACAATTTACCTACAATCCCTTATACGATAGTTCCGCTTTCCAAGAGCGCATTAAGATACATTGCACTGGTATAAGAGGCATAGCCTTTTGCCTTATCATTTTTAGCAGTTGTATTATCCATTACCGACTTTATGATCAGGGCTTTTGTCTCTCCTCTTCCTGATGTTTCTGTAGCACGGGCGACCCCATAACTTTCCATTTCAACAGCTGTTGCTTTTCTGTCTATACTCTGAATGACTTCCTTAAAATAATCTTTTTTATCGACAACATATTCAGTGCAAGCCATAGGGTCAATGATAGATTTTAAAGACTGGAAATTAAACTTATGAAACCTTTCATTCAGTGTCGGGCTGCCTATCAGTTGAGCTTTAACTAAATTAATATTCTTAGAATCGCCTTCTTTCACAGACCGGATAAGCAACTCGTCAATCTTTACAAATTCTAACTCCCGCAGAAAACGATCATCTTCAAGTTTTCCTTTATGAAATCTAAAGATATACTTAGCAATAACTACTGTACCCAATTTAGTTCCCACTGCTCCGCCGCACACGCCTGTCATAAAAACATAACGTGGTTTAAATTCCCTGATAACTTCGGTTACCAACGCACTGGCTTCAGTTATGCCAACATCAGTTTGATAAACTGCAACAATATTTTTTTCAGGGTAAGATTTTAGCTTACCAGTGTACACACTTTTGCCTCCAAGATTAACCTTGGCGTCCTTTTCCAAATTAAATACTTCAACGAGCGATTCAAACTCATCCTTAAAAAGAGCGGTTACAATTGCAAAATCAACAGTCTTTTTAGAACTTGTATTTTTGGAAATGACCCTAGTCTTTCTGATTTCAGATAATTTCTGTGGCTGAATATCTAAACCTATAATAGTTGTTATCTGATCTATTGTGTATTTGCTTTTAATCTCCGCAGGAGCGGACAACGGATGTCTTGAAATTAACCTAAAGCGTATTTCCGGGTGATTTACACGCAGACTATCTGCTACAATGAGCGGCGGATATTCAGTATCACTCCCCATAGTTCTCTTGATATTAGGATGTATCCAGACATAAATTTCCAGCTCATCCGGCATCAAACTTAGAAGCAACAAAAATTTTTCAATTTTATATTCGATCTCCAGATATTGTATTTTGGGAATATTAGCGATTAATTGCGAAAAATTCTTCGTTTGGCTATCAGAATTGTCTTTTTCGTTAATCGGTGTCTCATTAAAAAAGATATGTAATGGTTTCGATAGGTCGTATTGGTGTTCCATGTTAAATAATTATTGAGATTGGAAATTTAAATTCAAAAGCATAGTTTATTTTGTCTTTTTCGGTGAATTGCCCACCATGTATATGCGCAATATGGGCAAAATCGCTAATCCCCCTTCCTCCAACTTTGTCCATTATCTTATTGGAGCTCTGAGCATAGTTGATTAACAGATCTGTTTTATCTATTTCAAAATTTAGAGAGCAAGAGGAGTTTGGTGAATACTTGATTGCATTATTTGTTATTTCTTTTACCAGAATTCTAAACAATTGCGGGTGGCTCGCGATATTCAAGGAAGCTATGGAAGCTGCAAACGAAACATTGAAGTTAATGTTGGCAGCCCTAAAACGTTTTTTTGTTCGTTCTTTGCCGAACCAGTTCTGCACAAGGTTCCTCAGATCAAATCCGATATATTTAAAATTACCTGTAAATGCAGATTCCGGTTCTAAAATACTATTATTCAAATCCGTAAGACTATCAAAGACTACTTTTCGTTCCGAGGCATCTGTTATCTTCATTGATACATCAGCGCTTAAAAGCCTGTCTAAGCTTGCCATGGCGACCCTAGCTGTCATTTCCGTTTGCCGTATCTTAAAATTGTATACTAAACTTTTAATCGGGATCAGCCCTTCGATAATCGGCAACACAGAGTCATTCACATAATCTCTTATTGTCCTTAAGTCATCAGCATATTCGGCTAATACCTTTAATTGTTTATCGGGATCTTCTTCTACCACATACTCTAAATAGAATTCTTGTAGCCTGCTGTACAACACTGGATGATCGTCCTTTCCGATTACGTCGAAATAGTAATTTTTAAGACTAATCATTGCCTGCACAAGTTTAGAAGATGAACTCGTTAGGGAATCTATCCTGAACTGTTGCAAAAACTCCTTAATTAGGTTAAAAAAAACTGGCTTTTCTTCGCTCATTAATAAAAATTTACCGGCAAGTTCTTCGACAAAATTACTTAAGCGAATTTTAAGCGACTCCTTATTCAGATCCTCATAATTAAGTAACCGGTTATGCTTAATACAATAAAGAATAAATGCATGGTAATTGAACGCTTCATAAATCTCCTCCTTGTCCGCAATGCTCTCCTCGTCCTTTATAGTCTCGTTCATTTCTAGAAAAATTTCCGTCATTACATCGATATTGATCAGAATTCCAATATTGATAAAGCTCAGTATCCTAAAGTAATAAAGTTTTAAAGTGAGGGGACATTCTTCAGTGCGCAATACAAAAATATTGTAAAACCGCTCATTTATGTAGTTGATAATCGTTGGATAAACCTGGTTTAGCGAACGGATCAGCCGGGGCTCATGAACCAATACCGCTATCATAGCTTGGAATCCGTTTTCAGAAGATATCAGGTCTACGATATACTCTTTTGAAGATTTCCCACGCCCTTTAAACGACATTTTGGGATCATCTTCCTTGTAAAGCCGGTAGCTATCAAACTTTCCAACAACATTTCTAATCCGGAACATCTCTTTTCGGGATATAGCTTCAGGGATTAGCGGTCTGGCATTTTGAAATTCTTGTATATTGCCGTTAATCTGGTCTCTGCGAGTAATCGCATAGTTTTTTACCGGGTCGGGAATATGTGGCTTTGTAAAACTCTCAAGATCCTCAAATTCAGCCGCATACGGATGAGTTGACTTTGAATATACAGGCATATTAAAATGTGAGCCAAAATACACGCGTAGTGGAATCGAATGCTGGTCTACTTTAATTTCATTAATTCTCGTCAGAAACTCACGGTTGAAATCCTCTAATCTTGCGAATACCGAAAGTACGGTAATCTCTTTAACCTTTAAGAAACTGATCGTATCGATCATTTGTACAATCGTCTCTCCCGAGCAAGAGCCGTCGTCTAGGATCAAAATATTTTTTTGACTAGTAATATGGTTAAGAAATTTGGGCGGGAAAGTAAATCGCCAACCGCGAGGTGTCATGATGCGGGGTATGGGATATATCTCAATACCATTTTTTCCCTTGAACGCTTTGAGAATTGTATTGATTTCATGTTCAAAATGGGAGACAGCCGAAAGGAATGGGTAAAAGACAAAATCAATATTGTCTTCCCCTGGATCCACGTCAGCGATAAGTTTTTCAAGTTCTTTGAACTTTCCTGCTATCTGTTCCCTATCTGCTTTTATCCCATTTAATAACCTCGCTTCCAGTTTAGCATAGTCATGATTCAGGCTAGTTCGCAAAAATTCCTTTCTTCTCTCTTGAAGCCTCTCGATCATGCGCGTAAGAAGTTCGAAGTCCTGCGGTTGCTCGAGCCCGGATATCTGCTTGAACAGGTTATCCGTTTGCAGATAATATGCGTGATAAACAGTATTGATATGAAAAAGGCCTACTTTAAAAAACCTTTCGTCCTGAATACAATCTAAGAACTCGGAAGGAGACAAAAGTACATTTTGGATATTACTTTTACCAACACTCATTGTTGTCGGTGCATTCAATATGGGGTTGATCCAAATTGGCTCATGA
Source organism: Pedobacter jeongneungensis (assembly GCF_039538295.1). Lineage (NCBI taxonomy): Bacteria > Pseudomonadati > Bacteroidota > Sphingobacteriia > Sphingobacteriales > Sphingobacteriaceae > Pedobacter > Pedobacter jeongneungensis. Next base: position 80,640 of record NZ_BAABBY010000015.1, on the reverse strand, counting down.
GCAAAATCGATACTATGGGCATCTCCTTTCTCTACCACATAGTTAGCGAGGGGTATTATATTATCTTCGGCATAATTTTTCTTCTCATTATCCTGCCTGCTATCCACAATAGTGAGGATAATAATCGAAACTTGATCCGTCCTGCGTTTGATAGTTTCCATTATGCGTCTACTTAGATTTCCGGTAGAAATTACGTCGTTGACCACAAGAACCTGATCTTTGTTCCTGATTTCTGAAAATCTCGGCTCTTTATAGAATTCATAATAACTTGATAACGGTATCAAACGAATTTCCCGGTAATCGTCCTCATTCTGGGCAAGGGTATCCAAAATGTCTTTAACCTCTTTGCCAAGCAGCTGACTACTTAATGTCACCGTAAGAATGGTGGTGACCGCTTTTCTCTCCCTGTTTATTGCATTTGGTGAAGAGAAAAAAGAGAAAACAAAAAAAGTACCTATCATTCGTCGATATTCCTTTTTATATAGTTTTTCTATAAAAGAAAGAAATACATCCTGATATTTGCCGTTCGCAGTAAGAAACTTTCTTCCACCCGGATCCCTTTTCAAAATCACATTATAATCATGTTTTAATTCGCCATCTACCCCATAATCTATCAAATCATCAAAGCGGATACCGGAATTTTTTACCTCATGCAAAATCATCCTGGTGTGGTGAAGTCTAATCCTATCAATAATTTCAGAAAATAACGGCATTCGACATTTAATTACTGAATGATTGGTCATGGCGTAGACCTTTAACACATTTCCATTGATCTCCTCGGGATGCAGGAGATAATTTTGTTCATAGGAGTCGTCGCCCTTCCATGCTTCAGTTAATCTCTCGCCCAATTTGAAGGGGGAAATACCGAGCCATGAAACCTCCAGATCAGGATGTATACAAGGAATAACATGTGGAAAAAAGCCTAGTGAACTCATCTGTGAGTCCGGCCAAAGCACCGCATTTGCTATATTTTTTTCCAAGATATTGAATATCAATGCCCCTACATTATCATTTATCAGTGTGGTATAGGATAAAAAATAAGTAAGCTTGACGTAGAACCCTTTGAGTTCATTTGAAATACCGGCGAAATTTACACAAACTAAAATTTTTTCCCTCCGGTCATTGAGTTCACTCAGTATCACGCATATTTCGTGAAAAAAAGAGTCATAGAAATTTTTCTCGTTTATTTTCCCATCCTCTGACCCACGTTTGTAATGATCTGTATATAATTTTAGGAGCCCAAGAAAAATGATCTTCCGTGGCTGTTCTTTGACTATTTCAATTTTTTCCCGACTTTCATTCTTTCTCTGTCTGGTAGGAAGAACAATAGTAATAGAAGTTCCGGGAAAATCAGCAACCGTTTCGCTGAAATCATCCTCTCTAAAGCGTACGCAATTTAATGGGTCTGTATCGACCTCTCCGCTAAAATCGAAAACAACCTTTCCCTTACGGCTCCTGGCTATAATGAGGCCTTTATACTTTCGAACAATGTCTTTAATGATATATAATCCTCTTGGAATAAAGTCATGTACTGCAAGATCCTCGGCAAGTTCATATTTACTGGTAAAAAGTAGAAAAGCATATTCCAATACTAAAGAATCTATATTCTGGGAATCAGCATTCCCAAATAACTTATGGGAAACAAATGCCGGATTCTGGGCTTCAAATTTCCCCCTTAATGTACGCGAAATACCATCTCCAAAATCCAGAAACGTCATCTCTACATAAGAATCGTTTTTAAAGGTTTCAACGTCTTCATTAAAAAACAATCTTTCTTCTATTGGACGCTCAGAGTACCGGTCTTTAAGCACGCGCTGTAGAATCCGTTCGTTATCGAGCTTTTCAATCTTTTTATTATGATAAAGTGAAATGTAACAATTATTTTCACCTTCAGTAGAATAGGCGTGCTGACACACATTGGAGTAAAGCTCTTTGATGATCGAATAATTTAAAAACTTATTCTCAAAATAGTTTAATTCCGTATTGGTTCTTATTTCCCGTTCTGAATAGTTTTTAAACTCTTTAAGACGAAGCTTAAAAAGTGTACTAAACTCTTCTTCAAAGGTAGCCAAATCGTAGCCCATTACGGGAATAAATTCAAATGGTATAGCTGGCACACCGGTTTTTTTTAAATTAAGCGGTATCCCCCCTTTATAAACGTCGATTGGACTACTGAAACATTTATCCAACTGCCAGTCCTGCATCAATAACGATTGACAACGCTGTCTCCGTTTAAAAGTATCGCTCTTACTATAAACGTCATTACCATTCTGAAGCTTAATCGATACCTTCTTGTTCTTTTCTAACAGATCCTCAATCCACGCACTTAAAAATGTAAGTTGTTCGTAGCCGATCCATTCTAAGAGACCGAAATCAAAAACAATAATTTTGACTTCATTTTCAAAGCTTGCATTATAATATTTCGTTATAAAGATATCGAAATTGATAGATGTAAATTTTCTTTCAAATTCGATTGAAACTGTAATTTCTTCTGACTTCATTGAGAGCGTTCAGTTTAAGATTGACGGTTGCCGAGCTGTTGACCCTGGAAACAAAAAAAATAATTATCCACCTTGTTAAGCAAAACACATTACATTGAATTTATGACAATGTTAATGCAGTTATTCCCGTTCTTCAGGATAGAGATAGTAATGCAACTCGAGGTTAAGCTCTCTGTAAGCCAATTGCAGCTTCTTGCGTTCATCTTCTTTTATTTTACTACCCCCTAGTAATTGTTCACTGATATTTAGCGCATCTTCAATTACCTTGGAAGTTTTCTTTAAATTACCAGGTAGCAGCTTCGATTGTAGATACTCCTTAAATTTGGTTTTTAAAAGTGGGTAGCTCTTGACCTTACTGCCATTTTGAGCATCCCTCGCCATAATCTTCATAAAATCCTCTATAAAATCATGTATCTGTATAGGTGTGATCTTTTTGATAACCTGAAACGTATCTCCTTGGGCTTGACGGGATGGATAGGAACTAACATATTCATTAAATACCTTCAATAATTTTCCATATTGACTCGGCTGAATGAAATCGAAATAGTAGTTTAACCATCCCATGGGTTTTGCTGTACCTTCCCAGGAATGGTCCTCATCCCACTTTTTGAAAACATAATTAATAATGGCGGCTTTAACATCCGGAGAAATTTCCCTTGTATCGATTTTAAGCTGATGATCCAAAAGATCGTTGATTTTGTTATTATCGTTACCAACCAAAACCGACATGATATTTTGGTCGTGCTCATCAGTGCTTTTACTTTTGTAGTATTCCAGTTCAGCTTCGATAACTTTTGGCACAACGTTGAATTCGAAAATCAGCTCAACAAGCTGGTCTTGGGTGAGAATTTTCGTGTTAGCCCTTACATCTGTAAGATAATGCATTTCAAAGTTGGCATCATTTGTATGCATTTTAGAGTTTATAAAAAGGACATAATTGGCAAAAATCGATGCATGTGCTTTTCCCGGTATTGGTATTTTATGTGCCCTGTTGATTTGCCCAGCGAATTTTGATACATTTTGGGCTGTCGCTTTTTCAGCTTTAGCTTGAACTACTACATACTCGAAGTCCTGAAAAAGCTTCACATAGCGATAAAAGATAATGTCTGCACCATGCTCTCCAGGTCCGTGCGTATTACGTCGATGAACGTAATAACCCTGATTACTAAAAATAGGGATGATAATATTATCGATTAAATCGTCTTCGGAAACCATCTCCAAATACTGAATTATGATTTGTCTGTTACCGTTGTTTTTTGCTATCAATTTAGATTTTATGATGATGTTAAATATTCATTGTTTTTGATCAGCTACAGCCTTTCTGAGAACTATTGCTTATTTCTCAAAAGCGTTTACTTCACTAAGACGTCAGCCTCCTATATGCACCTACTATTTTTTACATGGACATTTGTAAATTTATTGCATTATTGACACCAAATGCCCACCTGACGATCTTTCTATATATCCAAGGCATTACGTACTTCCGGATTCAGATCTAAGGTTGTTTAAATTCAAATATATTTTTTTTTACTTACTATTCCGTTTCATCCGTCAACAGATTGACAATTCTCAACCATATTTTTTGCAAGCTATCATTGCGTGCTAATTAAAGAAAAGAAGTAAAAGAAGACAATACTTATTTCTTGGTATATAACAAGTCCAGCTCGCAAAAATATCTCAGAAATTTAATCGATCAAATCCACTTAATTTTACGGTTTTCCGTGATCCTACCTATAATTCAATTTACGATAGCACGGATCAACAAATAAACCAAACCTGTCGGCATTCAATCGTGCCTAGAGGTAAGTGTCCGACTAATTGTAAGGATTGCAATAACGACCACTTGCCGACACCGATTAGCAACTGTTCCTCCTTGCCTGATACCGGTAAGCCCTAGGGCTCATCCCCGTCATGCCCTTAAAAAACCGGCTAAAACAGCTTACATTTTTAAAGCCTGCCCCAGCCGCAACTTCCCTGATTCCAATCTCACTTCGTACCAGCAGTTTCCTTGCCTCACGCAGCCTCCTATCCATCACCAGCTGATAAACCGTTTGCCCCAATAAAAAGCTGCACAGTCTGTTCAGGGTCTTGACCGATAAACCCAGTTGTGCACTATAAAACACAACAGCTTTATCCGACCTGTAATGGCATTCCACCAATCGCGTCAGTTTTTCCATTTTCTCGATATCACCTGCACTACATTCCCGCTTCCACGCATAAACACTGCGCGCACGCTTTACCGCAATTCCCGCTAACCTGAACTGCAACTGAGCCTTGGCCAGATGCTCCTCAAGCGCACAACTATCCTTCACCACCAATTACCCCAAGCGGTCAATAAACCCATTGATAAACCCTGCATACCCTGCCATACCTTTCAGGTCACCATGTCCACCACCAGTTAGTATATTTATCTCCTTAACATCACTGGCCAGGTTCTCCCATATCCTCTCCGCATGGTCCACCGTAATCACCTCATCCAGTTCCCCATGTATCACAAGCGCAGGTATCAAAATATGCTTCGCCTTTTCCGCATTGTTCAGCGGATACGAAGGACAAAGCCCCTTAGCAAACTCCATCTCATCTACCGAAGAATAACCACTTTCCATAATCACTGCCTTAGCGCCTTTACGACTGGCCAGATGACAGACCATCGCCACACCCATAGAATAACAATACAGTATAATCTCCTCATTCCGGTAATCGAGCGCCCTTGCAAACGCGTAAATCTGCTCTGCATCGGCATATAACTGATTCTCTCCCAGAAGCTCCCCACCCGATTTACCAAAACTCCGGTAATCAACCACCAGCACATTATAACCCCAATCAAGTACCATCGAATGGTTATCCGAAAAATTCTGCAGGTTACCCGCATTCCCCTGAAAATAAAATCATCAATGGTGCATCCCTGTACCTTCAGTAATATAACCCGCTTAAAAGAACATTCCCCTTCACCGGCACCAATACCTCCGTTATGAACCTGGGCAACGCAAAACAGTAATCCCCATCCAGCCTCGTCGGAAAAAAATCACACCGATCTGCTCTTTTAAATTATCAAAATCCATAAAAATTAGCCGATCACCCTTTGATTCTGCCCCTGGCCCTAAACTTCATGGGGCTGATGCCCTTCTCCCGCTATAAATACGTTGAAAAATAACTCATTTCGAAAAAGCCCAATTCGTAGGCTATTTCCTTCATAGCTATATCCATTTTGAGCAACAGCAACTCAGTCACGGCATCATCCTGCCAATTACCACACCGAACCCCCTCTTACCAAATGTGATCTTCAGTATGCCATTCAAATCCTTGGGTTGCATCGATATCACCTAACTATAAAGCTTTGGTATTCCAGTATTATTAATATAATAACCAAGAATGTATCTCCCAATCCTACCGCCCATCATCCTCATCCATCTTTCGTTCCAGCACCTCCTTCAGCTCATCCAAAAACTTTGTCCTGCTCAACCTTTTCCTAGATCTGATCGAGGCCATCCGTCTCGCCGGCACGCCTATACTTACCACAAACTTCTCCTCCATCCACCGGAACACCTGCGCAATCGCTGCCTGCCCGTGGTTTAATTGCCCGCTTAGGGCAAGCGCATAACCCAGTTCAGCCAAATTCACACTATCCCCCGTCCACTTTAGCTCCACTGACTCCGCGCCTGAAACATAAGCTACCGCCGGGTTCCGCTCCAGGTAATCCAGCCTTTCCATAATCCAGTCCCTGACCATGCCATAAGCCTTGAATTTCGAAAACAGGTAATCCACCGGGCTTGAAAAAGACCGATCCCTTTCCAATCCTTCAGGAAAAATCAAGCCCGACCCCTCACTTTCCCTTAGAAAATAAAGTTCATCCAGCTCGGTTGCCCCGATCCTGAAATATTCAAATACAAAGGGATGAGATAAAAAGAAGCGCTCCACATAAGCCACTTCCCCAAGCAAAAATATCCGCTGCGCTTCGGCATCCCTTAAAGGCATATTTCTTTCTAGGGTATACCGCTCCACCACAAAGATCTGCTGAGCATAAAAGTCCGTCTTGATGTGTTTGAAAAAATTAACCTCCTCTTCCCTTGAAGAAAACCCCTGCTCCAGCACGATTTGCTGAAGCCTGGTGATAGCGGTTTTAATAATCTTTAACGAACCGCTCATTTTTTGAAGCGGATCGTTGGTCTGATGGTCCAAACTGTGCAGTTCATCGAGCAAAGTGGCCAGACTGCGTTTTGAGAATTCCCTGATCATAACAGATGGTATTTGGGTGAGTTTATTTTTTATTGGTTCAAACCTATCCACTGAATATCGCCGGAAAAAACTTTAGCCCTCTTTGGGCCAAAATGGGCTAAAACGAACCACATAAAGCTCATTTGGAATTAAAAAAAAGCCGATAGACCCCAAAAATGGAAACCAAAGGCAGGATAAACCTGGCAGGTGCTATACTACTACATCACCTCAGACTCTTCCCCTTCGCCTGCTCTCCCGGTATTCACCTAGTAGCTGGCTTTTATAAAACCTGTCTCCTCCGGGCAGTTTCCTCGGCCTGAGTACCCCTTCCCTGACCTTTCTCTTATAAGTACTCTCACTGATCCCCAAATAGTCCTTGACCTCTTGCCGGGTCATCTGGGGATCTTCGTCTAAAAAACCATTACCGTGGAGCCTGCTGTTGTGGACCAGCACCAATAGCTGGTATATCCTGGACAGGACGTCCAAAAGTGCATCGATCTTGTTCATTTATCATAGGTTTTGAATGTGAACACTTCCGGGTCCTTAAAGTCCTGCCAGGCAGAACGTCCATAAACATCTACCCTTCAGTACTACCTTATAAACCGGACCATTATCAAATCAAAGAAAACATTATTCCCCTCCGCTGTCAAGTGGCTGCCCGGTGGCGCAACCCGGCAACCATAGTCCTTTCGCACAAGGTGGAATAAGAATAACCGATCAGTAAGCAATCTTTCACATCAGCCGACAGTACTTTCACCACGGCAGACAGTTGTCTTACCACGGGAATGATGTTAAAAGCAGCAGATTTCCTTATGTTGCCCGATCCATAAGTGAAGATGATGTCAAACAAACTACCCCTGCTTAGGCAAGCGATAGAAAGGTTCCTATCGGGTACCCATCCCGCAACAGGCAATGAGGATACCCCAGGGGAAGTGGTAAAGCAATGTGGGGAGATCCTAACCTCCCTACTGGCGGATATTCCTTTAATGCCGACCGAGCAGGGCCAGACGTGTATCCGGCAGCACCAGTACTTCATCAGCCTCATGCTTGATAAAATGGACCCCCCAGAAAATCCGGATGAAACAGCTAATAGAAGGAAAAACCGGGCAATTGCTGCTAGTATAAAGCTTAGCCTGAACAGCCTTCTCGATAACCTTGAGCTATATTTCCCATCCCTTTTTGACTATAGCGCCAATATTCCCCGCTCCCGCTTTGAGCGTTACCAAATAACCCTGCTCGAAAGAATAGAAGGAACGATAGAACTCCTGGTTGGGAAAGGGGTGGAAAACGAAATACCGGAAATGCTCAGCTCCCTTTCGCTTCAGCTTTTAGATAACAAAACCACCATAAGCTATTATCAGGTCTATTACCTCCTCGATTTTTTCAATGCGCTCAGTCCTATCTTCAATCCGGATATGGAGAAACCCGGAACATTGGACATACTGCTCAACATGGCATCCCTTGGATTCAACCATCCTTACTTTTACCAGTTCTGCTGTAGTTATTTTAACCGTGAACTGGAAAAATGCGAAAATATAACAGACCGGTACAGTATGCTGAATTTCCTGGATAAAACACTCCGCCAGCTGACCGAACGCTCAGGGGACAGTTATAACCAAAAACTTCCCTCAATCAGGGAATCACTGTCCAGGTATGTCCATGCAGAACTTGATTACCTCAAGTCCCTTGAGTCCACGGCCACCGACCTCCAAGGAGGAAGGTTTTCAGCAGGGAAGTTTCAGGGTCGGTTTCACCGTCAGGCAACTCGCCCTTTTTGTCCGCCTGCAGGTCGAATCAGAGATCATCATCGCCCAGAGCCCAAAAACACTGCACCGCTATGTCACCAGGCACTACAGTACCATGGAAAAAGAGAACATATCTGAGAAAAGTTTCAAAAACGCCTATTATTCGGCGATGGGGAACGACGTGGAAAAAGTAATCGAAAAAATTGCTACCATGCTTGCCATTGCCCAGGAAAAATATTAGCCTAGCAAGTGCAAAAGCCCCTTGCGCCCAAGAAATCCTACGAATTCATAATACCAGTGTTCAGAGTAGTCCTCCAGCTCATGTAATCCCTTCTGGTCTGCGGCAAGAATGTCCTGCAGGGTAAAAAATCCCATGAGTTTGCTCCTGAGCTTAAAAGGCTCGGACAGCGGAAGTTCTGCTATAGGCAGGTTGAGCAGGAAGAGGTTTGATTGCAGTGAATGGTCCATAAAAAAGCGCGGGCTGACCCGATATCCGCTTTAGGGGCACCGCGAAGAGCCCAGACACAAGATAAACATGCACCCACGCATAGCGTAGGCAACCATCTATTTTTTCCTGTGTCTTTCGAAAGTTCGCGGTTTTCTAAAACAGTAAAATAGCTATTGCTACAATATCATATATTTAAATACTTTTATTTCATGCCCCAAATATAGCTGATTCCAAACTTTTTTAGCCTTTCAATGCCAAAAAATAAATGGGTTGCCCGGAGTTGCCACAACAGCAACTTGACAGATGCCCAAAAGCGCATTTCTTTACCTGAAAAATGGAAAAAGCAACTTACCTGACTAGACTAGCCTCCTATCAACACCTTTCAGTGGGCCTAAAAGCATACTTGGGATTCACCCTGCAGCAAACCGCGTTCAAGCGGCAACAACAGCTCTCCCTTTCAAACATTACCCTTGGCGGCTACTCTTACCTGGCAACGGGCAGCGCAAGGATATTCCTGTACGTGGAAGATAGCAAGCAGGAAGTTACCGTGCTTTTTCTTCCCTGCGGACAGATGCTGCCAGATCTGCAACCAGTGGCACAGCATTTCAACGGAAAGCTTTTTCTGGAATTCCTGGAAGGTTCTACCCTTCTCAGCATCCCTGAAAAACATATGGCCAATATCCACAAACTCTTTCCCGAATCAGTACCCCTTAACGGAGCTATCAATGCAGAAACGCTTGCGGGCACCATATCGCTTCTCAGCAGCCTCAAGCTGCTCAGCGCTAATGAACGCCTTGAAAAGCTACTGGATTCCTTTCCGGGTGTATTTGCCCTGGCCGCGGTTAAGGATATAGCCTCTTATCTTGGCATCCATCCCAGCACGCTCAGCGCAATGAGGAACAAAAAATAAAACAGTAAAAATCGCCCACCCAATTCCCCACTTGTCCCAAAACCCATCCAGACCAGATCAAGACATCAGGCAGTCTCTAGTTTTTCGAGTATACATGTGATAGCCTGACCACTATAAAATGCCAACTTCGGTCAAGGAAATCCAAAACGAGTAATATGGATACTATCGAAAATACTTCCCGGGCATCACAGTTCATATCAGCTGCATTTATCCTGTTATGGGTATACGCAGCTGGTAGTAAGATCGCCTCCTTTGACAGCTACCACCTGGAGATGCAGCGGCAGGTTTTCTCATCCAATACATCGGCAGTCCTTGTCTATATCATACCCATGACCGAACTCCTGGCCGCAGTGCTGTTGCTTTTCAAAAAAACAAACAGGATGGGGATCATCTTTTCCTTACTGCTCATTTCGGTCTTTACCGGATATATCCTGCTGATCATCACCGGGTATTTCACACATGTCCCGTGCAGCTGTGGTGGGGTGATCAGCTTGCTTAGCTGGAAGGGACACCTGGTACTCAATATGCTTTTTCTAACGGCAGCAATTATCGCAATATCCATAAAACCAAAGCGGGAGGTAGGTGACAAAGAGTAATGCAGAAACATGGGACGGGCCAGCCCAACAAAGACAACAAGAACCACAGTCCGGCGGCCAGACAAAGCGGACACGGGGGCCAGCTGCCCAGGCCCTATCCTTTGGGCAGAAAATTTAAACTAAAAAACCATGTTAAAAAAACTGAATTTAGGCCTTGCAGCCCTTGTATTGGGGTTCGGCCTTATCATCACCCAAAGTGCATTCACCTCTTCAACCTTAGGAACACTTTACCATTATAAAGATGCAAACGGCCCGGTAGATGACCCGGACTCCTGGGAACCCGTTACCGGAGAACCAACCTTTTCATGCAGCCAGGAGGATGTACTTCCCTGCACCATCGAAGTAACCGGATCACTTTCAGATTATCTGGACAACCACCCTACCGCTGGCGACATCCTTACCTCACCTGAAATCAGGTCTTCAAGGGACTAGTAATAAGCATGCGGGATTTGACTGTTCACTTATCCCGGTAATCTGCCATGAAGCCTTTAGCCCAAAAAGCTAAAGGCTTTTTCTCATTATGTCCGAATCAATCCTCAGCCACCGCCTCCGACTGGCCATTTACCTCTATTTTCCATAATGCAAGGTCAGTTCTCCGGGTTTAGTTAAAACAGACATTTATCTTCCGATAATGATATTGGCCATATAGGCAAGGCAAACGATACCCGTCAGATATTGGATAATTATCCAGCCAGATAATACGACGTTCGAGAGTTTGATCTTTTCCAGGTCCAATGTCACTCCCCAAAATATAAACCCCGTATAAATTAGACAGTAAATACCTTTATAGAAGTATCTTTTGAACCTATTGGGTTCATTAACATGAAGGTCGGCAGTGATGAATTCAGGCATTAAATAACCTTCATGCAAAACCCTTGGATAAACAAACAGATTGATCACATAACAGATCATCATTAAAATCACCGAATTCATGAAAATCATATTTTTATCATATCCATAATTATTCCAATGTTCCTCAACCAGATCAACAAATACCGACCCCTCGTACCTGTTGACCATTTTCTGATATTGGATGTCATACTTTTTCCTTTGGTCGGGAATCTCCTTATAGCGGTTGATGACCTGCTGATAGAGCCTCACTTTTTTTAGATATTCCTGGCCTGGATCAATGATAAGGTCTACACCATAGGTAGGAATGGTTAATTTATCAAAATCTATGCCTTTCAATATGATTTTTGCACCATAATTGGGATATTCATTCCATTTTATAGTCAGGTGCCCACTAATCTCAATGTCATCGAGCACAGTAGAGTCTGCTAAAAATAGGCTACCATTGTTAATACTGGTGCCACGTACAACAAGCGTATCACTCCTGATCTGGTCGGTCAGGTTTTCAAAGGATGATTTCTCAATACCGTGGTAGCCTGCCATCCCCGTTATACTCGCATTATCCTTAAATTCACTGGATAAAACCTCCACCTTACCAGGTGATTCCAGGTTGACCGAAGCAGCACCACAGCTGAACTTCTCAAATAGGATCTTGGAAGTAACAATCTTTCCCTTTAACTGTTGGGGGCCCTCACCGGTTACCTTCACCGGATTACAGGTAAAAACCGATTCTAAAAAACACATATCTGGTATTGTAAAACTGCCACCATCCAAATGGGACACCGATACACTTCCATTATCAAGCTTAGAAACGCTATCCTTGCTCAGGAGAATTTTTTTATACCTAAAATCGACAACAAAAGTGCCCGGATCAGAAGCAGGCAGTCTTAAGGTCCTGTTTTTAAAAGATACCCTTTTCCGCCAATCGCTCAATCGGCTACCGACTGGACAGCCAATTACCAAGCCAGAATGCTGGGTAAAATAACCCGGTTCAATATCCTTTTTCCTACAGGATAAGATTGACATTGCAATAGCTGCAATGATCATCAAGGAACAGCATACAGATGATTGTTCGGTAGAGAGCGTTGATCGCATTAAATAAGTTATTGGTTAACAGCGTAAGTATACGTAAATTATTAAAAAGATGTAAGCGATACCAGTTGAATAAATAAGTAAACCGCTGTTCATTTTCATAACCACAATACATACAGTCCGCTAAATATGAACAGCAAAAAGGATTTACCTAAAGCTACCGATAATCCCATGTTAAAATGGCAAAAGGCTTGCATTAGTATCCTCTTGCCATTTTCTTATTACCCTTAAGGGCCGCGGCACAATTTTCCAGCTCATAGTAGGAATACAGCCATCTGACACCGCCCAGCTGCGATCCGGTTTAGGCAATACCAATCTACCCTGGCTATAAACCTTAGCTCACACCTCACGGATTCTGCTCCATACCCGAAGCCTGGATGACCAGCTCAGGTATCGGTAGCACGAAACCGCTTGAATTCGGCGCAACCATATAATCAACCCCGTTAACCGTCCTTTTCAGGCTAATTCCCGCGCCCTCCTTATTGAGCCTCTTGATATCCATCCATCTCAGTCCCCTCATCAGCAGTTCCTTCCTCCTTTCGGTCAGTACCATTTCTAACACCGCCTTCTGATCATCTGCTGCCTTATCGGTAAAGGTTCCTTTTTTATGACGGTTCCTAAGCAGCCTGTTTAAATCCGCCAGCGCTTCAGGCAGCCTGTTCAACCTGGCATAACATTCGGCCCTGACCAGCAGTACCTCATCAACGGCAACCCCGGCAAAAAAAGTCGTGAACCCTTCATAACTCCCCTTAAAGCCATAAGTCCCGTTTTTATTGTCATTGAAGAACACCGTCTTCCTGAGGTCATTCGGCTCATAAAGTAAAAAAAGCTGTGGATCAATCTTCGCCCTGACATTGGAAAGCGGCACGCCGGTAAAATAACTGTCATGCAGCACCTCCGCATTAAATTGCGGAATAGGCAGCGCCAAGGCGGCGTTCAGGGTATTGAAGTCCATTAAGTCACTCTTCAGTCTCAGTGCTGAATCCGCATATAAAGCGGCCTGCGCATATTCCCTCATCGAGAGCAATGCCCTTGACAACAGGCCAAAGGCAGCAGCCCTTGAAGGCCGCATTACGTGCACCGCCACTGGGGGCAGGCACCGCACCGCGGTCTTCAGGTCGGACACGACCATGGCATAGCCTTCAGCAACGCTTGCCCTCTTCGAGGGCACATTGAAATCCGAACCGGTGCGGAGCGGAACCCCAAGATCAGTTGCCGCAGACCCCACATCATAGGCCGGTGCCCATACAAAAAGACTTTTCAGGATGTTCTTTGCCCTGTAAAAACAGGCCTGCCCGTTCACATTGTCCCACTGCTGTGCATTCGCATCGCTGCGGCCAATCTTTCCCAGGTTTTCGATCACGCTGTTTGCCCTGTAAACAGCCCTGTAGTTATTGGCCCATTCATTAAGCTCAGGCAGGAAGATATTACTTCGCTGCCAGGTATACATATTACGCTCGTTTTCCAGCCGCGAGGCGAAATCCGCATCGGTCAGGTAAAAATCAGTGGCACTGATCTCAGCGGCATTCCCATCCGCCTGGTTGAGCACCTGGTAATGGTCCAGCAGCGCCTGCTGATCGGAAAGCGTTTCGGCAATGGCAATCGATCTATCGGATTTCGCATCCAGGAATTTCTTGCAGGAAACCAGAACAGGTAACAAAGGCAAGATGATATACAATATTTTTTTCATGATTATTATCTTTATAAGTTTGTCCTAAACCCCATGGCAATATTTTTGGCATCAGGGAACGATGGAAAATCCGGATCGATATGCTGGTGGTTTGCACGCCAGATGACCCCGAGGTTGGAAACCACCAGAAAAATCCTCGCCTGAGTGAGAAAAGTCCTTCCCGGCCTTTTAGCGGAAACATCATAACCGATATTAATGTACTGCAGGCGCACATGGTCACCTTTGAGCACGTTTACCTCCGATCCAAAATAAAACTCGTCCCTGCTGGAAGAAACCGGATAAACCATCGAGGGAACATTGGTAGTGGCCTCATCGCCCGGTTTCTGCCACCTGGAGGCAAACTCTCCGTTTCCATTACGCCCGGCAAACAGGGCGGTATAACTCAGGGAAGGTTTCCTGAAATAATAGCCCAACTTGTAGCTGAACCTGAAACTTAAACTGAACCTTCCATAGCTAAAACTGTTGCCCAGTGCCCCCGAAAATACCGGCATGGCAGGACCATGGTAGACCATATCTTCCAGTTTAGCACCAGACATCATCATTGAATAGTTTTTGCTAACAGCCCCGTTCAGGTAGCCCTGCGGATCTCCTGTCAGCGGATCAAGGCCCGCCCACCTGTAGGAAAGCATGCTGAACAGCGGAAGCCCTACCACTCCTGCTGAGGAGACATTACCGTTTACCAGCCCCCTCCCATTGAAAGTTGTGGAATAGTTTTTAAGCACCTTGTCCAGGTAGTAATTAAAGAAAAAATCACTTGTCCATGCCAATCTCCCTGAGGTATTGACGGTATTGAGCTCCACATCAACCCCGTTGCCCTGTATCGACCCCGCATTCCTAATCACCGTGTAGCCTATTCCAGCAGTAAGGTCAATAGGGCTCAGGGCAAGCAGGTCAACTGATTTCTTCCTGAAAAACTCCACGCTCCCCCTTACCCTGCCTCCTTTCAGCCCAAAGTCTAGCCCTGCGTTGAACATATAAATGCGCTCCCATTTCAGTTCAGGATTGTTATAGTTATTGAAGATGGCATAGGGGCTCTGCGTGTAGGGCGAATTGGTGCCTGCATAAATGACAGATGTCGCGGCAGATCCCTTTGGATCGGTGTTCCCGCTAGCCCCGAAGGTCATCCTCATTTTGAGTAATGGCAGCCACTCCAGCTTATAAAAATCTTCCCTTGCAATATCCCAGGCAAGCCCTGATGAGAAAAGCGGGTTCCATTTATCATTTGTGGCAAGTCCAAAGGCATTCGAGGCATCTCTCCTCCCGCTTAGCGAAAAGGTATACTTTTCGTCAAAAGTATAGGCAGCGTTTGCAAAAAGTGACACAAAACGTGAAAGCGAACCGGTAAATCCATCCACATTGGGTACATAAATATTACCTCCGGTCACGAAGGATTTATAGGGATTAACATAATCAACACCCGCGGAGCTCAGCGTGGATTCATTGACACCGTATACCCTCTTGTTCTCCCCGTCAACCGAGGTACTCCTGATCTCTGCTCCAGCAAGGGCAACCAGCAAGTGCCGGCCAAAGCGTTTATCCACATCAAGCTGCCCCCGAAGGTTATGCGCACTAAGCAGCGAAGTGGACAGGTCCCTGACTGATCCCAAGGGAATATTCCTTTTCAGCGTACCATTGGCATCTACCGAAGAAAACAGGTTTACCAGGTTCCTCACCATATAACTTCCCTCCAGATAACTGGTCTTGTTCTCGGTGGACTGCTGTTCAAACTGATAGTTCCCCGAAAGCTTCAGCCAGCTGTTCAGCTGGTAAGACGCCCTAAAGGACGCCAGCACCCCGTTAAGCAGGTTCCTGATCGGAACACTTTTATAATCCTCCAGCGGATAATACCTCCAGTCCAAAAGCTTTCCTCCCCCGGCCGATGCGGTATAAGAATCCCTATAGGTCCTCATCACTGGCAGGGAATTCCCTTCTCCGTCTGCAAGACGCGTATACGGCGGAAGGTTCCCACCCGGCGTACTCACCTGCGAGATATCCTCCCTTCCCCCGCTACCAACCGAATGCGTCAGCATCAAATTCCCGCTCAAGGTCAGCCTTTCTGTTACTTTCAGGTTCTGCTCTGCTTTCAGGCTATAACGGTCAAAGGCCGCACCCAGATTACTCATGTTCCGGTCAGCCCCAAAGGAAACCAACCAGTTACGTTTCGTACTGCCCCCTCCTAGTCCCAGCGAATACTGCTGCGCAGTTGCCCTGGAAAACACGCTGCGTTCCAGCTCCCCCCGCAGGTCATATCCTCTTAGCAAATCTATCCTCCTGGAGGCCTCCTGCGCAGAAATCTTTCCATCCCTTGCCGCAATCCTAAGTTCCACCACCTCTGATAAGGCCGGCTTCTCTGCCGCAGTTTCCAGCGTAGCGTAATAGCCCTTATCAAAAAGAAAATTCTCCACGTCAATGAAATCGCTTACCCCGATCGCCGGCTGATAATAGAGGTCTGGCCGCTGCGTGACCTTAAAGCTCCCTGAAAAGGACACCTTCAGCGGGGAATTAAACTTTGCCTTTTTGGAGGTAATCACCACCACACCGTTCCCTGCACGCGCGCCCCAGATCGAGGCAGCAGCAGCATCCTTTAAAACCGTCACGCTCTCGATATCATTGGGATTGATATTATCGATATCCCCTTCATAAGGAAAGTTATCCAGTACGATCAGCGGTGCCCGTTTACCGCGCAGCGTGCCAATTCCCCTGATAATAATCCCATAGCCGCCCCCTCCATTACTCTTCCTGTCAATACTGTATCCGCTCACCAATCCCTCCAGCCTGCCGATGATACCTGCCCCCACCTGCTGCTCCAGCATCTTATTCGACACCTGTACAAAAGAACCTGTTGCGCGCTCCTTTGGGAGCATCTGGTAACCCGTACTCACCTCTACTGTCTGCAACTGCTGCTCTGCCGAAACCAGCGCCACCCTAAACACCACTGTAAAGGGCAGTGAAACTACCGTGTCCAATGCAACCACGTTCAGCCCTGAAAACCTCAACCTGTGTTTTCCCGCATCGAGCACAATTGAAAATGTCCCCGCATCGGAGCTCAGCACCGCCTGCCCCTTATCCGTCCTCACCGCTATCCCCGCCAGCGGTTTCCCATCAGCTGCACTGACCGTAATCCCGTTTAACCTTTCCTGCGCGGACAGGGAAAGACAGGCACCCGATAACAACAATAACATGCACAACAGCCTAATATATAGGCCCACAAGATCATATATCCTTCCCATAGCCTACTTCTTTCTCGTTCTTAATGCCTCTAATTTCTTCCTTCTCCCATCCAGCTCATCCATGTGCCCGATAAGAAGCGCTACATTTTCTTTCGTCAGCAGCTCTGCAGTGGTCACTGCTCTCACCCCGCCATCTGCAATCCACACATAATGCGGCAGCGCCCTGTGCGGAAAGACCTTCAGAAATAACCTATCTTCGGTTACCACTGTAAGCGGTGTTGAGGTAAAACTCCCCGATCCAGATCGAAACCTTGATAAAAGCGAATCATAGCTATCCCCCGTCCCCACCGAATTCACCAGTAGTACCTTCACCTTTCCCGGAAAAGCCTTTTCGATCTCTTCTAGCTTTGGGAACCGCTTGATACAGGAAGCGCACCAGCTCGCCCAGAAATCGATAATGATTAGTTTTCCCCTGTCAGAAGAAAGCGAATATTCCCGAGGCACACCCCGCTCAAGCACGGTATGCCTGTAATCCCAGAAAAGCTTAGGTAGCTCACCGCCCACTGGAACGGGAGCAATACTGTCGATCTGCGCCACTTGGGCAGAAAGACTGTTCACAGTGCCAAACAGCACCATTAAAAAGAAACAGATTTTTTTAATCATCATTTAGTTTGGTTAGTTATGACCAGGCCAAACGGAATAAATACAGCAGGAACATCATCCTAAAAACAGCAGCCCGGATAATTCCTCGCCACTGCCCCCTGCATTTATAACCCCTGCACCTACAAAATGGAATCCCACGCAGAGCGCACCAGATCACCCATTATGGCCCAGCCACGTAATAGTTTATAGTTGAAAATTGGTTAGTTGAAAAAATTGAAAAACAATGCATGGCATCACCATAGCATAACACAAAAAGATGCCTATCCTTTAGACCAGCCCCATCCGCTCTCTCCTCTCATTCAGGGTTCTTAGGCTTCAATACAAAAGGCCGCTCAAAAGGGAACAGCCCACCCGGTAAATCCCCAAGCTCCTCACCTGAAAAGATAGACTGCCCGCTAAATGGATGATAACATCCACCGCTATAAATCATCCACCCGCAGCCATTAACACCACATAACAGCCCCTTGTCTCTTGCCAATAAGTCACCTGCCCTCACACTACCCTTAACAACTCCAGCACCTCCGCAATCCTCAACGGCCACAAAATCATCCTTTTCCCAAAAAGTGGACAATACCGAAAGCGGACTGTAAAGGATGGCCCAACAGAGAAAAAAGAGAAGCAAAAAGCGGTTGTCGGTCTTCATATTTAGATTTAGGCCCGGTTAAACTTTAACAGGAAAAAGGCAGTAGCTGCCCGGAAATAACGTTCCGAGGCAGCCCCACCATCTGCCGCCGCGCCCTTCGCGGATGGCACAGGCAGCTGGAAGCTTCAGCCGGAAAAATCCGGACATAACATTCCCCTTACGGCAAAACCGTTATATTTTTTAAAAGGAAATCAAAGCAGAAACCTAACGATCCTGATAGCCGGAACTCAGACAAAACCCGAAAACCGAAAAGAAAAAGACAGGACAGGTTGCATTATCAAAGAACCCATAAGAATCATTAACCAGAAGGTCCCGCCTGCCCTGCCACCCCTCAAACGGGATTCTTCGGCTTTAAACCATACAGCCTGTCAAAAGGATACTTTTCATTTGGGCCCATACGCTCCGGATTTATATTTGTATTAGAAAAAAAACAGGTAAAAACCAGCCCCTTCCACATAAAAATATGCGGATACGGTAAACCGTATTGCGTATTAGAAAAAAGATACCTACCTTGGGATTGCGAAAAACCATAGTAATGCACCCTTGCCTAAACCGCAATAAGGGCTGGCACCAAGCTAAATTAACCCACCGGGAATCAGTGCGCTCTTTCACACCAACCCCTGTTTTCTTTGGGCTATTTTATCCTCGGAAAAATCCAGCGCGCATTACGACGGAGAACAAATAACGTTCTTTAACGAGAGTTTAAGGGAAAACCGAAGTACCCCTTCCCCGAAGTGGTATGAATTGATGGCGCTTAATTTTTTCGTTTTCATAAACGGTTAATTTTTATGTAAAACGATGTACTCAAAAAGAAAAAAGAACCTGATTGACAAAAAATCAATAAGGCGAACCTCAATGCTTTTGAAACTGGTACCGTCAAGAACCACTCAAGCAATAGCTTGAGCCTCGCAAAAGACTAACATGAAGTCCGCCCTACTGAATATAAGATATCGCGAAGATAGCAAATTCAATAGATACGGCGAACTCACGATCAGCTCATGCGAAGATTGACGGTTTCGTTTCATGAGAGACATCGTTAAAGCCAGGTTAACCCAACTCTATTTGTCGCTATAAATAACTAATAACAAATATACAAAAGTTGATATTAAATATCAACAATTATTTTAAAATATTTATGATCAATAGGATTGGGGAAGTTTTAAAAGAAAAAGGTGCTGGTAATAAAGATTTAGTTAAGTTCCTTGAGATTGAAAAAGAAACAGTATCGAGATGGGTAAATAATAAACATCAACCAACTGTAACGACTTTAAATAGAATAGCTGAATATTTACGGGTTGATATTAGGGAATTACTCCATCCCAGTGATTGGAGTAATAGTAAAGTGGAAGAATTTAAAAAGTGATCTATATGGGGATTTCGCTAAAAGCGTTCAGCGATTCTCATTCCAAATTGTGCACTCCGTTTTTTACCATCTGGTCTTGATGGTATCCTAAAGACTGATCCAAATATATCCAATCCGACCTAATCACTTTTCAAACAGTATTCGTAGTTGTTCGTCCACTGACCCTCCGCGTGATTCTTTAGAAGTCAATATTCAGCGTCTAAAAGGATATTTTAGACTTGGACTAATAGAAAATTACCGTCGATAAAAATACTCCAACAAAAGATTTATAAGTTTCGATTTTAAGGCCTTTAGCGCATCGACAATTTAATTTCTCCATGCAAAACAATCAATGAGTCCGGTCAGGCTTTCGGAAAGCTTAAAACTGCTTCAAAATGAGCCGATCGGCCATTTTGAAGCGAAATAGAGCGAATAATATAGGCCGAAAAAGCTGGCCACTATGCCCGAAAACAGGTGGATACTATTGCCGAAATCCCCATCCAATGACTAACAGATAAAACAACTTAACCATTTAAAGGGGTTTCCCAAATAAATAAGAATATAAAAAGAGAAATTCACATGAAGAATTCACCAAACTTCAAATTCTTTTCAGACTAAGTCTCGTTCTGTTTTTTTTTGCTTTTACTCGTTTTAGTTTTTTTAGATTCTGCATCTGATAACCTTAACCTATCCATCAGGTGGTTTATTCTCAAATCTGCAGAATCAAGTCCTTTGAGCTCCTCTACAAACGATAAGCCCTCAACGCCGCCAGCAAGTACAATACTTATCACGTCCTCACTGTACACCAATAATAAATCGAGCGATTCAGGATGGCTGAGCATCGGAATAAATAACCGGCGGATCGCATCCGCCGGCCTGTCAGACAGATCAGCATTATCAATGAACATCCCAAAAAAGAATAATGACTGTCTGGTCGTGATCATCAGATCCGTTAAGAAGCGGTCCCTAATATTTTTTAATACAGTTTTCAGTCTTGCATTCGAAATCGATTTCTTAAGTATAAGAAAATCTGCCTCAGATATATCATCATAATCACCCGCAGCAAATTCTGAAATTAGTCTTTTAAAAGCGAGTACACAATTAACAGGCAATGACTTGAGCTGACCGCTCTCGATAAACGTCAACACGTTGCTCAGCGTACTGTCTTTATTTATGATTACTTCTGCCCATGCTTCCTCACTTATATCCTGCAGGGAATCCTTGTAGGTTTTGATCATATATCTTGAGAGTTTATTTTTAGAATTTACTGCCTTACGGTAAAAACCAACATCCCCAACCTTAGCCCTGATCGTTTCCTTACTGATATTATCAGGAAGGAACCTTGACCATCCATTTAATCTATCAATGAATATATCAAGATCCAAGTCAAAGGCAGTCCCAATCTCGGTAAACCGGGGAAGGACTTCAGCAATATTCATCCTTGATGTACCATAATGGTTGATAGTAATATTCTGCATCACACCCGTCAAAAGATTATTTTTCCATTTCCCGGCAAACAGCAGACCGGTACCATAATTACCATACTTTTCAAAACGTTTTGCAACCTGAGCGACAAAATCAGTGTCATCGTCTCCGGAAATTTCCAGAAAAGATTCTACGGCAATCCCTTCGTATGCATAACTTTTTCCTCTGGATAATCTCATGGCAGCAAGTTCAAGGAAGGTTTCCTCTTTCTGGTCAGTATGTTCTAAAAATATTTTAAGGACAGTATCAGGTAAACGTGGCAATAACAAGTCTGGGGTCATGGCATGTAAAAGGTAAACAACATTGACTAGATTATCATAAGTAATCTTATTGTCGACTGCAACCATTTGTGCTGTAAGATATTCAACTGTAGCTTTCAGATCGTAAGATTCTTGAATTTCCCCAATAACGGGATCGACCTTTCTGCCTTTACTGACAGCATCAATCAGGTATTCATTGAGCTTGCCCACATCAGTTGAAACCTTAAAATCCGGCTCCAGCCCGCCGCCCGCAGTCACAAAAAGCACAAAGTCTTCCGCTTCCATGTCCTTATCCAAGAGATGGTCATGGATGCTGATACCTAAACCGCCATCGCGGCTGAATTCATCGAATTTATTCAGGCTATGATAATACTTATCTCCAAGAAAATTATCCATCAAATTCATCCTTTTTGCGAAATAGCTGGCATGCTGCAACTTATGTTCAACAGAACATCGATCCATCAAAATCCTGTTCGCAATAGTGAATTCCTGCGTATTCTGGGGGGCCTTGATATAATACCTGTTAAGCCTGTCCCAGAATTCAGTAGATTCAGCAGCACTTATTTTTTCCGTCCTTCCCGGCAGCCCTTCGCAGAGCTGTATAAACGCGCTAATCGGCAACTCATCAATCATACTGATCTGTTCCAGCATATCAGAGAAATGCTTTTGGCCCGTCAATGCTTCAAAACGCTCCTGATTCTCCTCACGGATAGCGAGTTGTATCTCGCGCTTTAATATGATCTGTCTGGCAGACTCCTTGGGCACATTATAGGCTATCGCCGCCAGACTATCCTGTATCTGATCATCGTCCCTGAAAACAGTCTTGAATCGTTCTATAAAAGGAAGTTCCTCGATTATCCTTGCCGGATCGGCAAGGATTTCTTTTTTATTAAGGCAAAAAAGTCCAATATAACGTAATCCTACTTCATCGCCAAGTACCAGAGATACAGATACCATTTCATTAATAAATGCGATGATATCTCGCGGGGTAATACTCGGTGTTGCGAGATCAAATATTGTCTTGAGGACAATCAGTTCGCTCCCATAGCCGCTACCAAAAGCATTTTCGAACTTGAGTGTAAAGAACGCCTGCCAGTCGGTCAGCACTGGTTGTGCGACCCTGAAGATCACCCTAAAAGTTTTACTGATAAACTGTCCTGCCACGTCATCGCTGTTGCCAAACGCAGCCAAAATATGGGCCGTATCAAAAGGAATGATTACCGATATGTGATCAAAAGAAAAATCAGAAAAGAAAGTATTGATCGAAGACCATAATATCTTGACTTTATCCGGAGGAAGGCGGTCCATATTGTCAAAAACCACAATCAGCTTTTTCTCACCAGTTCCTAGATCATCGGAAAGTTCTTTCATCCATTGTTTGAATAGCCGGACTGAGGGTTCCCGTTCTGATGTAATTGTCTCCTTGCGATCCTCAATTTCTTTCTCCTTGTAAAGATAGAACAGATCCGTAATTCTTGGTCGCTTCCAGTTGAACAGACAGATTACTAACCAGATTGACAATGGAATCAATATCGGAGCTAACAAAACCGGATACTTATACCAATGTTCGCCGAACTCCTTGGCCAATGATGCCGTAACAGGCGTAAAAAAAGCTAAAAGTATCGTAACGACAATCCCAGTGCTAAGTTTGGGAACACTTTTGGTAACTGTTTCATGTTTCCTGGAAAGAAGATCGTCAAGCTTTTTCTTCCATACATCTTTAGCCAGAACTTCTTTCAGATAAAGATCCTCAGTAAGTTCTTCGAGGAATGCTCTTCGCTGAAGATCCTCCTGATGGCCCCAGGCATCATGTACATATATATGGTGGGTAGCTGAAAGTCTGTTCTCTATCAGTTTAATAACATTTGACTTGCCTGCCCCCCAACTTCCCTCCAGACCAATAAGCTTAGAATGTAATGGTTGATCCCTGATTTGGACAGCTATACTGGCGGCAATTCTATCTTGTGCCTTCTCACCGAAGAGATCTTCTCCCCTTGGATCATTACTTATAAATTGAGGGTTCATATTGTTAACAATGATATTTGCAATATTGTGAGATAGATCGTCTTCAAGACTTGCAGTTTATTGCAGTGAGTTACCGGGAATTTTCGTCGTCCGTTTTCAGATATCCCTAGACATAACCGATAAGACTGAGTCCAAGCATACAAATCCAGTATCGGCCGTTGAATGGAAACTGGGCAGTGGTTTGAGATAAAACAAGCACTACTTTTTGGCATATTGTGAGATTACGTTAAAAGATAAAAATAAGATTTATTTTCAGTAATCAAATACCGTTAATAATAAGCTGATCAGCGAAATTCCCATCTAAAGCCACAGGCAGTACTTTAACTATAGCAGCTATCTGAAAATTGCTGGCAAAGGGCAGATAAAGTATAAAGCATGCTTAGTGTAATTGTAGCACTGTTAAAGGGTAATTGATGGAGCGGTAAAAATCCCTCCACCCGCGGCTTTCAGTAGTCCGCTTTGAAAAATTAAGCTTAGGAATGTTAATGTATATCTCATTAAATCAATCAACCGTAGACATTCTGCCATTATTATCCCCCTGTCAGGGACAGCAGCGGCATCCTTTTGGAACAAAAGATACAGCGCATGGCCCGGCCCGCAGGGGACAGCGAAAAAACAAGAAAAAAGCACAACCTTCCAATAATACACAGCTTCAAAAATCTTCTTCCCCGCAACGACAAAGAACTAAACCCGGTTCATCACTCCCACTTAACCCTCATAACTTCGCCTTCCATCCTTCCAACCTTACCCTACCTCCGCACCCCCTTCTACCCCTCCAGCACCTCCACAGCCGAAAACCCCATCCTAAACACAAAATTCCGCATCGCGTCCGAACAGTCAATACGCTCAAAATCCAGCCTGCCTAAATTATCCTTGATAAACTTAACCGACAATACCGGCATAGGCTTTATCCTCCCGGTAGCAGAATCCAGCAAGTCTGCAATGGCATTGACATAAACACATTGAATGGGCAATAGCGCAAAAACTTCACTTGCCAACCTGATGGCAGCGCTGCACACATAATCCTGGTAGAATTCGTTAAACCTCGAGGGAGTCATTTTTTTTTTGAAAGTTACCCGTAGCGGCAGTGGTCAGCACATAACCCAGAACGATCTGCGATAAATTTAGATACATTAAGCATTAAACGGGCCCGGTTAGTCACGCAGTTAATTTGTGCGCCAAGCTGGCTGATATTGGAAGAAAAATGATTACCCCCCTTGGCGTCTTCCACTATTCAACGGAAAAAAGTTTTCAGGCGTTATCCCTTTTGCTTAACTTAGTAAAAGATAAACGCCTAACCATCAAATTAATGAACACTCACAAAAATGCACTTGTGGCATTGGGAATATCCCTTGCCGCTTTCTCAACATCTTATGCACAGAACCACAAAACGAGTAGCTTGGATTCTGCATTATTGGTTGCCGGACAAATCCCCGGGGAAAAATTCAGGGAAGTGGTATTCGCCGATTTCTCTAAACTGCTGCTCACCGATATGAGTGCGGGAAAGCCACTCAATTTTACAACTATCACCATCGATAAGCCAAGTGCAGAGATCAACTATGCCATCCGTCCAAAAAAAGTACCGGGTTTTTTGAGCCTGAATGTAAAAGGCGGATCCGAAAGTGGGATCATACAGCTGCTCAAAGACCAGAAACCGGCAAAAGGATTCAGTGCCAGCGCTACATGGTCGCAAATGTTTCGGCCGATCTATTATTATGAGCCAGCCGATAAATACCGGATGCTCTCTGATATACAACATGATTATGATGAACTTTATGTCAGCAAAGAATTAGTGGAACGGATACAGAAACTGAACAAACTTATCGACTCCAGCCAGACAACATTGGACCTCTATTACCAAAAAAAACAGGACAATGTAGAAAACATCCGCCGCGAACTTCCGGATTACCGGGAACTGGTTGAAAAGCGCGATGCACTTCTCGCGGATGCAAAGAAACGGAAGGCCAAATTGGACAGCTACTATGATAAGGCCAAATGGTCCTTTCGTACCTTATTCTGGGTATCGGTTTCCCAGCAGGCGGGGGGGCTGAAATTTTACCGTTACGATGTGACCGATGTTGCAAACATGTACCACCCCGAGGTCACCAGCAATACCTTTCAGAGTACCGGAACGCTCAATGTGTTTTTCACCGGAACACATAAGGGATGGGAAAGCAGTATTGCCAGGAACCTGCTACTGAGCGTAGGCGGGTCGCTGGGTTACTACAACAATTTTGATGAGCTAAATTCTTCTGATCTCAAGGAAAACGTTAAGGTAGGGCCTACCGATGCGGCCACGACATACGCAAAATCCAATAGTTATACCGTTTATTCAGGCGCATACAGGGAATACCATGCCGGCCGGGTCTGGGCAGAAGGCTACAAAATGTTCGGAACCAGCGGTAGCATTGGTCTTAGGCTGAAGTTCCTCCGTGACATCCCCTATGAAAACATCCCGAAGGCCCAGAGTAACCTGGAAACTGGATTGGTATTTAACTCTATCAAAAAATCAGACCAGACAGCCAAAATAAGCTTTGAAGTGTTTTATTCTTTTTTTGATCTTGGCGGCAAAAACTTAAAGCCGGAAGAGTCAGGGGAAAAATTCTATAAACGGAGTCAGGTCGGCATCAAGACTGCGATCCCTTTTAATTTTTAGGATGAGGTTTTATTAACACCTGTATCGGACGGAGAGTAAATAGATGAGTATGTTCGCATTACCTATTTTAAAAAAAACGACCAGGAGCTGTCCAGTCCCCCAGTTAAACGGGTTCTTCGTCACTTTTAGCGAAATCCATAATTAAATCAAATAAGAAATCTTGGCTATTGATAAATGATTTGTGTAAGCAATTGATCGCTTGCACAAGTCATTTATTCATTATGTCAAACCCTCTTCCTTAAGAAATTTTTGAAGTAAGTAGAAATATTCTAAACTCTGTTTATTATGTTCGTCGAGTTCAGTTGCTATATTCAAAAGGCATATAGGGTTCGGAGAAAGCTTTCCTTCAATTATTACCCGGCACAAAAAACATAATCATATTCTATAAAAATAACACACCATAATCCTTTTATCCCTTCCTGTCAGGAACAGCAGCAGCATCGTTCCAGAACAAAAGATACAGCATATGGCCCAGCCCAAAGGGGACAGCCAAAAAACAATAAAAGAAAATAGAACTTACTGAGCGTACCGGAATTAACTCTGCATACGATTTTCGCTTTAACATCCTCACCTAATCGACCCGATGGTTTCCTGGTTGCAATCTCTGTCTTGTCTTTACTTTTTGTTGCCATTTTTCTATTTTAATGACAAGCTATAGCAGTACGAGACATACACTTTCACCGAAATACCCACATAGTATTAATTTAATTCTAAATATAAACACTTATAAAATCATCCGCATCGATTGGTAATACAAGCTAAATAAGGCAGTTAGGATGCGGCTACTAGAATGAACATTTCTCATGATCAAAGTTATTTTTGGTTATTATTGATTTTGTTTTGTATTAATCATACCTTGGCTTAAATTAAATTTAAAAAGACACTACTTACTATGAAAATCTACAAAACATTATTCTTTGCCGGGCTTTTATTAGCCTCAAAGCTAACTTCGGCACAAATTGTGACTGGTCAGTGGCAACCTGTTGCCCCGAATGACGTCCAGCCCCTTAGCCCTCTTCCCCAGGAAGGCCTATTTGGTTTCTACCAGGAATGGAATGGTACGGGTAACCTTGTACTGACCTATGGGAATCATTCTACAAAGGCTTTGAATCTCAAAAAAACTACTCCAAGCGGTGCAAATGACAGGATTAAATCGATGGTACTTCAAGGCCCACTGAGTAATACTCAAATTGTGGTATTTGATAACCCCGATGGACAAACGGATGACGATTATGCTGTTATTAAAGTAGAAGGGACTTTACCTCCGGGAATCAGGGTTGTAATTCCAAGCTTCGATATTGGTGCAGCACCTGGCGTTTTCTGGGACGGTGGTAACGGTAACCGGGTTGTTGAATATTTTCACTACCACAATGGCTTAGATGGTAAAATTTCCCACATAAGCAGAGCAGTGGGACAATAAAACTTTATAAATTATTAAAAAATCACTATTACATTCAGCTAATAGTGATTTTTTAGCTTAGATTTATATGACTAGGGTAAAAGTGTTCTATCACAGAACATGAGACCATTACTACATTGAGTTTTGACGTCAATATCTTTTGAAATTTTGGCCTACTGCGTATTTCAGTGAAACTGGTCAGTGCGTTTTGGGCCAAACAGTACGCGGATTTGACTGCCGGGCAATTGCCTAAATTGTTCCTTTCCCTCTGAACGCATAGGATCGCCAACCTCAAATTTCTCTCCTCGTGTAAGTTCCTGCTTTAGCGGAGTTCAATAGGACATCAGATCCTTTCCACCAGGTCAGCAAACATAGTACAACTCCAGCTTCTAATTTGAGGATGTTCCAGTTCAGTTCCGGCCAGTGCAGGGGCGCCGTTCACGTTCCATTCTTACCGATCTCTAATCTCCACTCCTGATCAACAGTTTCCAGTGCCCAACCCCGACTGTTCTTAGTGAACATTTCAAAATCCCCATCATGAAAGGAATCCATAAACAACAGGCACTTTCCCATCCCCCGGCACAAGAAAAATAAAATCTGTACCTAAACAAAAAATCCCTTCCATAACTTATTATCCTTGTATCCTTCCCCATCAGGGACAGCAGCGACATCGTTCCAGAACAAAAGATACAGCGCATGGCTCGGCCCGCAGGGGACAGCCAGAAAACAATAAAGGAAAATAAAGTTTATCGCATAAATGAAACAAGCTAAAGCGTAAATCCCCCAACCTCATAAACCTAATGATTTCGTACGATTTCCAACACTAAAAAACCAACCGCTCCAGCAAGAAGAAAAACCTAATATAAAGCCATCACTCCCATCTAATCCTTCCTCAATACCTTCTACACCTCCACAGTGGCAAACCCTGTATTTTTCGAAAAGTTCATATTACACACCAAATTCCCAATAGTCATTATAGATTGAAATATTGCAAATTCACCACCTTGTAAAGAAAAAAACTTTTTTCCAGAGCCGGTCCCATCCGGCAAATTTTAAGTATTCCCTTTGCGATTAATTGCCCAATCAATTGGCCCTTGCTTGATATCGACCAACAGTATTCTCTTATTAAGCTTTGTAAAAAGGACAGGTAAACCGTCCAGAAATCCGCGGCCTGCCACATCAATCCCGACAGTGAGGACAACAAAGCAGTCAAAATTGGCGAGACTGCAGGTAATGATGTGGAGTATATTTACTGCGAGGTTAGCATTCAGTCTTTTCTTAAGGTCGGCAATCTCACTGGGGCTGACATTAGCTGCCATAGGAAAGTTATTCGGGAAACCTATAAAAAGGGTTCTTTTTACCGCTTCGGTTACATCGGGATTATATTTTAGATCAAAAACCTCCGCGGGGGAAATTTCGAACCCGGCACTTAGTGCCGAGTTCAGATCTAGTTGTAACTCGTTTATTTGAATAATGTCCATGTTGTTGGAAATGTAGAACTGGTAATATTATAGCTGGCAGGATTTGCAAATGTTAAACGGGAATTATTGATAATATACTCAAAAATAGTATAATCACCTGTCTGCATGCCTTTTATGGCGGCTGCGACAAGCCGATGATGCCCTTCGGTCATTGTAACAACATCATTATACACAAAACCTCCTCCTCCGAGCTTAGGAGTGAGCTTGAAATCCGCGCTGTTAAACTCTGCAAGGTATTCATCAACCTTTGCTTTATAGATAGGATTGGCCTTTGATGCTGCTACGTTGAATCCATCTATTGTCTCAGATATCGTCTTAGGATCAATTGCTCTCTGGAGCCCCTCACTACCAACCGCATAGCTGGTGTTGGTAGAGTTCCATATTGGGGAGTTATTGAAACTGAACGCATTTCTTCCCGCCGAGACAGCCAAAAACGAAAAAACATAATATACGTAAATTATAGAAGTGCCAGACATCACAACCATAATTAAGTTTTCTGCCTCTTGCACGCCACATTCATTACATCCATTACCGGCACCATTATTCCCATTTGGAATATTATTGCTAAATTGCTTTTATCTAACCAAAACATATCCTCATGAAAAACCCTATTTCGTGCATCTTTATAGATGATGAACTTACCGCGATCAACATTCTGGAAGACTTCGCCTCGGAAATGCCCAGGCTCAAGGTCCATAGGACATTTACAAACCCGGTAGAGGCACTGAGCGAGATCAGCGGGGAGCCCGACAGGCAGCTGATCTTTATGGATATCGATATGCCGTCCATGACCGGCCTCAGGCTGGCTGACAACCTGAAGTACAGCCCCCACAAGATCATCTTCACTACCTCACATGCCGAACATGCGATCGCCGCATTCAAGGTCCGCGCGAAACACTACCTGTTAAAACCATTCAACATCGGAGATTTTGCGGAAGTGGTGAACGAGGTCATCAGTGAATACTATGACAGCCAGATACTGGTACGGGGCAACCGCAAGGCATTCTTTCTGCGCACTAACGGGGAACGCGGCAAACTGATCAAAGTATTGAAAAAAGATATCATCTATTTACAGGGTTCCAATAACCATGTGCACATCTATACGCCCGAAAATGACTATTCGGTCTACATGACCATAAAGGAAATGGAGGAGCTTTTGGACACTGACCGCTATTTTTATAGGGTACATAAATCCTATATCATCAACACCCGGTTTGTACGGGAGATCAACGGGCATACGATCGATCTCGGGAAATATGAAGTGCTCATGACCCCGCAGTACAAACAGGCCTTTATGGATGAGGTATCAAAGGATACCCTGACCTCAAAGCGGCTTTAGGCTACCCGCTACCCTGTCTGACTGAGTGGTGACAGTTGTGATAATGGTTATCGTAGTTGTAGTCGGATCACTGGTCTCGGGAACATTACCGCTGCTGGTCTGCCTGCGGAAAATGAACACGGTTTTCCTGCTGGATTTTATGTCGTTAATTCTTTTCATGGAGGAAAACTAGCCCGATGAAAAAGGCAAAAAGAGCAACTTACGCCAAGCGCCTCCCGCCCGTGGTAAAATGGATCTTTAACTCAAGTAACAAAATGAAAAAATGGCTTAAAACCAGCCGCTGGCATATTCTGGGCTGGCTGATATTTATAGTTTACGAAAACCTTGTGGTAGCCCTGACGGTAAAATCACCACTACCTTTATCTGTTTATATAACCCATTATGCGATCAACATCGGACTTTTCTATTTCCATTGGTCAATGCTACGCAGACTGCTA
This sequence comes from Pedobacter jeongneungensis, assembly GCF_039538295.1. Taxonomy (NCBI): domain Bacteria; kingdom Pseudomonadati; phylum Bacteroidota; class Sphingobacteriia; order Sphingobacteriales; family Sphingobacteriaceae; genus Pedobacter; species Pedobacter jeongneungensis. The sequence continues at coordinate 49,694 of NZ_BAABBY010000015.1, read as the reverse complement.
CCGCTAGCCGGACATTATCGCTTTCTGCTTTTTCCGTTGGTATTAGCTGAGCTGATTATTTATCTATTGCTGAATAACCTGGCCAGCCACCTGACTCCTACACCGGCAAAGGCCATATCCCTCGCAGGCCTTGCGAGTAATTGGAAATTCGTTTTTGCAACTTTCTGGAGGGCAATATATTTTATGCTCTTCTCTACCGCCTACTATTTCTTCAGCGAATACATCAGGCAGGCAGGGCGGACAGCAGAACTCGAAAAGGATGCAGCAGCGAAAACAATCAGGGAAAAACAAACAATGCTCGAACTTGCCGAGGCCAGGAATGCAAACCTGAAATCTCAGATCAACCCTCACTTTCTTTTCAATACCCTCACCTACATCTATAACAGTACCCACAGAACAGAACCTCGTTCGGCCGAGGCGGTAAGGTACCTGACCAAACTGATGCGTTATGCACTGGAATGTGAACATGGTCCGGAACTGATGCCGCTAGAGGCCGAGATCAGACAGGTAGAACACCTTCTGCAACTCAGCAGGATCAAGCAGCCTAATCTTTTTATCGACTTCAGCTATGATGAAGGGGTGGAAAAAACTGCCATTATCCCCCTGGTACTCCTCAGCTTGACGGAGAACATGGTCAAGCACGGCAACCTGAGCATACCCAATGATCCGGGCAGGATAAACCTCGCGATAAATGAAGGCTTGCTTAGGGTCGAAACGGTAAACCTGATCAATACCGGGCTTAACGACAGCGGCTTCCACACCGGCCTCAAGAATATTGAAAAACGGCTGTCCCACACCTACGGTGAGCGTTCGGAGATCAGCTATGGCATAAAGGATGATTACTTTAACGTGCAGATCAGTATCAGATTGTCAGAAAGGTAGTTCAATGCCCTCCAATATAGGTAAGCCAACAAGCACAATATAAAGGACAAGTCAAATCAACGGTGATTATTAAAAGTGATTTTGGGCATTATCAATAGCGCGTGAGCGGGTGCAGCGGCATCCTTTTGGAACAAAAGATACAGCGAAAGACGCGGTCCCTCATGGACACGCCGAAAAAATTAGAATAAATCAGAAGACTCATGAACAAACATCGCATCTAGCACCGGTATTAGACCAATTAAAAACAAACAGATGTGAAAGCACTGCCACCAACTACCAATACAACTGCAACAAGTGCAGTAAACAATACAGATTTGATTTTTGAAAATTTCATAATATGGACCGCTTGTTTGCTATTGAAAAAGCGGACGAAAAAGTTTGGTTTTTAAGGTTATGTTTATATTCTGTTGGCCATTTGGCCGTTTAAGGTTGCCATCGGCCAGCTGCTGCCCTTTGGTTTATTTTATGGTTTATGCTGTGCCTGATGCCTCCTTTCTTTTCAGATGAAGCGTCAGTGCCGAGAACGCAATAATAGACAGACAGGTATTGACAATAAGGTGCTGCCCCAGCTCATTTTTTCAAAAAGGCCGGCACAGGCACAGGGGCGCTTGGGAAAATATCCGAAATAAATAAGTGCGACGTATATGGTAAAACTGACCAAAAGCAGCAGCGAGCTGACGTAGGCATACTCGCGCCATTTCGGGCGAAAAAATAACAGTCCTGCGCCAAGTTCAACGATCGGAACGGCTGGCACCATTATTTTCAGGACCGATCTGGGAAAAATCTGCAGGTACATGCTGTGCCAGTAGGATTTATAGTCTACCAGTTTATCAAGGCCGGTATAAAGCCACAAGAGTACCAATAGACAGGTCATGGCTTCAAGTGTGATCATCCGGCGTTTTTCAGCTTTGGAAATTGGTTGTGGGATGAGTCCGGTATTTTCTCCCAACAGCAGGATTGTGTTTTTCATGGTTTATAGATTTGGTTAGGGGTACCTATGATGGATTCCTGATACAAATCTGTAGGGAATAAAGCAGGGATTTTCCGACAAATGTCAGGAAATGAAAAAAGTTTGCGGCAAAAAGTTGGTACTTACCTTATCCACAACCTTATCGTTCAACTAGCACGTCTTTCTTTCAAAATAAGGAATATGGCATAAAACCTACTTTTGAAATTGTTGAAATTATGTATAGCTTAGAAAACTAATATCTAAATTATGTATATTCCTATTCTCTCAATCGTTGGCGATTTATCACGAGGCGAAAAACTCCGAAACCAAAAGCCTGATTGCAATAATGCAATCTTATAAGTTAATTTAGTTGGCAGAAGAAGAGAGCAGATCTCTAACAATATCACAAACCAAACTGAAAACCAACCATACATGCTAGAATCCAGTATTGAGCTTTTGAAAAGCCTTGACCTAAAAGGGGTTGTAACTGACTACATAGTCGAAAAAATCTTAGATAAAGGTGTTCAAAAAACAAAGCATTTATTTAATACCCATTTGTCAAATGTGGAGAAACTTAGCGGCCCACCCCCTGACGAATACGAAACTTTTTTAAAAACATATGACCTATCAGTATCTGAAGATATTGTAATGCAACATGTGGTTGCAAATCTGAACGCTGCATCCATATGGAGTAAAGAAATCAACTTCAACTTATCCAAAAGATCAAGGGATCTTGAAAAGATTTTTGTAGACATTGATCTGTTTCTTTCTCCTTTGAGACATAGATATAGTGCTGACGAAGAATTGGAAACAATAAAAAGTTCACGAATAAAAAAGTATTTAAACAAAAATATTTTGATTTATGGTGGACCTGGTGCTGGAAAAACAACACTCATCAAAAACATTTGTAACTCGCTGTTGTTCGAGCCAAGCGAGGGAAAATTTTCCTGTCCAATACTAATTAGATTTAGGGAACTTGATTATACAAGTTATGAAGATCCAGAGCGGCGAAACCTTTTCGCGATATTGATTGACGCTTTCGGCATTGTTATAAAATATCCAGAAAGTAAGATCACAAAAGTTTTCAATCAAAATATTCAGTTGATGAAACTCGCTGTAATCGAGTTTCTAGAGCAAGGGCGGATTCTTGCAATATTTGATGGTTTTGATGAAATTCCCGACATGGAACTTAAATCATTGATTGAAAGAGATTTCGAGGCGCTGGCATTAGGCCTTAAAAATTCAAAATTTATACTTACATCGAGAAATGGGGATTTCAATCTCAGTCTAACAAATACCCATACCTTTGAAATATGCCCTTTGAACGATGCACAGATTTTGAAGTTGACACACAATTGGCTAAACAATAAAACAGAGGCCAGGAATCTCTATGAGAAAATCAAGAGCTCTCCATACTATGATACCACTTTACGCCCATTGACACTCTCCCACCTCTGTGCAATTTATGAGCGAAGAAAAATGATCCCGGCAAAACCACGGTATATTTACGATCTTGTTATCCAGTTATTATTGGAGCTATGGGATGAACAACGTGGAATTGTCCGTCCTTCTGCCTATGCAGATTTTTACATTGAGAAGAAAAAAGAATTTCTGTCACACTTATCTTTTCTTTTCAGCTATGAGATGAAATTAACTGTATTTTCGAGTGGAGATTTAAAGGAGTGTTACGGTAAAATTTATAGACGACACAATCTACCAGCGAATCAGGCAAAAAAAGTAGTCAACGAAATCGAGAGCCATAGTGGAATCATAATCCAAAACGGATTTGATAGCTTTCAATTTTCACATAAGTCTCTCCAGGAATTTCTAACTGGAAAGTACCTCTTTTCAATGGCTGGCTTACCGGATATCGAAATTATGAAAGCATTGCCCAATGAAACGGCGATAGCTATCGCTTTGTCTGGTTCACCTAATGTTTTCTTTCAGACTTTTTTAATCAAAAAAGCAGAATTCAAAGATCCTTTTTGGTCAGTTTTCTTAAATAGGTTAATTGATGAGAAACCTGATTTTTCGGATGACCCCATAGTACTGGCCTTCTTTCTAAATAAAATTCATGATCAGCCATATTCTATATTTTTAGATTCTTTAAAGGCGCTAATCCACGGTACAAATATCAAAATATGTTTTCCAGCGTTCTTTAGAAAATACAAAAAGCAGGTTGACTATATTGGCAATATTTCCTACGAGTATAAAGAACTTAACGTAGCAGTAGATCGAAGAGGTTATCTGCCTGGTCAGCTTCAGGTAAGCAGCGAGCTCGATGAACTCCTTAATACTCACAACAGATAGGTTTTAAATGTTTGTGTCATCCCAGATAATCGGGAAGATAGAAACGGGAACTACTCTATTAAAAGGTCACCTCAGAAATTCTAAAATGACAGATAAAAATGCGTTCATGTTTTTATTCTTTTTACCCAAAGAGCTGCTGAACCTATAACCTGTCGGTATATTACTTGGATAAAACAAATCTTAGTCAGAGCATGTCCGATATCAAAAAACATCAGGCAACCTACCACTAAACCATATCAAGGACAAAATATAGGTCATTTATGAGTAGAACTAAAATACAGTATATAATTGTCCAAAAAACGGAAGCGGACAACATCATCACCGCAAATTACAATTTCGAGCAACGCATCCTCGACAAGCTCCGTTACTATCCACAAGATCTTTTGCAGTTTAGATTAAATTTCGATTATTTCAACTATGTCAAAACCCATGATCCTAGTGGGATGCAGGTACTTCTATTTAGTGTATCGGATCTGATGGACAAAAAATGGGAAGACCATTTCTTTACTGCAATGAAAATGCTTGATCGGGTATGTGTATTTTTTTTTAGCAAAGAATGTCAGGCGGAGCTCCCAATTATAATATCAAGGCTGAAAAAATCTAAAATTGAACATTTTTACTACTCTTTATATGCCAATAACGAACTAGTTAATATTGAAAGAGAACAAAAATATTTCATGGATTACCCCGATTTCTTCGCACTGCTGCGACGTGATGCAACTAAATTGGCTAAACAGGTAGGCAAAAGCAATAGATTGCTAAAAAACATACGATTAACCATTCCTGAATCTATATCAAATGTAGATGGTTATTATGAATTTCGCCCTTTAGTGTCTAATGTTCTCAACATTAATATTTCAGAAGGCTTAAGTTTCCTTTCTCACCATTTTGATTGGGGTAAAGCCCCATTAGAGAACCGACAGGAAATGATTCTCGAATCTGTAACTGAACTCGACGGTATACATCTGGAATGGGGAAAAGACAATCAGATCAATGAGCGTTGGGCACTACCAACACTAATCCTAGTTTTTCCTTACCATAACCCCCTTTTCAAGAAAATGCTTGATCATGGAAATGATGAATCAATCCGGCAGATCCTTCTGGCCGAACAGCAGGATGACTATGTGTTCACGGTAAAGAAAGTAAAAAATGTTATAGTTGACGAAGAATTCCGGGATGAAACCGCAAATTTTATGATTAAAACACAATTGGAAAACATTGATGGAATCTGCCATCTCCATTCGACATTTATGTTTTCACCGTCGATACGTTTTCCGATAAGAAGCTCCATAGTCAACCTCGAACTCTCCCATTTCGGTTTGGGGCAGAAAAATGGTATCCGTACGAGTAAAACAAGACATAAACCAATATTAAAACTAGGGAGAAAACTACAGGAGGTTTATCTTAAGCCCGAGCTTGAAAAATACCTGAGTAAAAGAAACGGCCAAATTTTGGCTATTTCGGATCTCCCAATCGAATGGATGCTCGTGCATGGCGTTCCCCTTGGATTCCTTTGTGATGTATGTAGAATTCAGACCTCCAATATGCAAGGGTTGCTCAACAATTATTCTGCCTACAGCAAGATCGTTCTCACGCTTGGTTCAAAGACAGTGAGCAATACGCTTGTTATTTTCAGTTCTTTTGATGAGGATATGACAGATTTCAAGGATTCCTATAATATGGCCATGTTATATCAGAAAAACCATGGGTTTAAGATAGCCTTTGCTGGAGATGCAACCGAAATTAAAAAACATATTCAGACGCACCGTCCGCAAATATTAATTTTTGACTGCCACTGCAATTATGATGCAGCGACAGCAAACTGTTACCTTCAAATTGGAGGAAAGCAAATTTATCCCCGACAGATTGTTGAGCACCAGATCGCCGCTCCAATCGTTTATTTGGCATCCTGCAATACAAACCCGAACTATGACAACATCGAAAAACTACACGATGCCTTCTTCCAATCCGGTGCACTTAGCGTTACTGGAACCTTTTTACCCCTTGACATGCTAAAGGGTACATTTATCTATTTGCGGATGCTTGCACTTTTGAATTCTGCCAATGAACGGCGGGTATCTGGTAATTGGCTTCATTTTTTAAGTTTTTCAATACGAACGTCGCTAATCTGGGAAGCACGGTTAAAATGTTATCAAAAATTAAACCGGGAACTCACGGAAGAGGAGGAGAGAAAATTTATCAGCATTTTAGAGCGCCTTCACAGGTTTGAAGATAGAGCAGGAGTATTCAACGATCTCATAAATCAAGGAATTAGGCTCTCGGACAAAATCAAGTTAACATTAGAAGACACAAATATGGAATTTATGTATTATAGCCACTATGGTAGGCCGGACCTGATCAGGTTCAAGGACTAGCGGGATACACTCCTTATCGCCAGCGCGTGAGCGGTTGCAGCGGCATCCTTTTGGAACAAAAGATACAGCGGAAGACGCGACCCTTAGGGGCACGCCCAAAACAATCATGATAAAAATCCAGCATTTCCAGTCTTTAGTAAATGATTATCTTCGCATATGAAAACCAAACGCCCTCTGCTTTATTTTTTCTGTGTTCTGACCGGTTCAGCCCTAAGCTTACCAGCCTGCGCCCAGCAGCACAAAAAAAACACTCAGGAACAGGAAAGACCAACATCCATGGATAGTACCCAGACCTCTCCAAAAGCTTCTGCAAAGCCCGCACAAGAGGACCTTGATAAGATGCTCAGCGAGTTAAAGAACTCAATGATATCATATATGAAAAGCGCGGAGCCTCCATACACGATGGATGACATCGATAGCTGTGAAAAGATACTCAAAGTGTACCTAGTGGATATAAATGCTTCCCAAAACAAAGAACAGGGCATGGAAATGGTTAAGACGACTGTAGTCAACCTCAATGCGTTAAACGGCAAAACGGAGGGAACACTTATCGAAACGAGCGAACGCGAAAAGATAGCGGAAATCATCATCCTGGCCTCAAGCCGCAAAGGCTACAATACGATTGATGAGGACATCACCGAAGAGTGGCGGGAGTGGTAAAATCCGTATTCTTGCAACATATCTTTAGTCAAATGAAAAACAGATCCATTTATACTTTAGCTTTAATCTGCCTGCTGGCTATTCTTTCTTCCTGCTTTCAGACTGGTCGTAATGAAAACAAAATACTCACAGATAGTCTGATCAGGGCAACTGAAAAGATAGCAATCGGCAAGGCCAATTTCGGGATTTCAGAAAAGGAATTCAATCTCCTGTTCCCGGATTCCCTGGTTGACCTGGATGGAAATAAATATATCGTTAGCTCTTATTTTGATAGCGAGGGAGGGCTCGAAAAAGTATACATGATCGATAAGGCGACTTTCGATAACCAAAAATTCGATAACAGGCTATTTGAAAGGATGGATCTGATCAAGCAGTATTTCATGAGTACCTATGGGGAGCCAAAGAAAGATCGGGGTTACCCTGTCCAGCAAAAAATGTTGAACGGCAATGTATTTGAATCCTGCACATGGGAGGTTGGCATAAAAAGGATTTCGGTCGGCATTGCCCTTGAAAAAACCTATCGGGGCAATATTTATTATGTACTTTCCCATGTTGATCGGAAAGATAGTGCCACTCGAAATTAGTTTTATCGTGCCTAAATTATACTTTTAACGAAAGGGGATAAACTTGCGCTATTGATAATCGACCTATCTCTTCGTGATACAAATCTGCGGGGAAGAAATCGTCTGTTGCCCCTGTGCAGCATAAAATCACGGACAGTAAAAGCGTAATAATGTATTTCATTGGTGTTGGCATTAATCAGAGGTGAATATAGAAAATAACCTGCAGTTCGGGCAAGGATGCTGATTTAGGTGTTGCCATCGACCACGCAGATCGTGGCCAACACATGTTAAAATTAGTTTTATCCCAATTTTAACAAAAACGCTAATATTTCAAGTTTAATGTGAACCAAGATTAAAGAAAACCCTTACATTTGCGTGCTACCACATAAAAAGCAGATATGCCAAACAGTTTCAATGTAAAGCTCACGAAAGTTCACTTAAAGGGTTTCAAATCCATTGATGACCTCACGGTCGATTTTTCAGGTGACTTGAATATCCTAATCGGAAAAAATGGCGCCGGAAAGTCTAACTTTTTGGAATTTGTTTCTGACGCAGTCAGCTGGCGTGCACTCCAAAAAGTCTACAGGTACGTCAAATGTTATTACACCGCAGAGAATGGGGATATAATAACCGTAGAATATGAACGGGAAATCCTCAGGGCAGACTCTTTGAAAGAACTTGTGAATAAAGACCGATATGTGATGAACCACCGTATAACCCTGAATGATGAACTGGTATTCGACTCCAGATCGGAGGATGAGACGGGAAATGTGTTCAGGGGAAAAAAGTTTACAGGTAGAATGTCCATACCGAGTAAATTCCGAGTGTTAGGTTATGATTATCCACTTTCCCACTATATCACGTTTAACCTTCCTGAAGACTTAGAATGTATTGAGCATCCAGGCACGCTCGAGATTTATTTAGAGGATGAAAGTTTAATCTGGGGTACACTAACAACACTGACCTTCCTTGAGGATATGGTGTTTGATGCCGAATTTACTATAGAATATGATCTGGAGTCGGAGTTTTTCGGGATCACAAAAGACAAGATCATTGATGCATTGACCATTAGAGGTTATATACTCGATTGTCTTCAACGATATTCCCCTATCCAGGATGTACGAGTCAATAGTAACCTAAATATCTATAAACTTGAAGATAGGATTGTTATAGAAAATATAAAAATAGATTTTCTTATCAATGATATGTGGGTGCCTTGGTCACAATTATCCGATGGTTCCAAGCGGCTATTTTATGTGATTACCGAGGTGATGTCAATTCCCGGTGGAATTGCTTTATTAGAGGAGCCGGAGCTTGGTATCCATCCCCACCAATTTAACCTGTTATTGGATTTCATCAAGGAACAATCGTCACAGACTCAAATTATACTTTCAACACATTCTCCAAAATCACTAGACCATCTGGACATTGATGAACTGGACAAAATCCTTATTGCAAGTTACGATAAGGAATTGGGAACCCAAATCCGGCACCTCAATGCCAGAGAGACGAGAAAGGCGCAGGAGTATATCGAGCAGGTAGGATTCCTGAGTGATTATTGGCTAATGTCAGATCTTGAGGAATGATCAATGTAGGACTTGTGGGGGAAGACCCTAATGATACGGTTGCGATAAGCAAGCTACTTTCTAAGAAGTATGCAGAAAAAATCAGGTTCCACTCTCTGGCAAAACGGCTGCGCGGCTGCCAATTAGATAGCCCGAAAATACTGAAGACACTTCCTATTGACTTTAAGGATAAGGAATGTGAATTTATCATTTATGTTAGGGATCTTGATGGTTTTTCTTCTGAAAAGGCCAAGTTTGAGGCAAAAAATAAGTGGTTCACTACCTTGGATGCTAGAATCAACGGACAAGGGATTCTATTACTCAATATATGGGAACTAGAGTGTCTGATATTGGGAGATATTGAAACTTTTAACAGGCTTTATAATGTTAACTGTAATTTCAAGGGTGATCCTGTTATGATTAAAGACCCGAAAGGTTTTCTGATGAAAGAAACTGCGAAATCAAAGAAAAAATATCAAGAGTCTCATTGCAGGGATATTTTCGGAGATCTTGACTTTGAAAAAGTTAGCAAAAACTGTTCGCCCTTCCGCACCTTCATTAAAAATCTTGATGAAAAACTTTCAAAGGAAAGGTCATAGCACACTACTTATTTCTCTGATAAAAACAAGAAATAGATGAATAGACTTCATATGTTTAAAGGGCGAGTTCTTTCATTTATATTTCATAACTTCTGCAAAACAGATTGAGCAATTGTCGTCAATAGAGGAAGGAATTTCTTCTGCAATAGCTTCAAGGCAATCAACATCCAATCATTTTGCTCAATGAATAAGTGAAAGAGAGTTGTTGGTACGCCAGAATAGTCAAAGACTATAATAAAAAACATTATATATTCTTAGCTTAGTAAATCCGAACTCACCTTTCGAAAATTTCCCTGATTAATTCCCAGACAGATATGGCAATCCTCAGAAATTACAGCCCTTTTCAACAAACGCGTGAGCGGTTGCAGCGGCATCCTTTTGAAACAAAAGATACAGCGGAAAACGCGACCCGTTAGGGGCAAGCCCCCAAAAAAAAACGCTTAAAAATTATACTCCAATCGCTTATCGTCAGACAAAAATCCTCACAGCTATTGAATACCGCCCTGCTTTGCATCCTATAGCAAACCTCAGTCCATGAAAAACCTGCAACTCATCCTAAACAGACCCTGCACGCATCAAACTAACAGTCGTTTTTCCACTTCTTGCACAACCTGTAACCAGCAGTTTTTCAGGCCCATCATAGTCAATAGCATAGATCATCTGGGCACCGGCAAGGCTATTCTCAATATCGGTTCTTGAGATCGTGTTAAATTTAAATTGAGGCATAATTAAGATTATAATTTGGTACTAAATATAATCTACAAATTGGCAATAATAAAGATATTAACTATCAAAAAGCAAAATACACATAAATAGGAACTTGCGTTATTGAACCGTCTTCAGTTTGCCCCTGCTCAATCTTCTTCAGGCATCTGACAAAGATTTCCATGCTCGTCAATGAGTTGTATATCTCTGGCAATGTCCTGTATAAACTTTGTCAGGGGACGCCTAAAAATATCATCCTCTTTTTCATAAGTACCAATTACCAGTCTTGTAAACATTCCCTGGTCCGGAAACAGGCTTGCAAAATCATCGAGCAGCGCTTTATTATAATGTTTTGTGTATACCTGCTGCTTATGAATAAGCTCCTCAACAACATCAACTTGAGCACCATATATTCCGGATATACTGAACATCTTGTCATAATCGCTGGCTAGCTTTTCATTTTCCGGTACTCCAGGATCTACGTGGCTAAAAGTAATTTTGATTTTTTCGGGATCTTTGTCATTAAGGTACTGCACCACCGCATTGTCAGCTAGCACAAAGCGAAAAACATTTAATAATGGCCCAGTATGGTATAGTGTAAACCCTGAAGGGTTATCGCTTTTCGCCTTATTGCAAGAACCGCAGATCGGATAAAGATTAAAAAATGATGTACAAAGAAACGGGAATTCCGATTTCGGATAGCGGTGATCAAGTTCCAAAAGCCCTTTCCATTGAAGTACATCTCCCACATTGACCTGCCTGGCCTCATTCCTTATTTTTGCAATTTTCTTTTTTACCACCAAGGTAAGCTGAGAATGGCAGTATACGCATGTTTTTATTCCCAAGGGACGCAGGATCTTTAAGAACTCCTGATCGCGCAGCGCATTGTAACGCATTGCGCGCACGACATCTTTCCAAAACTTCTCGTTGATCCGGTCACTTGGTATGATGCTGTTAAACTCGGAAATCAGTTTGGTAATTTCGTCATCATCAGCATTAAGAATCCTTAAATAATGCTTTCTGATTTTTTTGATGTATCTGAAAAGCCTACCTATCTGTATTCCGCCATAATCTGCCGTATTAAAACGAACATGTTTATTGAGCGTTCGCAAGCGCTGGTAAGGCATTTCGAAATCATCCTCCCTTCCGGTTCGGAAAAGATTTTCATTAAAATCTTTGACCCTATCCTTTAGCTGCTGATTATTGAGTATTTGTCTCACGTCTTAACCTGAATAGTTCTTCTTCTAATTTTGCTATCTGTTCTTGCCTGTTTATGTTTTGTTTGAATCTTGCAAAATGCATTTCTTTAAGCCTCCTTTGGATCAGGGGTTCTCCAATCTGATCAATGGTAATCAGGGATTTTGCTTCTGACCATCCATCAGGATCTTTAACCTTTGGATTCAAATAATCGGCAAGTTCACCAATGATCTTCTTAACATAATTACCCATAAAAGCCTCCATAAAGAAGCTATTCGCCAACAGGTCGTGGATGTTTGATCCAAAAGTGCGAATATGCTGGTCTGTTTTGCCCAAGAAAAGAATATTGGTACTAGGGATGTCTGAAAGGATAAATGGGGAATGTGTCACTATAAGAATGTTAATGGCAGCAATCCTATCCAAATTTATCCTTTCCAGATATAATAGCAGGTAATTTATAAAATCCTGCTGCATTTCCGGATGGAAATAAAGTTCAATTTCATCAAAGATAATATTAACATACCGATAGGTTACCAAATCCTCCTCTACACTGACCGAATTTAAGTTATAAAGGTGGTAGATTAATGAATTTATTGCATAAATACGCTGCTTTTCACCTGAACTTAGGTCATCCAGGTCACTGCCGTTATCGAGTATAATTTTTGGAACCAAAAAAGCTGGAGGAACCATTTGGATGGTATCGAGCTGTGAGTCCTCAGCATTTCCAATTGTTTTTTCAATTTGACTGGAAAGTTCACTTATAGAGATCGGCACGTTATCAGGTAGCCTATTTTCCGGTAAAAATGACCTCACATGATCATACTTAATAAAATTTATGGCCTGTCGTAGCTTATTGGTAATGTGGCTATAATTACCAGACAGCTGGTCAATAAACGTTGTATAATCTGAAAACTCGCCGGACTCAGTGTCGAAATAGCCATAGCCGTAGCTTCTGGATATGTTGATTAGCTTTTGAAGGATATATCCGAACGCATAATCAACCAGGGTATTCAAACGAGTAATATCCCGCGGTATGAGCCCATTATCCAAGTCAAACTTCTTACATACATAATCTAAGATCTCTAGATAATATCCCGAAGCCCGGTCAAATCCAACTGTTATGGTTTCTGACAGGTTTGGTCTTTTTTTATAGCTATAAAGGTTCTTGAATTTTGTCTGGTTGAGTTTATAGCTCACTGAGACTGCAGACGCCTTATCAGTAAGCTTTCTTAAGTCAAATTGCCCTTCTCCTTCTGTAAAGGGCAAAAGTAGATTGACCATCAGCCTTTGCCGGGTCAAAATCTGTTCTACATTCACGTCTATATTCCCTCTATCCCGATATGGGTTCATCACAATGGGAACTTGATAACCATCATTTTTTACAAAAAGAGACTTAATCCAACGGCCAATGTTGGCACTGTTAAGCCCATAGAGGGAATAGTTTATTGCAATAGTATAAAAGAGCTGACCAAGGTCAAATTGCTCAATCGGCACAATTGAGGGATTGATAAAAGTATTATCTACCTGCTCGTACCTAAATATCCGGACATTACTGTTTATAAACCGGATACAGTAAAGAAAATCACTTAAATAGTAGAGTTCAAGATTGAGTTCGGGAATCTTTTCAAGTTCCGTATATATATTCCCATGTGCTTCGGCAAGGACATTAATTGCCCTATAGATCAATTCGGTTAGGGTACTCTTACCCCTCCCGTTCTTACCGACAATTGATGAAATATTTATCTTCATCTCCCTGGTCGAATAAAGTTGAACATCTAACTCAGGGCGATAGGTGATAGTATTGAAATCAGTTAGATCGAATGCATTGTAAAACGTGTATGGTTTATCCACTTCGAGTACCTTGATAACGTCTTCCCTCAATCCAGCCATCGGTCTCACCCCGAGTAAACGGAAATTTCCGACTGGCCGGCCCATGTCCTTTTCAGAGTCCTCAATTGGCGAATGGAACTCAGGGTCAGTTTGCCCAGTAGAAATTTTGTAAGCAACCTCGGCGACCTCGATGAATGACATCTCCAGATTGTTTAGAATTGCCCAATAGTCTTTATAGCCTGCAGGTATCTTATCCATTTTGCCTAACTGGATCAAATACCCAACTGTGTGCTTATCCAGCGGTAAAAAGTGCTCAGCATCAATCCAAAATAAAAATATTGTAAACGAAACAGTGTCCATCCCCCGGACATACTTCAGTTTGTCAAAGATATCTTGGTCTAAAAACGACTGCCCAAATTTCATGATGTTTTCAAAAATCGACCATAGTGTCTCCTGAGTAGATTTATTCCTAACCGACATCAAATCTATGGTAATCGGTGTGGGACATCCAATGAAATCCACTTCGCTGTAAGCTTTTTCTAGAAAAATACGGCAAAGATGGTTAATTCTGATCAATCTGTTTTCTAACTTGGCTTTAGATGAATTTAGACTGGAAAATAGAATGACCGGGTCTATGTACTGTTCGTCATAATTACTGTATTTATAAAACCATTGGTTACTCATCTGGAAACGCTCATCACGGTTTAATCTCCTGTAAATTTCAGCGCCTGCCTCCTTTCCGTGCTTATTTCTAAATGCCGCAAATGCTTCGGCCAATTCGCGATAAACAATATTCCATTTTACTGCCATAGAGAGTCGTTTTATTTATGTTTTTTGGACATGGCCCAATGGCGCTAAGATAGTAAACTTGTCAAACATGAGATGAGTTTTAATCCTAACACGATTAATGTATTTAGGGATAAATCGACATGCTGCATCCTATCATCTGCCAGAAATATCAAGAAACAAGATAAAACACTAAACATATAATCAAAAGCAGTGTGAGCGGTTGCATCTGCATCCTCCGCAGGGAGATATCGCGGAGGCGCGCCCCCTATGGGTCACGCCAATCGGGGTGATCTGGGTCTTTAATGATCTGGGGCACCGTAAGCAGAATCAACATACAACTACAAAATTTTTCATGTCAGCTGTCCTTAATTTTTAGTACAGCCTATGTCTCACTATCAATTAAATCCTTGACAACATTAGTAAAACTCTTTTCATTTTATCCCGCATTATTCATCTACCTTCAACAATTCAGATTTGGCTCAAAAAAATACTAATTTTTTTAGCATATATCGAGTTTTTCATGTACCTTTACAGACAAGGGTTTATCAGTATGATGTTTGTAATATCCAACCACTTGATGCACTAAATGTTGCTAAAAATCCATCGCCTGTTGATGCTACTTACAATAATAGCGCTGAACTTATTTTTCAAAAAAAGCTAAAACAGTCCATTCAGCGGTAAAAAAAAACTAAATTCGCAACCTTTAAAAAACTGAAGATGGCCAGAAACGTAGAGCATTCCTTATTGAAAAACGCTAAAAAGAATAAAAAGGATGAATTCTACACCCTTCGTGCTGACATCGAGCAGGAACTACAACATTACACCAGTCATTTCAAAGACAAAGTTGTCTATTGTAACTGCGATGATCCCAAGTCGAGTAACTTTTTTAATTACTTCGCAGACAATTTCAGCTCGCTAGGTTTAAAAAAGCTGATTACTGCTTGCTATAAGCATGACGATCAGGAGCCGGGTCAATCACAGGAGATCGCGTATGGGCTCGAATATACTGTCAGGGAGGCAGGAGAACCTGCAGAATCCGTGATTACCCATTTTCGCGGCAATGGAGACTTTCGTAGTCAGGAGAGTATTGATTTGCTAAATCAGGCTGATATCGTTGTCACCAATCCGCCTTTTTCTCTTTTTCGCGCCTACATAGACCAGCTAATTAGTTTCAATAAAAAGTTTTTAGTCATTGCAAATATTAATGCGATAACCTATAAGGAAATCTTTAAGCTCATCCAACAAAACAAAACCTGGTTAGGCATCCATCTAGGCCGTGGTATATCTGGCTTTATTGTACCTGCACACTATGAACTATACGGTACAGAGGCTAGAATCGACGGACTTGGCAACCGGATAATTTCACCCAATAATTGTTTATGGCTGACTAATTTGGATAATGCGAAAAGACATGAGGATATCGTGCTAAGTAAAAAGTATTATGGGAATGAAACCGCCTACCCTAGTTATGATAATTATGATGGGATTAATGTAAATAAAACCCAAGATATCCCTATGGATTTTGGTGGAGCGATGGGTGTTCCGATAACTTTTCTACACAAATTTAACCCTGACCAGTTCGAGCTGATTAAGTTCAGAAAAGGAGATGATGACCGGGATTTACGCATAAATGGCAAAAGCCCATATTTCAGGATACTTATCCGGAATAAGCGCCTAGGCACAAAATAAAAAATAATAAGACATTCGTGACTAAAACATGGAAGACTTAGTCCCTTTTTGCCAAACTATTATATTGCAGATTCATTTCTTTCAATACATCCTCTAGTGGGTGATTGACAAAAATTTCATAAGGCAATATCGGTTCGGAGTCGGGGATCTGTTTCAGATGGGCATCGAAATACGCAACTAACTTTTCTTCTGAATCAACCAAAATGGAATGCCTTCCCTCTTCCAGGCATGCCCTGCCTGTAGTGCCGGAACCGGCAAAAAAATCTAGAACGATAGCGCCTGGTGCACTGAGCGAACGTATAAAACGACGAACAATTTCAAGAGGCTTTTGGGTGGGATGCCCTACCCGCTCAGTGGAATTACCATTCAAGCGGCCAATTTCCCATACATTGGTTGGATTTTTACCTTTCTCGATATTTTCTGGTACAAGACGCTTGTCGCGAAGTGCCAGTTTTTTTGAGGCTTCGTCATAAGGTACTCTTACGGAATCCAAATCGAAATAATAGTCTTTGCTTTTGGTAAGCCAGACCGCCTCCTCGTGCCGGTTGGCAAAAAACCGGTGGGCGCTCATACCATTTTTATAGTACCAGATAATCAGGTTAGTAAATCTGAGTTTAGTCTGATGGCGGGTATAATGCAGGATCTCCAACAGATCCCCTTTCTTTAAATCCTGATACTGGAAACCACCAAAAATAACGCAGTTAGCATTTGCTGCCATTACCCTATAAAGCTCATCAAGCCATTGTTTAGCCCACTGGAGATAATTATCAAAAGTGTCCCAATAATCCAAATCCAGATTATAGGGAGGATCGATCAAAACCAGTTGTACGCTCTGATCGGGCAACGTCTTTAAAAATTCAACCGCATCTTGGATAAAAAGCGCGTGTATGGTTTTCTCGACCCCTATAGGCTGGATATCTGCACGATGCTTCTTTCCACTTTTCTTCAGCGCATTCATCGCCCTGTGGGCGTGATTAAAGTGTGATTTGTTAGCCAAAAGTATTAAAGGTTTTCTATTTTTAAAAAATATTCTGGACGTAGAAAATCTCTTCCAAAGTTTTCACGCAACTGAGATAATTCTTCCTCCTCTAGGATTATTTCCCCTGTTTGGGCAAAGTGGAGCAGCTTTTCTCTTCTTGACTGGAGCATCTGAGGGCTTTCTTGCTGAGCAAGCCTAATCACACCATTCGAGGGAATAAATCCTTGAATTTGAATTGCTGAGCTACTTTGGCTAATGATACCCAGTGCGCTAAGGATATTCAGCAAAAAGGGAATCCGCCTAATGATAACATCTCTGGTTGGTACCTCAAGTCCGTGCCGGTCCAGATAGTCTTTAACAAACGGTGCCTGAAAAAAATCGTCATAAATTGAGGACTTCAGCACCTCAGCTTTTCGCTGAATAGTATAAAGGTATCTTAAAAGGAGCCCAACGGCATCCATCTCGAGTAAGATACTCCGTAGATGCGCCCGTCCGTCCTGGTTAGCCTGGATAAGGGTCCATATTTTGGAATTAACGGTGGACTCAATCGGCATCGCCCAAGAAAACACATCTCCGGGATCAAAGCCTAGATTCTCAGCCTTTAGTAGGGGTTTAAGAATTTCATAGGCTCTCTGGCCTTTGGTTGTTAAACTGAGCTGGAAGTCAGTGTTAAGCGCCTGTTCGCGAAAGTCAGTGAGTAGGCCCATCTCCATACCAGCCTGAAGCATGTACTTTACTTTACGTTGAAAATTTCCTGCTACTCCGCTGTCATATCCGCCGGAAAACCGGACGTTTTCGGCCTTGAATCTGGTCTGTTCAATATTTCCATCGCCCACTGACTTTAAAACATACAATATATGCCCAAGGTGAGTGCCTTGCGGGAAATGATAACTAAACTCCGTATGTTCACCAATTTCTTTTAAGAAACGGCTCCAGGAGCCAAACACGCTTTGGTATTTTCCTATCCGGTACATCCCTTGGCCGTTAATATCCCCTTGACTCGGTTTACGTCCCAGCTGTTCACTAAGCTGATAGTAAGCTTCGATTAGATCTTCCTTTGTGATTTCCCGTGCGGCAGCATCCTGTGCGTCGAGTATTTGCTCCACTTCAGCCTCAAAAATCACAGTACATTTCGGATTGTATTCATATAGGTTCTTTGCATCCTTGGTGTTATTTCCCTGCGTGTCTCCTTCCCCATTAGTGCTGCCGGACAAGAATTTGCGGACTTGATTCGCCTTTTTATAATTTCCAATGAAATCAATAATAACCACCTCACTTTTTCCTCCGCAAAGACGAAGTCCCCGGCCGAGTTGTTGAAAAAAAACTGTTTTAGATTCAGTAGGCCTTAAAAAAAGGAGTACTCTTAAGTCCGGGAAATCGATGCCTTCGTTGAAAAGGTCAACAGTGAAAGCCACATGGTACTCTCCAGACCTGAACCCTTTAATAAGTTCTTCACGGTCTGGGCTTGTAGAGGTAATTGAGCAGCTAGGAATACCCTTTTTGTTGAAAAATGCTGCCATAGCCTCTGCGTGTTTGATGGAGATACAGAAGCCAAGTGCTTTGTTACCAAGGCCTTTTAACAAATATTCTTCAAAAATACGTTCATTACGTTCCTGAATAATGAGATTTCGGTCCAGATCCGCAACACTGTATTTGTTACCATTGTAGCGAATATTAGTATAATCGATATTATCTTTTAATCCGTAATAGGTATAGGGTACAAGAAACCCGTTCTCGATAGCATCATTCAAGCTGTATTCAAAAACTTTCTGGTAGTCGAAGAGCTCAAAAATATCTTTCCGGTCTAGCCTATCTGGTGTAGCGGTAAGTCCAAGCATAAACACGCCGGGTTGAAAATGATCTAAAACCAGCTGATAGGACGGTGCCTGTCCGTGGTGAACTTCATCAACGATGATGTAATCAAAAGCATCAGAGGCCAACTGCGCCAAAACATTAGGTGAACGCAGGCTATCCTTGGAAGCAAAAAGGATTTTACTGTCTTCAACATTTTCCCTCTCCTCACCCGTCAATAGCCCAATAGTGCTCTGAGGATAAATCTTTTCAAATGCTTCCTTGGCTTGCATGAGTATGGCCAAACGATGCACAATAAACAAAATCCGGCCTGGGGCATTTAAACTATCAAAAGCAGACAAAAAAGTCTTTCCTGTTCCGGTTGGCAATATCACTATACCTTTTTTCCAACCTTTTGAGCGGTAGTAAGCCAGTGATTCAAGTACCGTTTTCTGCAGGTAGTTGGGCTCAATGAGTTGCTGGTTTAAAAGCCCAGCAGCTTGCTTTCTAAAAAGTGAAAATAGCGAAGCGGATACCCTGCTGCGCCACTCTGGGGATTGAAGCTGTGTATAGGAATAGCGCAAGAGTGACCAACCTGCACCTAAAATCTCGTTTTGACGGTTCAGTCCGTCATCAAAAGCCTCCCTTGATACCACTCCTTCACTGTGGTAGCTTTCCCCATCAATCTCGAGGGCAATTTTTCGGCCCTGATAACGGATGGCGAAATCTATGCGTCTGCTTCTGCCCTCAGAATCCAGAAAAGGATATTGCGGAATAACATACTTAATATTTTCAGTCCCCAATAACGGAAAAATAAACTCAGTAATAAATAGTCGTTCACTCTCTTGATTAATCCTGGTTTTGAACACTTCTAGGTATTCTTCAAGGCTAACACTGTCTCTATCTGCAAATGGATTGGAAAAGTTCAGCTCTTCCGGGTTTTCAGCTATTTCTATCATTTGGGCGTAATTTGAGTCACAAATATAGAAATTTAGCTCACTATCAGTATTGGTCCAATCTTCATCAGTACCAAATAAAATCTAGTCCCCTATTTCTTATCACACTATCTTACTCGGTGCTGTTACCATACGCTTATCAAGTATATATCCTAAGCGGCCACATCTTTCAGCCACCAGGTATGCGACATCTGCCGGCACCTCATCCATCATCCGGTAACAGATTTTATATTTCTGGTTATAACTTAAGTAGATAGTGAGCGAATGTACTGGCGATCTTATTCCACTAAGACTGAACAGATGAAGGTCCTGTAGTTCTTTTGCGACTGTTAGCAATCTATTGTTCATGATCTTTGCAAGTGCTGGCTCTTGCCTAAACGCTGTCTCTAAAATAGCAACTACCGTAACCCTCATCACACAAAACTACCACCTTCTTATCCATTCACAAAGTCCAGCAAGTTAACTCACTGGAAACGAGAAACAATTTATTTATGCACACCCGAAGCAGTATATCGAGAGGAAGCGAAGCTGAAACCTGGTCAAGAATCAACTAGGATACCCTACCCAAACCTCCTCAAACTATCATCCTTGATCCCCAGAAAACTCGCAATATCCCTCCTCTTTGCCACCCCGAACAGTTTCTTATTTCCCAAAATAAACTTCCTGAACCGATCTGCAGCCTTCAAAATCAGTAAATCCGAGGCATGCTCCAATCTCTGCCCATCATAATAATCCCTGATCTTTTCCACCAACAGCGGCACCTCCTCAAACCCGTTCCGCAGTTCCATAAACTTTTCATAACTGATCTCGATCAGCACCGCATCATCAATGACCTCAATATCATTTATGGCAGTCCCCTGGGAGAAAAACCCAGGATACGCATATACAAAATCCCCTTCCACCCAAAACCAGCTCGTCCTTCCTATCCCAGAATCATAACTGGTTTCCTTTACAAAACCTTTCAGGATATACCATACCCTGGTCGGCTTCTGCCCCTTGGACAATAATAATTTTCCTTTTTCTGCATGGATCAATCCCAAGAGTGGCTTCATCAAAGCAATGAAACCCGGCGATATTGCATGAAATTGCAACATCCTGTCAAGCATGTGCTGATAATGTAAATTGGAGAGCATAGATCGGTAGATGTCGGTTCTCCAGAACCCTTTAAAATCCTGTCCAACTACGTCTCAAAAAAAGGGAACCGCTAAAGTCCCCTTCTCATGTATCCCGGTTTCCCCGGCGGAAAGAACGAAAGTTGGAAAGAATCGGTTTATAACTAAACAATAATTTCTCTGGGGTCCAAACTAGCATTCCCCAAACTTTTAGTTTTCCAATATCCTGCAAAATCCGTTCACAGAAATGCCAACCACTTACAAATAGATTAAACGATCAAAGAAAAGAAAGAGACATAATAACCGATACAAAAACATAGTTTCATTGTTCAGTTAATTTGGGTAATATTGAATCAGGCAACAATCAATCCGCGAGAACAACCATAACCATGACTGAAAATTTAAAACAGGTCAAAGCCAAAGACCTTAAGGCTGGAAATTATCTGATCAATTTAGGGCAAGTTCACCAAATTGATAAAGATTCTGATTATTACCATGTACTAATCACAAAACATAATGAAAAACAGGTATACAAATTTTTACCGGGTGAAGAGCTACTGATATTTGAACATGTAATAGCCGACGGTCCTATGGAATTCCTCTTGTCTTCTGGAATAAAAGATACCATGAAGAGCATGTTTACGACTATACGTGTTGAAACTGAAGTTAAAAACCAGCAGCAGAACAGGCCGGAACCAGATTAACATCCAGTGAGACAGTTGGTGTTATAAATACATAATAAGATTACACCATGCCGCAACCTGTTTTTGTACACTATATAGGAACCAAGTACAATGCCTGGTAGAAAAAACAAGCTAAAACATCATAAGGGATCGACACCGTAGCGTTATCCATATTCCCAGTCACAAAGCAGGGCACCTCCATCCGAAGCCTGCCCTGCTGATCATTAACTATTCCTCTTTCTATGAAAAGTCCTTTTCCTATCCCCACCACACTATCCAGTCCAAAGAACGGTACAGGGACTTCACCAAATCCCTGTACCTCAAACCAAAACGGCCTCGCGCCGCCTAAACTAAAATTGCTACCTATGAAGAAAATATAGCCTCTTATATGAACCGGGTACCTACACCTGGCATCAAAAATTAAACATCAATAATTAACAACTGATGAGCCAGTAAAAAAAACATCGCAATGCACCAGCAATAAAAAAAAGGTACAGGCCCCAGTCAAGGGATACCTGTACCCGTTAAAACCACTACCGGGACATTCAGCTCCCACGGTTCCGGTATTGCGAATAAAACAAATACGATGAAACATATTTACCGGAACCAGTGCAGCGCTTGGCAGGCACTCTCTACCGCCAGGCCTTCTGCAATATTCGCAAATACTTTACGCGCCTGCCAGTAGCTACACCACTTCAGTAAATCGGGCGGATATTGGGATCAGTTGCTTATCGTTTATTCTGCCATGGACAGCCAGATCCCATAAAAGCCATAGAATATTTCATCGCTGAAGATCTGGAACTGCAGAAAAAGGTGGCATGAATCACTTCTATAGCGAATACAAAGGCAATAATGTATTAACGATCAAAAAGATGCCGATCAGGATAAGTCCGAAATAGACATACTTAAAAAAAGAGTTACCGCTAATGTTATGGTTAAGGTAGCGGCCTAGAAATATCGCAGGAAATACCGCAGGCAGGGAGACCAGGAAATATTTCAGGACTTCCAGGGTAATCAATCCCTTTGCAAAATACCCGAGCGAACCGATAAAACTTACCGGCAGGAAATACACCTGGAGCGTTGCCCTGAAATGTTTGGCACTCCAGTTCCGCATATTACCGTAAACTACAAGCGGCGGTCCGTTTACGCCATATGCCCCGCCTAATACACCCGACAAAAAACCGCAGATAAAAAGCCATAACTTATTATCTGTTTTAAGGGTAAGCACGTTTTTGCCGAAAATGGCATATAGTGCATAGGCAATGATCAGTAGCCCCAAACCAATTTTTACCCAGAATTCGTTGCCATAGATCAAAATCAACAGGCCAAACGGTATACCCAGGACAGCAAAAATAATCAGCCACTTCGCGCTGTCAAAGTGTATCTGTTTGTGGTCCTGCACGACCACCACCAATGCAACTAAAATTGATATCAGAACAGATAAGGGCACGGCAATATCCATTGGCAGATAAAGGATAAAAAACGGAACGGCAATTAAAGATTCCCCAAAACCAAAGGTCGAACGAACGAGCGTCGCTATAAAACTGACTACAAAAACGTAGATGTAAATAAACTCCATATTTCACCTAAAAATACGCTTTTTCCTGCTCAAAACCTCATTTTTAAGGCCGACAGTCACGATTAATACCATTGCTTAACAGTGTTTTTACATAAGCTGAAAATACAATTCCCGGATGCAGAATAGTTTGCCCATGCCCCCCTGAAATCGTGTTTTTACCTGGTCTATAACTGTCCGGACCTAGCTAAAAAAAGTCCAACACATGAAATGACGACCATCACAACCGGCGCCCAACAAATGAAACGCTTTCGTTCCGTCAGCATCCGGGTTCAACCAGGCAAAAAAAAAGAAATCAAACACCAAAAAATGGTTTGTGATTTTGAAAGATCAAAACGGCACCGCAGTGGAATGTTTCGACTGCGCCAGCACCATCGAAGAGCTCACCTGCCCGATATTGGGCAAGCTGTCCAGCTTTTGCCTCAAAAAAGCATTATAACTCTGCAGGCTACTGGTCACTACCTTTAGTATAAAATCATCTTCACCCGTAGTATGACAGCACTCCAATACCTCGGGATATGAAGATACAGCAGATTGAAACTCTTTTAAAGCCGTTCCTGAATGATCCAACAAGCGGATGTGGACATAAGCCATCATGCAGTCCCTTAGCAGTTCATAATCCAGCAAGGCAACATAACCCCGGATGTAACCGAGTTTTTCGAGCCTTCTGATGCGTTCGATAATTGGTGATTTACTTTTGTGCAGGCGCCTGCCGATTTCGTTATAGGTCAGTCTTGCTTCCTTCTGCAGGAGCTTTAATATGGCAAGGTCCGTCTGGTCGGGATAATAGGATTCCATTATAGCTGATTTGGCTAGTTAAATTAATAAACATGTTCATCCGTTATAATGAGCAGCAAATATATTGCATTCCATCCCTCATTTGCAAATCCTATCTAGCTATTCTGCCAGGTAAAACCAGGTTATGCAAAATTTAATTCCAATCACCTTAAAACACATAGTCAGCTACAAAATTTTATTCTGAAACATGATTCAAAATCCGCCCGTTTTACCAAAGCTCAACGACTATATTTTTTGCTAGCGAAAACGCTGCAGATTTGCATCAGACAACAATCCGAAAGGCTGTAGCCATAAAGCCCGGATAAAGATTTTGGCTGGGTAGAAGCAGCCAGGTTTTAGTTTAATAAGAGTAGTTATAATTAGTTGGAGCCGGTCTTTGCCCGGCTCCTTTTTTTTAGCGTACTATCTCCTGTCCGCCCACTCTTTTAATTACAGAGCCAGCACTACCATTAAAAATAATGAGCGCAGACAGATCCGATTTTATTTCTATTATTTAAGGTTAGATCTTTTTGACATTGATAGCCACCAATCCTTTTTTCCCCTGCTCGGTATCGTATTCCACAATATCACCCGCCCTGAGGTCACGGACCAACAGTCCGCTCACATGCACGAATAAATCTTCTGAATTTGCATCCGGAGTGATAAAGCCAAAACCTTTTTCACTGTTATACATTTTAACTTTTCCCTGTTCCATAAATTTTCACCTTACTGTAAAGGTTATTCTCCAAGCCTAAGATAGTTTAAAATATCCAAAGCAATCAGTGTCATAACTGGATGTTAAATAATTGCAAACAACATATCGGCTTTCATGGCCGTTATATCCTTGGGCGCCTTAATTTAAAAAAAAAGTTTTTTTCACTAATTTGAAATCATGGAGAACCAAAAGGACAATGAAATCCGGTCGGAAGAGACCAGGGAAATGGATGAGCTTTTAGAACGCTCTGCCCAGATAAAAGCACGACATCAGCGCACTATGGAAAAAGTGGAAGAACTTAAACAGCGTGCCGATGAATTTCTGGATAGTCCGGAGGCACCACCCCGAAAAAAACTGTCATAAAAACAAACTAAAATTCCTTCAGCCTGCCTTCTAATTCGAGCCGCGCTGAACCATTTTTGCACAGTACCTGTTTCGCAATATATTCTGTGGCATTCATATTTCTGAAAAAGAGATAAACCTAACCCTTGCAAAACCAACGAAGGGCAACCATCCCGGTAAAAATTTATTTATAGCCTTAGAGAATAAGCATAAAAATGGACTGTAAACCTTAAATATTTGCCCCTAATCATCCATTTTGCTTATCATTGCAGTTTAATTATCAGCTCCCACAACAACAGTATCCCATTAATGAACAAACAGCGCGGCCCCAGCATTCTGCTCAAGGTTATCCTTGTTATCCTGAGCCTGGGCATCTGGTACCTATATGAGCGTTGGAAGAAAGTGCAAAAAAATAAACAGGAACTTATAGTACTCCTGCCCCAGATCGAAAAAGCCACAGTTGAATTCAATCCTTATTTTTCCGGCAGCAGGTATTTCGCCAATTACGACTACCTTCAGTTAAAATCCCGGCATACGGGCCTTTTATCCAGGATTCCAAAGGATTACCCCAGCTATAACTTAACTGAGCAGGAATTTAAAATAGTAGACTGTTTTGCCAGTCTCCACCGCAATATCGAAAAAACCAGGTCAGACTATAACCAGGCATTTACCAAATCAGAAACAGATCGTTACAGATCATTTTTTTCAAAACTTGAAAAGTATCCCCTGTCGGATGAGCAGATGCGCGCAGTGGTCAGCGAGGAAGACAATAACCTCGTCATCGCAGGCGCAGGCACCGGAAAGACAACGACGATCAGCGCCAAGATCGCCTACCTGTTGGATAAAAAACTAGCGACGCCCGAGGAACTGCTCGTAATATCTTTTACCAATGCAGCGGTGGAAGAAATGTTTGACCGCACACTTCGTTTCTGCGGAAAGGATTCCGGTGTAGATCGTGTTACCTTCCGTACTTTCAATTCTTTTGGCAACCAGGTGGTCAGGCACTGCAACCCGCATCCCAAACAGATTGCCTTTGAAGGAAAGGATTATAAAGCTAAAGCGTTCCTTCAACAGAGCTTTGATCTGCTTTTTAAAACCGATGAGGATTTCCAGTCCAGGGCTATCAATTTCCTGGCCTTCTTTAACCGTCCGGTAAAGGATGAATTTGAGTTCAATTCTGCCGCAGAATTCAAAATGCACCAGCAGTCCCAGCGTTGCATCAGCCTGAACGGCATCGAGGTCAAAAGCATGGAAGAACTCCAGATCGCGAATTTCCTTTACCTGCACCAGGTCGATTTTGAATACGAATCCCTCTTTCCTATGGAACGCGAAGACCGCAATGCGGAATTCAGGGACTATGCCCCTGACTTTTATCTTCCCGGATATGACATTTACCACGAACATTACGGCATCGACAGAAACGGCGATGTACCAGACTGGTTTTCTACAAAACCGCCGTTTCAAACAGCAAGGGAATATTACCATCATGGCATGAACTGGAAACAGCATATCCATGAAAAATATGGCACCAGGCTCATCAAAACCTATTCTTACCAAAGCTATGATGGCTCAATGCTTCGATCCCTAAAAACTCGACTCAGCTCCTTTGGTGTATTGCTTAGGAAAAGAAAACCGGAAGAGATTATCGCCACGCTGAAAAAAACCGAAAATTTTGAAGGCTTTATCGGACTGATCTACACCTTCCTGAACCTGATGAAGTCCGGCGGGATTACGCCCGGTCAATTGAGAACCGAAGATATGGAACAGCGTTTCTCGGTCTTCCTTGACGTATTTACCCCGCTCTTCCGCGCTTATGAACAAAAGTTAAGGGATACCGGTAGCATCGATTTCAATGACATGGTCAACTACGCGACCAGTTATATCGAAAACGGCAAATACCAAAAAACCTATAAATATATCCTGGTTGATGAGTTTCAGGACATGTCGCAAGGGAGATATGCATTGCTTAATACACTGAAAAAAACCAATCCTGCCGCCAAACTCTATGCGGTGGGCGATGACTGGCAATCGGTTTACCGCTTCAATGGCAGTGATGTGTCAATCATTGGCCGTTTTAGCGACCATTTCGGTGCCACTGCCCATAACCAGATTTTGCAGACTTACCGCTTCAACACCGAAATCCTTCAGGTGAGCAGCACCTTCATCCAGAAAAACCCCATCCAGCTCAGAAAGAAACTATCCTCTCCCTTTGATGCGAGTTTTCCTGCCTTCGCACTGGTTCCCGTCGATTTACGCAGAATGAAAAAAGCAGAAATCGATCTTTATTTATTTGACAGGATCAACCAGCTTCTTAGCGGCATAAGCCAAAAAGCGAACATATTCCTGATCGGAAGATACAACCACAACATACCGACCGACCTTGCCGAACTCAAAAAAATGCACCCAAATTTGCGCATTTCCTTTCATACCGCGCACGGCAGTAAAGGGCTGACCTGCGATTACGCGATCCTCTTGGGACTTGATTCCGGAATCTTTGGATTCCCTTCAGAAATTGCCGATGATCCCGTACTGGACTACCTGCTGGAGGACAGCGGCAGTTATGATAATGCAGAAGAACGGAGACTTTTTTATGTGGCCATGACAAGGGCACGTCACAAGGTTTACCTGATGTACAATAAGCGGAACCCGAGCAAGTTTGTCCGGGAACTAAAATCAGATCATGAAATCGAAATCCTCCAGGAGATGTAAAGCATCGAAGAGATAAGGGTTTTATGGAAACCATTAGCCGTCTGCATCCTATCCTAAAAACCGAATGATCAGATTAATACGCTCCATCTTTCTTACCATATCCTTATTTGTCTGCTGCAAAAGCCCTCGTACCCAGCAATGGGATGTTGCCACCATAAATCACAACTTGCCAAAAGACAGCATTTTTGCGCTAATGGATACAAAAAAGGAATTAATGACCTTTCCCGGCCAGGACTCCACGCTAAAACGAAGCAGCATGGTCTCATTTCTGATGGGGGAAAAACATAACAGGCAGGATTCCCTAAATTCAAGCTACAATACCTGCACTGCTTATTTCTCCAAATCGGATACGCTGCACATCGACATCGGGCTGCGTGGGCTTCTAGGTGGATGGGGGTTTGATATCAGCTATCAGAACAAACGCTTCAATACTGAAGGGTATAAGTATTCAGATGTAGTATATCAGGGCAAGTTGGATAAACCACAGCACTGGGTCATCCACCAGCAACTTACCCTCGACATGCCCGGCTACAAAGTCGGCGACAGTTTATACGGATACATCGATTTTAAGGCTATGGAGCGCAATGAGCTTGGCGATACCATTGTCTATACCGGCAAGGGGAAATTCCGGGCAAAGGTGAAAAATGACAGGTTCAATAATTAACATTACGGGTACTGAAATCTGTCGATTCCTTGTGTGCCAGGGTAAAAGCGAGTGCCTTTTTTACAAAGTCATTCAGCGTAAGATTGTGCACGTCAGCAAAAAGCGCTGCCTGTTTATGAAGATCGGCTGAAACCCTGACATTGAGCTTCCTCTATAGGTCTTATCGGGAACCTTGCCGACCTCAGCACAGGTTTCCAGATAATCCCCTACTGCCTCTTCGAAAGCAATTTTTAGTACTTTCACCGAATCCCCCTCGAAAGTTACCAGGTCGTTGATTGCCAGCATCTTTCCAAAGAAAACTTCATCGACACTGCTATAATGCACCGACGCGTAATAATTTTTATAACTCAAGATGTCATTCATTTTTCAAGTGGCCAATGGCCTTTAACTGTTCAATCACTCGCCGGATCAAATGGCCTTCATAATATTCTTTTTGACCAGGTTAAACAGGCGTAAAAACAAAAGATAGATTCGGCATAGATAAAATAACTAATCCGATAGCAACATACCGCCACATCATAAACACAGTCCTGATCTTCCAGGCCAAAACCGGGTCAAAAAAAATAAAATACTAAGCCTTAGATAGTAAATCTTTACTGCCAACGTTGCTCAGCATATCTCCCACCATTTCTCTCAATCCAAATTCAGCCTGCCATGCCCAGTCCACACGCGCATCATAATCATCGATCGAATCCGGCCAGCTGTCTGCAATCTGTTGGCGGAAATCCGGAAGATAATCCAGCTTGAAATCTTTGATATGTTTTCCTATTTCCTGCCCCAGCTCTTCAGGGGTAAAACTCATCGCCGAGAGATTGTACGAAGTCCTGATTCGCAGTTTTTCGGACGGTGCATTCATTAATTCCAGTGTCGCCCGGATCGCGTCCGGCATATACATCATCGGTAGCATGGTCCCCGGTTTCAAAAAACATAGGTAACGCTGATCAGAAACTGCCTTATGGAAAATATCCACTGCATAATCCGTTGTTCCACCACCGGGAGGCGATTTATAGCTGATCAGTCCGGGATAGCGTAAACTGCGTACATCAAGCCCATGTTTTTCGTGGTAATACCGGCACCAATATTCTCCCGCTGCTTTACTGATCCCATAAACGGTTGAAGGACTACTGGCATTGGCCTGCGGACTATGCTGCTTGGGCGCATCAGGTCCAAACACCGCAATACTGCTCGGCCAGAATACTTTTTCCATTTCACACTTCACCGCCACATCCAACGTGTTCAGCAGGCCGTCCACATTCAGCTGCCATGCCAGCGCCGGTTCCTGCTCCCCTGTGGCAGACAGCACCGCAGCTAAAAGGTAAACCTGCGTGATGTTTTCTTCCCTGCATAACATCAGCAGCTGTGCTTTATTCATCACATCCAGTTTGACATAAGGATAATTATCCACACCCGCCTGGCTCTTGTCCCTGATATCGGCCGCCAGTACCTGATAACGTCCATATTTCTGCCGCAGCGCTTCGGTCAGCTCTGCGCCGATCTGCCCGCAGGCACCGATCACGAGTATCTTTGTTTTGTTCATCTTGTTTTATTATAACCAATGCATGTCCTCATCATCGCTTTTATCTGTCCGTTTATTCATTAACTGGCTTTTTCGCAGGATCAGCCCTGCGCATATTACCAGGATCAGGATTAAGCTTCCGTGAAGGAGCAGGTCATTGTTCATTGTATATGTGGTTAGTATTTGAACTTCTTAAATGGGCAATTAAGCCTTTGGATGAGATATAATGCCTTTAACCTTAAAATATCCAGCCCAAGTCTCCACCGGGCAAATAATGATTTTAACGATATCACTCTGGAAGACCGTCCCTCCCGCCAGAAAAACGGCCCTTTATGGTAAAGCAATATCGCCCAGCCTAGCAGCAGCAGTATGGGCGGGATCAGCATCTGCCAGGATTGTGGTCTCGGGCTAAACATCCGGCATTCCCCTTTCCCTCACCATGGTTTTTAATTTGCCGATGGCCACCTTCTCAATCTGCTTGATCCGTTCGGCAGTCAGGCTGATCCTGCCGGCCATTACTTCATAACTGCAGTCCATGGCCTGGCCGATCCCATAAAGCCCTTCGATGACGGTACGTTCCTTTTTTGTTAATCTGGAAAGCAGCAGTTCAGTGATTTCTTTAATATCGGAAAGTGCCAAAAGATGGTCTGAAGCCGGGATATTTTCATCGGCAATGATATCCCCGACCGATCGTTCGCCCAGCTCTTGCCCGTGGGGCTGATAGATCGAAAGTGGCATACGGTCAGCGAGTAACTGCTCTGCCATCTGGTGCTGTGGAATCCCGACGCGATCAGCAAGTTCCTGGGTAGTGGCCGGCCTTTCGAGCTTTTGCTCCAGTTCACCCATCAGCTGGTGTGCCACTGTAATGTTGCGTACCTGGTTCATTGGTAAACGGACCATACGCGCGCATTCACCCAAAGCCAGCAGCATGGCCTGACGGATCCAGAACACCGCGTAAGAGATAAACTTAAAACCAAGGGTTTCATCAAATTTTTTCGCTGCCGTAATCAGCCCCAGGTTTCCCTCATTGATCAGGTCACAGATAGGGAGTCCCATATGTTCATATTTCTTTGCGCAGGAAACCACAAAACGCAGATTCCCTTTTACCAGCCGCTCAATAGCAGAGCTGTCTCCTTCCCTGATGCGTTTACAGAGCAGCACTTCTTCCTCTTCACCCAATAGTCCGATCTTGGCCAGGTCGTTAAAGTACAGGTTAAGGGAACGGTAATCACGGGTGGTATAGGAAACTTCGATGCGAAGCGACTTCATGCCGGGGTTCTTGCTCATAAATTATCTTGCTCGCCCGATGGGGCTCAGTTTGGTCGGCATAAAGTTGAAAAGTTCTCCCGAGCTGTTACAGTAAAGCTTATAGAAAAGTAAATCGGGCTGTTTAACTGCTTCTAGATAGAATCAAATTCTGCCAGGAACATCCCATGATTCTTCCCGGCAAATAAAAATACCTCCAAGATTTTTAAGTCGACAGGCTCTGGGACACAGTTTGGGTACCATTAGCCTTTTTCTTTCGCTTATCCTTCTTATTTTTCCCTCCAGACTTTTCTCCAGCTTCCTCCACCTGTCCCTCAGCCACTACGATCATCGCCACTTCTGACTTTATGCGCTCATAATTCGCCCTTATCTCCTCTTCACTGGCTCCTTTACCTGTTGGAATATCTTCAAAAGTTTCCTCTTCCTTAGCTATTGCAGCATGATCGTTCATAATTTCACAGTGGAACATCTTGAGGGATATTTTTTCCTCAGGGTTATCGGCTACAATGCCCACAAATTCCCCAGAAGAAAGTGAAGAAATTCTCGATGCTGGAATAGCCATTTCAAGCTGGGAGGACTTACTGATCGATACATCCGAACTGTTGATACTTTTGCTCTGGCGGTCCTGCATGGTCTTGCCAAAGGTCTCGCTGAGTTTTTTGGCGGTATCGCCTGTTACCTGCCCGGAGATGATATTGCCCACGATCCCGGTAATCACATCGGCCTGTTCTGCCCCATAATCTTTCTTGAGCTGGCTGAAATCCTGTATAGCCAGTGTGGTGGCAACCTTATTGCTCCTGGCTGTGGCAATCAGGCTATCCATACCTGAAAAATAGATGGTAGGGAACTCATCAAAAATCAGGCTGCTCTTTAGCTTACCTTTCTGGTTCACCAGTTTGATCATGCGCGAAACATACAGCGATAATACCGCCCCGTATATCTGCACCTTTTGGGGGTTATTGCCCACACAGATGATCTTAGGCTCCTTGGGATTGTTCAGGTCCAGCGTGAAATCATTACCGCTCAGCACATAATATAACTGCGGGCTGGACAACCTGGCCAGGGCAATCTTCGCCCCTGCGATCTGTCCTTCCAGCTGTGCGACTGCCTGGTTTCTCCAGGCCGAAATAAAAGGATTGATCAGCACCTTGATCTCTTCCTGTTTGCTAAGAAGGGTAAAAAGCTGATCGTATTCGGCCTGCATCAGTTCAATCACATGTGGGAGCGTACAATAAATGCCATCTTTATATCTTCTCAGATACCAGATAATCGAGGTCAGGAAGTTGATCGGGCTCTCCACAAAAAAATCCCCCTGTTTCTTCACCCACTCCCTGTTTAGCCCCAGCATAATGGTACGGCTGGCCTCGGTAGCATCGGTAACATCCTCCATGGCTTTCGGGTCAAGTGGATTACAGCGGTGCAACGGCCTGTCAAAATTGATCACCCAAAATGTTGGCCTTACCCTATAATTTACGGCATAATCCTTAAGCATATTCCAGGCAATGCGGCTGAGGTCGTCGTACTTGAAATCGTAAATAAACATAGAAAAGCCTTTCCGGATGTGCTGCGAAATAACGTGCCGGATCACAAAATAACTCTTTCCGGCCCCGGGCGTTCCAACCA
The DNA here is from genome assembly GCF_039538295.1 of Pedobacter jeongneungensis. Lineage (NCBI taxonomy): Bacteria > Pseudomonadati > Bacteroidota > Sphingobacteriia > Sphingobacteriales > Sphingobacteriaceae > Pedobacter > Pedobacter jeongneungensis. Next base: position 16,872 of record NZ_BAABBY010000015.1, on the reverse strand, counting down.
CCAAAAGTCCCCGGAACATGTTGATCAGGTTGATCCAGCTCTTTTTTATCTTTCCTTTATGGCTATATTGGGCGGGCAGATTGACCGAATACTCGTTTTCCAGCAAACGTTCTTCCTGCGGAAAGCTTTCACTGTCCCGGTTGAAAACATCGGTCTGCAGGCTGTCTTTTACGATCCTGCTGATCTTTACGCCATTTCCCAGCATCAACAGATATCCGCTAATGCTTATCCCAATATATAGCAGTGTTTTTATAACAGGGCCTTTCACCACGAATAAAAAAGCAATTGCCATGAAATAAAGCACCAGTCCTGCAGTAAAATTCCGGATAAGCGGTTTAAGCTTAACTTTCTCATCTTTACTACCTTTTACGCCCAACAGTGAAATAATGAGAAAAACCAGGGCAGCTATCTTTGCGATAAAAAAACCATGAAAAAGCCTGGCCATAAAAACACGCGATAGAATCCTGTCTGTCAGGGCTGCATAAAACCCCACCATCCGGAAGAATTCATAACAGAAATTGTAAAAATGCAGTCCAAGTATGACCAGGCTGATCAGCCGCGTAAGGTCAATGATCTTTCTTAGCGCTCCGGTATCTTCGCCTGTATTCATCGCTGTTGTCCCCTTTCCTGGCTGCGTTTTTTCTTTTTCTTCCGCTTGCTTACTGTTGGAATAGCCTGTCCCTCGCCGGGTTCCAATAAGAAGTTAAGGTCTGGCATTAATCCCTGTCCTTTCCCGGCTGCAAATTGTTCAGCATGGTGCAAAGAGATTGCGCTTTGGCCATTGTTGTCCCTAACAAGTATTTTTTGAGCCCGGCCAAATCTTGCCACTAAACCGATAGCGACATAGGACTTACCCAGCTCAGATCCCTTGATCATTATTTTGCTTTCGTGATCGATATAACTCAAACCAAAAACCCTTCCCTCTTTTGATCTGGCAATTACCAGGTCGATATTATGTCGGGACAGTACCTTTTTAAATCCCTCAAGTGAGCTGACCCTGCTGTTTAACGCAAGTTCAATTTTGGCCTTAAGACCAGGTTTTAACCCGGGTTTTAATTCCTGCTTCTGGACAAAGTCCTTCTCCAGATTACGCAGGATGGGTTGCCCGCTTAAAGCGCTGGCTTTTATCGGTACGCCGATTGGCTTGCCATTTTCATCCAGCACCGAATACAAAAGCCCCTTGTTCTGCTCCATTCTAGACCCTGCTGTTCCAGGCACAGCAATGGCATTAAAGGTTTTCAGTATTGCGTTCAACTCCGGTAAACTCCCATAAACATAATGCTCTCTCACTGCCCGGATAAGTTTGGAAAGCGACTTTTTTGTAGCTTTCTGTCCATAATCCAGCTGCTTTGGCACCATGATCTTTTCAATCTGCTGTTTTTCCGACCTTCCTTCAGCAACGGTTAAAGCGTGTTCCCGCTCGATCTGCTTCCTTACCGGTTCCGACAGCCTGTACCCGATCCCATGGACATCGATCCTGGAGCCGTCCCGCTGGATATTGGTGGAAACGATATGCAGATGCGGATGATGAACATCCAGGTGCTGATAAACCAGATAGGGCTGGTTACCAAAACCGATACCTTCCATGTACTGCCTGGCAATGGCAGAGAGTCTGGTGGAATCCAGTCTGTCCTTATGATGGAAATTCAGGCTGATGTGTATGGCATTGGTCTTTGTGGCCGCATTAAGTCTGGTCAACTGCCTGAAACGGTTGATTTTCATGTTCAGTGTAAGTGATTTGATTTCTGCAGCAAAACCGCTAGCCATAAGTAGCTGGGCATGGCGCTGATCAACCTTATCCTCATTATAATGGACAATACCAGCTACTTTTTTACCGCTTACGATTTTTGCAACCATTGTATGGCAAGTTGGTTCACGATTTCAAGCAGTCTCTCAGTCTTTTCGTTTATCGGTTTGTACAGCTCCAGGGTTCGGTTAACATAGAACCACTTTTGGCTTAGCTTGTCGCTGGCATTGAAGAAATGGGTCTGCTGGTTGATGTTGATCCCGATAGAGCGGATTTCCTTTCTGATCATGGCCAGTTCTTCCATCACTTCCCCCATTTCATCATTCCTATAGAAGACATTGATACGCTCCCCGGTAATGATTTTCCTTGCGGCAGCGCAAGGGTTCCGGCAATCACTTGTTGCCACCAGTTTCTCCAGCCGTTTGAAGGTCTTCTCATCAATCCTGATCCGCAGCACATGTTTCAAAAGTTTTTCAGTGTCCCTCTGTTTAGCTCTGGCCATAATAAAAAAATGGATCAATTTTGGAACCGCAAGTCCCGCCGCGGTTCCCCAGCCGTAAGGATGGCAAGATATTTTTGTCTACAAAAATCCATCTTGCTGCGCACACGCGTGGGCAGAATCCTTCCATTTAGGCTAGTGTTAAACTCCTTCTTTATTGTTCTCTTTAACAGATGGAAATGATTGTAGCAGTTTTCTTATCCTTAGGCGCATGCCTATTTTAGATCCCTGCCGTTTTCGTTTAGGGCAGTAAAACTGATGGGCATCGGTAATCTCCTTTGTCTTTTCCATGCTGCTTATTTTCAACTAGTCCACTCCTGGTCTAACAAGGTCACCACCCAACATTATATTTGGGCAGTTTGTACACTTCCAGTCCTATGCCAAAAGGTTGTTCTTTGCTTATGCTCGTCTTTCCATCATAGCCTCAATATCTTCGTATTTGTAATACATCAATCCACCAATCCTACTGAACTTAATTTGACCATTTTTTCTAAGTTGCAGAAGGGTTCCTGGCGAAATCCCTAATAGTTGTCTGACCTCATAACTTTTAATAAAGGGTTTTTGCTTATCCTTACCGGTTGGTGGTTTAAATGTGGGCCTACGCAACTCTGCAAAAAGTTCTTGTTTGAATTGTTCAAGATCCTCCTTTGTAATAAATTCTAATGTTCCCATAAATATCCCCTGTTGTTCGAAGGATAAAGTTCAAAAAATAGCAATATTCAACAAGGGATATTAAGGTCACTTACCTAGTATTTTATCGTATTGTTTAATTGATAACCGATTCAGTTCTTCAAACTACCTTTCTGATAACAGGATGTAATTTAAGTTTCACCAGATTCATTTCACTTGCGACCTTCTTTTTTTTCACCTTTGAATAAATCTGGGTTGTCCTGGTACTACTGTGCCCTAACATATGTGCGACACTTTCTATTGACACACCATTTTCTAGGGTTATGGTCGTGGCAAAGCTATGCCGCGCAACGTGAAAGGTTAAACATTTACTTATGCCAGCCAACCTGGATATGATTTTCAGGCAGCGATTCATATACTGATTGGTGGGGCTGGGAAAAATTGTTCCCTTAAATAAAGATTCTGCCGAATGCTCATACTTCTCAATAAGCCCGAGCGCTTCAGGGAGGATTGGCACATGGAACTTCAATTCACTAGTATTGAGCGTTTTCTGCCTGATCATTTCAATCCACAGGCTTCCATCACTTTCCCTTTTGATAAAATCATTGGTTAGCCTACTGATTTCATTATAAGAAAGCCCAGTGTAGCAACTGAACAGAAACATTTCCTTCACAAGCATTATCGAATTATCTTCAATTTCCAGTGACCATAAAGCCGAAATTTCATCCATGTCGAGACACTCCCTATCTTTCTTGATGATATGCCGCTGATAGTTAAGAAATGGATCTGTAATTATCCAGCCAAATTTTAAAGCGAGACCGGTAAGCTTCTGAAGCCTTTCCATATGTTTCATTACGGTATTGTTCGTACACGGACGCTGTGCCCTGTCCGGTTCCTTTTTTCTTAAGTATACAGCAAATTCGGTAATAAAACGAAAGTCCAGCGCTGTAAGCTGGATATCGGTCAGCTTTTTCCGTTTAAGAAATTCTTTCAAAAAGCGTTCAGTTGAATAATAATTCTTAATTGTTCCCTGAGCAAGTAAAGAGCCCTGATGTTCATAATGATATTTGATCAGGTACATGAGGGTTTTCCCTTCTTCTTGCCCTTCGACCTTCGATTTGATCGCCTGAGCAGTGATTGCTTTCTTCTGATACCGCAATTCATCATAAGCACCATTAATTTCATTTGTCACCTGCCTGAGCTTCTCCCTTAATAAAATAATTTCGGGCGTGTTACCCAGAAGCCTTTGTGTCCGCTGGTTCCAAAATTTCGGTTCGACAGACCTCTTTAGCGCCAGCCGGAGGTACTTACCATCGACTGTAATTTTCGCATAAATTGGAGCTTTGCCATTTAGCTCATTTTCCCGCTTTAAATAGAATGAGAGGGCAAAAGTGTGCTGAGATTTCATAAAATTTCCTCCTAAGCTTAGCACCTATTCTAGCACCTGAAAAACAGTAAAAATCAAGTGATAGCAAAATGGTGCAAAATAATTTTTAGTGATTGAAAAAAATATGCGACTCAAAAATTTACAATGATAGAAATAAGATTTTGGTGCTGAAATAGGTGCTAAATAGGTTGATATTTCTAGCACCAAACTGATATGGAATAAAAACAAAAAACCCTCTAATCAATTGATTTAGAGGGTTTTTGACGGATTATGCATCCTGTTTTTGTCGGGATGGCAGGATTCGAACCTACGACCTCCTGCTCCCAAAGCAGGCGCGATACCGGGCTACGCTACATCCCGAACTTGGTATCGATCTTTTTTTTATCCTGTTTTAAAAGGGGATAAACTTTTTGTCGGGATGGCAGGATTCGAACCTACGACCTCCTGCTCCCAAAGCAGGCGCGATACCGGGCTACGCTACATCCCGAACTTGGTATCGATCTTTTTTTAATCCTATTTTAAAAGGGGATAAACTTTTTGTCGGGATGGCAGGATTCGAACCTACGACCTCCTGCTCCCAAAGCAGGCGCGATACCGGGCTACGCTACATCCCGAACTTGGTATCTTCTTTTTCCTCTTTCGGAGGGATTGCAAATTGACGGTTTTAAATTGATAATTCCGTTTTTATTTACATTTATTTTTATTTCTGCGGAGAGGGCGGGATTCGAACCCGCGGTACCGTTACCAGTACGACAGTTTAGCAAACTGTTCCTTTCGGCCACTCAGGCACCTCTCCTTTCAACCTCTTCTTTTTCGCCCTACCGGCGTTGTTTTGAGGTCTGCAAATATAGTAAAACAAGTTATTCTGCAAAAAAAAATTATGATAATTGTTGATAATCTATGCGCACATGATAGATACTCATCAGCATCGTCTTGAATATCAATTTGATAGTTTCAATATCTTTTAACGTTAAATCGCAATCATCAAGCTGATTTTGTTCCAATTTGTAGTTAATTATGCGTTCAACCAGGTCATTTATGTTCTGCGCATCGGGATTTTTCAGACTTCTTGAGGCAGCTTCGACCGAATCTGCCAGCATTAACACCCCGGTTTCTTTACTAAAAGGGATCGGTCCCGGGTAGCGGAAAATGTTTTCATCAACAAATTTTTCGGGAGAATTTTTCAAAAACGACTGATAAAAATAATCCACCCGGGTATTTCCATGATGCGTTCTGATGAAATCGATAATGGCTTCCGGAATCTGGTTTTTCCTTAAAATCTCGATTCCTTTATGTACGTGCTGAATAATAATCTGTGCACTTTGCTCGTAAGGCAATTTATCGTGCGGACTTACAGCGGTATTCTGGTTTTCGATAAAATATTGCGGATTATCAACTTTACCGATATCATGATATAATGCTCCTGCCCTTACCAGTACAGAATTACCGCCTATTTTAAATATGGCTGCCTCCGCAAGGTTAGCCACCTGTAACGAATGCTGAAACGTTCCTGGTGCTTTAAAGGCAAGCTCACGTAACAATTTATTATTGGTATTGGTTAATTCAATCAATGCTACATCTGAGGTAATACCAAAAATCCGCTCGAAAAGGTAAATTAACGGATAAGCCAAAAGCGACAAGAGTACGCTGAAAACAAAAGGAATAAAATTAATCCACTCAATTTCCCGGAAAGATCCTTCGCGCAGCAAGGCAATCCCCACGAAAGAGACAAAGTAAGCCAGCAATATAAATAAAGCCGAAACCAAAAACCTTTCGCGTTTAACAAAGTTTTTGATACTGAATATGGCTACCATACCGGCGGTAACCTGATAAAAAACAAATTCGAAACTGTTGGCTACAAAAAACCCGGCGATCAAAATCACCAGCATGTGCAGGTAAAGTGCCAAACGCGTATCAAATAAAATCCTGATGATAATCGGCACTACACAAAACGGAATGTAATATAAACTCGGGATTTCCATTTTAATGGCCCAGGTTAAGGCCAGCAACATCCCGGTGGTTACAATTAATATAAGAGAAAGCTGACGGTTATCGGCAAAAATATCTTTTCTGAAAAGAAAAAGGAACGACATTAATATGGTCAGGATGAACCCCACCAACACCACCTGACCGAGGTAAACAAGCGCCCTGCTGCCAATGGTTTTGGTTTGTGCATCGTAAGTAGCCTTGTACGATTCGAGTTTCTGGTAAATTTCTTCATCAATTACATCGTTCTTGGCTACAATCAACTCCCCTTTTTGTACCATCCCCTTAGTGGTCGAAATATTATTGATGGTATTATCCTGTATGGTTTGCGTTAAACGCTCATCAAATACAATATTCGGCGTAATATGATCAATGGCCAGGTTGGCCACCAAATCGCCCATTACCGGGTTGGGCGCTTTAAAATTTTCTTTAAAAAAGTTAAGTGCCGTTTCGGCTGTAAAAACATCCTGTGTATTTTTTTCCTGTGCCACATTATTTTCCAGCAGAGAGAAATCGTAATTTTTCCCGCCTGCCTGGTGTTTTACATTTAATCCGATAATTCCTTTCTGGTAAATATTCTGCAGCAAACGGTAGGCAGCAGCTTTATAAGCTTCCTTTTCTTTTTCATCAAGCTGCTTCGATTTCCACTTAATATCAAATTCGTTTCCAAATTCATCCAATGCTGTTGCGGTAATCCCCCTGTCGAGTTGGTAAACCGGCAAAATATCTTTTAACGCATTCTTTTTGTCGGCACTTACCTGCGGGTTCGTTTTTAAAATCGCAAAACTGAAAGGAGAAATCAGATCCTTATTTTTCCAGACTGCATTTTTTTCAAATTCATACCTGAATCTCGGTTGTTTCGGAAGGAACAGCGTAATAATGAAAACGGTAAATATCATCATTACATACTTCAGGTTTGATGAATATTTCCGGTAAAGGATTTTATGGGAATTTCTCTTGATTTTGGCCAAAACGATATAATTATTGTATTGTCAAAAATAACATTTTTATCTAATATACATTTCAGGGATTTTGTTTGCAATTACCAGATTTTATATTTTACTTTATGATATCAAATTAATATCAATTATGTATCAGGAAAAAATCATCAGCCCACCGTCTGGGTATTTAACTTTCGCCATAAGCATTGCTTTATTGGTGGCTTCAATTTTATGTTTTGTTTCAGAAATCTTTTTATGGGGAGGGATTTTACTGGCTGTGGATATATTTTTAATTTTCCCGGGCTTTTTAATCATCAATCCCAACCAATCAATGGTATTAACCTTATTCGGGAAATACCTGGGCACGGTAAAAGCTGATGGATTTTTCTGGGTAAACCCCTTAACCGCCAAAAGAAGGTTATCGTTAAAAGCAAATAACCTTAACGGGCAGCAGTTAAAAGTAAACGATAAATTGGGTAACCCGATCGAAATTGCCGCGGTAGTGGTATGGAAAGTAAACGAAACGGCCAAAGCAGTTTTCTCGGTAGAAAATTACATGCAGTATGTAAATATCCAGAGCGAAGCCGCGGTAAGGCATTTAGCCAACATTTTCCCCTACGATCATGCCGAAGGCGAGGAAACCAGTATTACGCTAAAAGATGGCGCCGAAAAAGTAAGCGAATTACTGGAAAACGAACTGAACGAACGTTTATCAAGAGCAGGGATTGAAGTTTTAGAAGCAAGGATTTCGCATTTGGCTTATGCGCCCGAAATTGCCAGCGCCATGTTACAGCGTCAGCAGGCCACAGCTGTAATTGCAGCCCGTAAATTAATTGTAGAAGGCGCCGTAGGCATGGTAGAAATGGCTTTAGAGAAACTATCACAAAAAGGCATTGTAGAACTGGATGAAGAACGCAAAGCAGCCATGGTAAGTAATTTACTGGTGGTACTTTGTGGCGACCGCCATGTACAACCTGTGGTAAATACCGGTACCTTATATAATTAAGCGATGGAGTTTGAGGAGAAACAAGGCTTAAAAATCTGGTGGTTATACCTCGTAACGGGGGTAACAATATTCCCAACACTGGCTATACTGATTTTCCAGAAAGACGGACCAGGTTTGGCAGAATTAAAAAGAATGTACTTTGCACCTGTATTAGCTGTGTTTCTTCCTTTTTTAATTATTTTTTTGATTCAGCAAAGCAAGCTCACACTGAAAATAAATGCGGATGGCTTATCCTACCGGTATTTCCCTTTTCATTTTAAACCCAGTTATTTCAGCTGGATGAGCATTGAAAAAGCATACATCCGCAAATATGATGCATTTTCTGAATACGGCGGTTACGGTGTTAAAACGCGTTTATGGTTTAAACTTAAAGATAAGGCTTTCATTTTAAACGATAAAAACAGGGGCTTGCAACTGGAATTTAAAAATGGAAAAAAACTTTTGTTCAGTTCCAATAAAATAGAAGAGCTGGAAATGTTCCTCCTAAATTTAAAAACGAGGTATAATATACAAGCAATACAATAAGAATGGCGGAGAAAGATAAAAAAGCTTTTGTATTAAGAATTAGTCCTGCTTTATTAAAAGAAGTAGAAACCTGGGCAGCAGACGAGTTTCGCAGTACCAACGGGCAGATTGAGTTTCTGCTTACCCAGGCTTTAAAATCCAGGAAAAAAGGTAAGGCGAAAGAGCAATAGACTAAAAGATAGTAGATGCAGATATGCAACATTCAACTGGATTTTTTGAACTTTCAAAGGTCAAAGCACTGGTCAACTGCAAATTGTAAATTGCAAATAATATGGGCGTTCCCCAGGGGGCGGGCTTTGCAGGGCTGCGCTGCGCTCCGGTACCGATGAAGAACCGGTACTGAACCCTTACAATCTCTAACGCAAAACCCACAGGCCTGCCATAAACACCGAACCAAGCATTTCCAAAAAAAATTGACCACCGCGCTGACGCTCGTTCCTAACGAGCGTTGAATAATTTTACATTTACCACGATAGAATCGTATAGCTATTTATGCACTCGTTTGGAAACGAGCGCAAGCGTTCTCCCAAAAAATATTTCCTATTTAACAAACCTCATAGGTTTACATAGAACCTTAAAATTTATTATGATCAGAAGGTGCTAAAATCATTTGCAGTACGTTATTTTAAAGCCTGCAGGTTTTGGAAACATGAGCGGTTTAATTAACTTAGCGGCCTAACCAAAAATTCATAAAAAATTTTGTACATGAAAGAAGTTGTAATTGTATCAGCTGTAAGAACCCCTATTGGAAGTTTTGGAGGCTCATTGGCCCAATTTTCTGCTACTCAGCTTGGTGGCTTCGCTATCAGGGCCGCCATCGAAAAAGCCGGCTTAAAACCAGAACAGATTCAGGAAGTATATATGGGCAATGTGTTATCGGCCAATTTAGGTCAGGCACCAGCCACACAAGCTGCAAAAGCCGCCGGTTTACCTGATTTACCTGCAACTACCATTAATAAAGTATGCGCATCAGGCACTAAAGCCATTATGCTTGCCGCGCAGAGTATTGCCAATGGCGACAATGATATTATTGTGGCTGGTGGTATGGAAAGCATGAGCAATATCCCCTATTACCTTGATAAAGCCAGAAATGGTTACCGTTTAGGCCACGGACAGTTAACTGATGGACTGGTAAAAGATGGACTTTGGGATGTTTATAATGATTACCACATGGGCTCTGCAGCCGAACTTTGTGCTACAGAATGTAACATCAGTCGCGAGGCACAGGATCATTTCGCCATAGAATCTTACAAACGAGCACAAGCTGCACAAACTTCGGGCAAATTTGCCGGCGAAATTGTAGCGGTAGAGGTAAAAGACCGTAAAGGTGAAATCACCTTGGTTGATACCGACGATGAACCTACAGCAGTTAAATTTGATAAAATCCCTTCGTTAAAACCTGTTTTCAAAAAAGATGGAACGGTAACCGCGGCAAATGCTTCTACCTTAAATGATGGTGCAGCAGCCCTGGTTTTAATGAGTGCTGATAAAGCAAAAGAACTGGGTTTAACACCATTGGCGAAAATTTTGGGTTATGCCGACGCACAACAGGCACCAGAATGGTTTACCACAGCACCTTCAAAAGCCATTCCGCTAGCTTTACACAAAGCAAATGTAAACATTAAGGATGTCGATTTTTTCGAAATTAACGAAGCTTTTTCTGTAGTATCGTTAGCAAACAACCAATTATTAAATTTAAACGAAAACCAGGTAAATGTTAATGGTGGCGCAGTTTCTTTAGGTCACCCGCTGGGTGCATCGGGCGCAAGAATAGTAGTTACCCTGCTTTCAGTACTGGCACAGAACGATGGAAAAATTGGTGTTGCCGGTATTTGTAACGGTGGTGGTGGTGCCAGTGCATTAGTGATCGAAAAGTTATAATCTGGAAGTTTTAGCTATCTTAGATACGCATGAAGTTTTTCAAGTTCAATATTTTTTTAATTCTGGCCCTGCTGAGCTTTAACCTGAAAGCGCAGCAGGTTGCCAGCAAACTGGCTGTTTTTCAGGATACGCTGATCAAAATATCGGCAAATACTGTTGCCGCGCAAAGCGATGCTCAAAAAACGGAACTCAATAGCAGGTTTGTAAAAACCCTGGTAGAGGCACTAAAAATGCCAAATTCTTTTTCATTCCCATTCGATTCGCTAAAAAATGTATCGGTAATTAAATCTCCTGATCAGGCTTTCAGGATTTTGAGCTGGTATGTTCAATTAGAAAATGGCTCTTACCGCTATTATGGCGCCATCCAGATGAATACCAAAAGCGGTCCGTTAAAATTGTTTCCGCTCATCGATCAGACGGAAAACCTGAACGATCCTAATATCATCACCAATAACCAGAAATGGTTTGGAGCGAGGTATTATGAAATAATTCCGGTAACGAGTGGAAACCGGTTGCCTTATTATGTGCTTTTAGGCTGGAAAGGCAATACACAGGCAACCACTAAAAAAGTGATCGAAATCCTTTCGTTTGATAAGGAAACCCTCACTTTGGGTGCGCCAGTTTTTGACGGAAAAGAACTAAAGGGAAAGAACAGGGTAATATTCGAATATGCAAAATCGAATGCCATGACCTTGAAAACGGATATGAAGGCAGGCATGATTATATTCGACCACCTGGCATCTTTTGATCCTGAAATAAAAGGAAGGTTCGAATATTATGGATCGGACGGAACTTTTGACGGTTTCAAAATTATTGGCGGTAAATTAAAACTCCAGGAAGAACTGATACTTAACAACGATCCGAACGCAAACGACGAGCTTTATGCAGACCCCAAAAAAAATGTAAAACCCATCAGAAAGTTCTGATTTTTAACCAGGCTTAACAAATCATTTACCTGCCATATGGTTTAAAAATTTGCCAGAATGGCCTCCACTCGCTATATTGCGCCCTAAAAACTTTTCCTAAATGCCCGCAACAAACCAAACTAAACATCCTAAAGGCTTAAAATTCCTTTTTTTATCAGAAATGTGGGAACGTTTTGGTTACTATTTAATGATCGGCATTTTTACGCTTTATTTAAAGGATGTAAAAGCAGGTTTTGCCATGACTGAGGCAGAATCGGCTGATTTGTACGGAACATTTATCGCCCTGGTATTTTTAACACCATTTTTAGGTGGCTTATTAGCTGACAGATACCTCGGTTATGCCAAATCGATCATTATTGGCGGCCTCATGATGGGTGTAGGTTATTGTTTAATGGGGGTGCACAGTTTGCCTATACTTTACCTGGCCATGACCCTTGTTATTTTGGGAAATGGCTTTTTTAAACCCAATATTTCTACTTTATTGGGCAATATTTATTCAACCCCTGAGTATCAGGCTAAAAAAGATGACGGTTATAATATTTTCTACATGGGTATTAACGTCGGTGCGTTTATATGCAACTTTTTTGGCGCGGCCCTCTATATTATGTTGGGCTGGGAATATGCATTTTTCGCCGCCGGCGTGGGCATGTTTATTGGGGTAGCAGTTTTTATTACGGGACTAAAGCATTACCGGGCTTTCGATATTAAAAAAGGAATGGTTGATGGTGATATGCCTTTCCTTAAAATTTGCTTACTCATTCTCCTACCCTCTGTAATTGCAGGTGTTATCGGCTGGGTGTTGCCAACAAAATTAATTGGTCACCCATTAGTAGGCTCTACCAGTACCGATGCTTTTATATTTGCCTGTTTTCCGGTAATTTATTTCTACAGCACGTTATTTTTTAAAGCCAGTAAAGAAGAAAAACGGCCAATTGCAGCTTTGTTAACCATTTTTGTAGTCGTAATATTATTCTGGGCAGTATTTAAACAAAACGGTACCGCCTTAACCACCTGGGCCGACCGCTATACCGACCGGAGCCTCACCAATCCTACCGCAAAAAACACTTTTTCAAACTTAAGCCTGTCACAAAATTTAGTTTACAAAAAAGACAGCGTGGCACTTTACGATCATGCTTTCCGTTTGCAAAAAGTAGATGGTGTAGTGCAAAAAGAATACAATTATCCTGTTTATTTTAAAAATGTACCCGCGGCAGAATTGCCAAAGGAAGGCGAAGGGGTAGAATTATGGGCTACAAATTTAAGCCAATCCATTAATCCGGCATGGGTAATCCTGTTAACGCCATTGGTTGTTGCCTTTTTTACCTGGCTACGCAGCAGAGGCAAAGAACCGAGCACGGCAAGTAAAATCATATTCGGCATATTCATATCCGCAATTTCTGTCCTGGTGATGATTACAGCTGTTTATATCGGTAAAAACGGATCCGAAAAAGTTTCTGTACTCTGGCTGATGGGGACTTACGGTATCATTACCATTGGCGAACTCTTTTTAAGTCCGATGGGTTTATCATTGGTATCAAAACTAAGCCCGGTTAGGATCACCTCTTTAATGATGGGCGGCTGGTTTGTATCTACCTCAATCGGCAATAAACTTTCTGGCGTACTGGCTACACTATGGGATACTTACGAAGACAAATCCAATTTCTTTTGGGTAAACTTCTCGCTGCTAATGGCTTCGGCAGTAATTGGCCTGGTGTTGTTAAAATGGTTAAATAACATCATGAAAGCATACGGCATTAAATAAAATTTTATCACATTCAACAACAAACAAACTAAAATACTGAATATGACATCAATACCAAATCAATCTAAAGGCCATCCCAAGGGTTTATACGTGTTATTTGCCACAGAAATGTGGGAGCGTTTCAACTATTACGGCATGCGGGCAATCCTTGTGCTGTTTATGACCAAAGCCCTGTTATTTGATAAAGCTTTTGCTTCTAACCTTTATGGTAGTTATACCGGCTTAGTTTACTTAACACCGCTAATTGGTGGCTACATTGCCGACCGCTACTGGGGGAATAAAAAATCGATTATCACCGGTGGATTGATGATGGCTCTTGGTGAGTTTGTACTTTTCTTCTGCGCAACACTGTTCCACAGTAATCCATCTCTGTCGGCCTTTCTGTTTTTTACAGGTCTTGGCTTTATGATTGCCGGAAATGGTTTTTTTAAACCAAATATTTCTTCGCTGGTTGGTCAGTTATACCCAAAAGGCGATAAAAGAAGCGATGCGGCTTATACCATTTTTTATATGGGTATAAATGTTGGTGGTGCATTAGGCCCTATCGTTTGTGGTTTTCTAGGCGATACCGGAAATCCGTTAGATTTTAAATGGGCATTTTTTGCAGGAGGTGTAGCCATGCTTTTAGGCGTTCTGGTACAAATCTTATTTCAGAAAAAATATGTGGTAGCACCTGATGGTAAAGAGTTAGGCGTTGTTCCGGCAGGGACACCTAAAGCGGCATTAAACCCACTGGTTATTGGTTTTGGTCTGGCAGCTTTTTCTGCATTAATGATTGGTTTATTTTATATTGATGCAAAAGTATTCAGTTTTTTAACCTATTTATTGGTAGCTTCGGTACTGTTTATTGCTTTTATTATCTTCTCCAATAAATCGTTGAGTATTATCGAAAAACAACGTATTGGTGTAATTTTTATCGTTGCCTTTTTCGTTATCTTTTTCTGGAGTGCCTTTGAACAGGCTGGTGCTTCTCTAACTTTCTTCGCAGCAGAACAAACACAACGAGATTTAGGCTTTATTACCGTGCCTGCAAGTATTTTTGCTTCGTTAAATTCTATTTTTGTAGTAACATTTGCACCTATTTTTGCCTGGCTATGGATTAAATTAGGTAAGAATGAACCATCATCGCCAACTAAAATGGCATTAGGTTTATTCTTACTTGCTTTAGGTTATTTATGGATTGCTTTTGGCGTTAAAGATGTATCATCGTCAGTCAAAGTAAGCATGATGTGGTTAATCGGGATGTACGCCTTGCATACGTGTGGCGAGCTTTGCCTGTCTCCTATCGGTTTATCTTTGGTAAATAAACTGGCACCGTTAAAATTCGGTTCGCTGTTAATGGCGGTTTGGTTTTTAGCCAATGCTGCTGCCAACAAATTTGCCGGAATTTTAAGTAGTTTATATCCTCCGGGAACAGCAGAAATTAAACAGGCTGCTGATGCAGGTATTAACCTTCAACCAATTTTATCTAAAACGGTTACACCAAGTGCTGCAGAACTGGCAAAACTGAAAGATTTAAAAATTCCTTTCGAATATCAATCTATTTTAGGCATCCAGATTAATTCGTTGTACGAGTTTTTTATGATGTTTGTGGTAATGGCCGGCATTGCGTCGCTTATCTTATTTGCAATTACCAAAAAACTGCAAAAAATGATGCACCAGGATATTCTGGACTAATTTAAAACACAACCATATAGAAAGCCCGGCTCCGATCGGGCTTTTAATTTTTAAACCTATTTTAATGGAAAAAACAGTTTCAATAGAAGAGATCCAGAATTTTGAAGGAAAATACCCGAAGCAACTCTGGCACTTATCGCTGGTAGAAATGTGGGAACGTTTCTGTTTTTATGGTATGCGGGGTGTACTGGCCTTTTTTATGGTAGATCAGCTGGGTTTGAGCGATCAAAAATCGAACCTGCAATATGGTGCTATACAAGCTTTTGTGTATGCTTTCACATTTATTGGCGGCATTTTCGCCGATAAAATCTTAGGTTTCAGGAAATCGCTTTTTTGGGGCGGTTCGCTCATGATTATCGGTAATCTTGTTTTGGCATTCTCGCCTCACGATCTCTTTTATGCAGGCATTACCCTATCAATTATCGGTACAGGTTTCTTCAAACCCAATGTATCTTCAATGGTTGGCGAACTTTACCATGAAAAAGATAACAGAAGAGATGCTGGCTACGGACTTTTTTACGCTGGCATTAACGTTGGAGGCCTTTTGGGCGGCGCCATGTGTATTTATCTGGGTAAATATTATAACTGGCATTTATGTTTCTTATCTGCTGCCCTGGTAATGATGTTTGGTTTAGGTACCTTTATTTTTACTAAAAAATACCTGGGTCCGATAGGAAATTCTCCACTGCTGCACCTCAAAAAATCAAAACAGCAATTATCAGAAATCGCGGTGTATGCAGGTTCTATTGTATGTATCCCATTGATTTACATCATGGTAAAAAATACGGCCTTTACCGATTATTTCATGTACACCATCGGTATTATTGCTATGATTTATTTCCTGTACGAAACGTTTAGCATAAAAGATAAAACAGCACAATATAAATTGCTCGCAGCCTTTGTATTCATTTTCTGTTATTTCATTTTTATGGCCATATCCGAACAAAGCGGTGGTTCATTGTCCCTGTTTGCTAAAGATAACCTCGACCATAAAATTCTATTCCTCAATATTGATCCCAATGTGGTTAACAATAGCGCAAATTCATTTTTTGTGATCGTTTTTAGTCCCATTGTAGGTATTTTATGGTTAGGCCTCTACAAACGTAAAATAGAACCGAACACAGTTGTAAAATTTGGAATCGGTTTCCTATTACTGGCCTTAAGTTTTTACGTTTTTTATGCCACCAGGTTCTTTGCCAATGCACAGGGAATTAGTTCGCTAAATGTATTTACGTTTGCCTATTTGTTGTTAACGCTTGGCGAGCTTTGCTTAGGTCCGATCGGGATGTCGATTATTACCAAACTATCACCTAAGAAAATGTTCGGGATGATGATGGGGCTCTGGTTTTTATCGAGCGCTTTCGGACAATTGGCTGCAGGTAAACTCGGTGCAGAAATGTCGAGTATTGATCACGCCTCGTTAACCACCAAATTGATGGCCTATACCGAAGGTTATAAAGCCCTGGCCTTGTACTCCTTAATTGCAGGCTTGGCACTCATTATTTTTTCGCAACTGGTAAGGCGCTTAATGCAGGAAGTGAGGTAAGAACAGATCCGTCATTTGGACCGCAGTGGAGAAATCTATTAAAAAGATCCAGAAACATGAGTTTAGGATGACTATTAGAAAATGTGCGGACAGTAATTCTTGGAGGCCTGCTGTCCCGCTCTTCGTTACAAGTCCTTGCCCTCATGCTTCGGTCTGCGGGCTTTACACTACGATCGGGTTTAGGTACAATGGTTCAGTGCCTTAAATTCTAATTCTGCGCAGATCTTAATAGAATCGTCCTTTAGATTTGTTTTGATATTTAATTTTAGGATAACAAATATCTAATTTGCTTAATTATTAATCAGATTACCTAAAGCGGTAGCGGCACATTAAAAAGTCGTCAAGGTTTTTATGCCTAA